>NZ_JAVDQF010000001.1:1909279-2227492 GCF_031454135.1 Arthrobacter russicus
AGGCCCGAAGGCTTGCTTCAGGTGCGAGACGTGGCCCGCCGTGAACGCCGCAAACATCGCCGCGGTGCCGGTGGCTGCGGCTTTCCGCGTGGCTGGAATGAGCAGTCCGGCCGCAGCAACCGCCTCGATGACACCGCTCAAGGCGACCCAGTCACGGCGGCTGAGCACCGCGAAGTCGCCATTGGTATCGGTGGAAATGCTGCGCGGTACCACGCGATAGAAGAATTTCGGGTTGCGGAAGTGCTGCACCGAACTGGCAGTCAGCAACGCCGCCAAAGACCAGGCTGCCCAGGGCTTGCTCATCGTGCTTCCTCTCAATCGCCGCGCTGCCGCGGTTGACGAAGTCTCATCCCACCGGTGGTTTCTGCAAAGCGTCAGCGGCCCGGACCAGAGCCAGATGCGAAAACGCCTGCGGGAAGTTCCCGGCCATCCTACGCTCCCCGGTTGCATACTCCTCGCTGAGCAGACCAAGTTCATTGCAGAATCCCACGAGCTTTTCCATCAGCAGCTTCGCCTCGGCAGCTCGGCCACTGTGCGCATACTGTTCCACCAGCCAGAAGGAGCAGGCCAGGAACGGATGCTCACCCGGTTCCAACCCGTCCAAACCGGAGTCGGTCCGGTAGCGCAAGAGCAATCCGTCGGCATCCAGGAGCTCCTTTTCCATCCGGGCCACGGTGCCGAGCATCTTCGGATCTTCATAGTCGATGAAGCCGACGTGCGGCAGCACCAGGAGCGAGGCATCCGTCGTGGTGCCGCCGTAAGTCTGCGTGAAACTGTTCAACTCCTGATTGAACCCCTGGGCGAGGACCTCGGCTTTGAGTCGATCGCGCAACTCCGCCCACCGCTCCACCGGCCCGGGCAGGCCGGAAGTCTGCACGGCTTGGACGCCCCGGTCGAAAGCCGCCCACATCATGACCCGGGAATGCGTGAAATAGTGCGGATCGCCGCGCATCTCCCACAGCCCCTGGTCTTTGTCCTCGAAGTGCCGCTCCGCGAAACCGAGCAGCGAGCGCTGCAGCGGCCAGGAGAAATGGTCCTCGGTGCTGCCGGTCTCCCGCAGCCGGTGCAGGGCCACCATCACCTCGCCCACTACATCCGCCTGGTATTGGTCCACCGCGCCATTGCCGATCCGCACCGGAACGGAATTTTCGTAACCCGGCAGGTGCCGCAATTCCTTTTCCGGAAGTTCGCGTTCGCCGCCCAGACCGTACATGATCTGCAGGTCCTCGGGGTCTCCGGCAACCGCCCGGAGCAGCCAATTACGCCAAGTCAGGGCTTCTTGCGCATAGCCGTGCGTGAGCATCGCTTCGAGGGTCAACGCCGCGTCGCGCAACCAGCAGAACCGGTAGTCCCAATTGCGCGCTCCGCCGAAATCTTCCGGCAGTGAGGTAGTCGGCGCCGCGACGATGCCGCCGGTGTCTTCATGGGTCAACGCGCGCAAGACCAGCAGCGAGCGCTGCACCTCGGCTGCGAATGGGCCGTCCTGGTCGCAGTCGGCCGCCCAGTCCTGCCAACGCGCAGTGGTACTGTGCAAGGCCTCATCGATGTCGATCGCGGCCGGGATCGGTCGATGCGAGGGGTACCAGACCAGTTCGAAGTCCAGCGTCTCGCCCTGCCCGACGTCGAATCCGCCGCGGTGCCGATGGTCGACCGCGACCGGCAGGTGCGGACCCCGCAAACTCACCGCATCGGGGCCGGCGATGGCGACCAGGACTCCTTCGCCGTCGCCGTCCAGCGTGCGCGATACCCAGGGGAGCACTTGGGCGTACTCGAACCGCAGGACCAGTTCGTGGCTCATCCGGACGGTTCCGCTGAGCCCTTCGACCCGACGGACGATCGAAGCGCGCCGATCGCCGAGCGGCATGAAGTCGGTCACCCGAACCACTCCGGTCTCGGTCTCCCACTCGGTGCAGAGCACGAAACTGCGATCCAGATAACGCCAACTCCGCACTTTCGCGGCTGCGGATTCCGGGGCCAGAAGCCAACGGCCGTGCTCTTCGGTGCCGAGCAACGCGGCGAAAATCGACGCCGAATCAAACCGTGGAAAGCACAGCCAATCGATGCTGCCGGTCTTCGCCACAAGCGGCCCGGTATGCATATCGGAAAGCAAGGCATAGTCTTCGATGCGCGACGCCATAACCCCACTCAACCACATTTCCAGCTGTGCCCGGACTGTGTGCCTGCGCCGCGCCTCGGGTGCTGTCTGCTTTTTGCGTTGATTTGCGTAAACTTGACGCCATGTCACAGCGCCTTGCCGAAGTTGCGCAAAAAGTCGGGGTCTCCGAAGCCACGGTCAGCCGTGTCCTGAACAACAAACCGGGCGTCTCGGCCAGCACCCGCGAAGCAGTGCTCACCGCCTTGGACGTCTTGGGATATGAGCGGCCCACCAAATTACGCGGCGAACGCGCCCGTTTGGTGGGCTTGGTTCTGCCTGAATTGCAGAATCCGATCTTCCCGGCGTTCGCCGAGGTAGTCAGCGGGGCCCTGGCGCAGAACGGCTACACCCCGGTGCTCTGCATCCAGACCGTGGGCGGAATTTCCGAGGCCGACTATGTCGAGTTGCTGCTCCAGCAACAGGTTTCCGGGGTGGTTTTCCTCGGCGGCATGTACTCCCAGAACGAGGCGTCGCACGACCATTACAAAAGGCTGCACGAACTCAAACTGCCCACCGTGTTGGTGAATGCCCCGGTCGCCGAGCTGGGCTTCCCCGCGGTCTCCTGCGACGACGCAGTCGCGATAGAACAGGCCTTCGGCCATTTGCGCCAATTGGGACACGAAAAAATCGGCGTCCTATTGGGCCCGGCCGACCATGTTCCGTCGCTGCGCAAACTCGGCAGCGCACGGGCATTCGCGGCCAAGTCCGGCATCGGACTGCCCGAGGAGCAGATCGTCTACGGGCACTATTCGCTCGAAGCGGGCCAGGCCGGTGCCAACCGGCTCCTGCAGGCCGGAGTGACCGCGATCATCTGCGCTTCGGATCCGATGGCCTTGGGTGCGATCCGGGCTGCCCGCCGCCTGGAGCTGAGCGTGCCGCACGACGTCTCGGTAGTCGGTTTCGACGATTCCGCACTGATGAACAGTACGGATCCGCCGCTGACCACGGTGCGCCAGCCCATCGAGCCGATGGGCAAGATGGTGGTCCGCTATTTGATCGACCAGATCGAGGGCAATGCCCGGCCGGTCGACGAGCTGCTTTTCGAACCGGAACTGGTTTTGCGGGCCTCGACCGCTCCGGTCAGGAAATAGGCCTGCCGAGTGCCGGGCCCGCAAATTCTCAAACGAGTGAGCGCTCGCCGGACGAGGCCATAATGTTTCTGGACTCATCGACGAAGGAATTGCCATGCCCTTGGAACTGCCCACGACCATGACCGCCAGCGTGCTGACTCCCGGGTTGGAGTTGGTCCTGGAACAGCGCCAGGTACCGGTGCCAGACGCCGACCAGGTCCTGGTGCAGGTCAGTTCAGTTGGCGTTTGCGGCTCCGACGTGCACTACTTCCGGGAGGGCCGGATCGGCGACTTCGTCGTCGATGCGCCGATCGTCCTGGGCCATGAAGCTGCCGGAACCATAGTCGCCGTCGGCAGCGCAGTAACGCCGGCCAGGATCGGCGAACGGGTCTCCATCGAACCGCAGCGGCCGAGCTTCGATTCGGCGCAGACGCTGGCCGGGCACTACAACCTGGACCCGCAGATGGAGTTTTACGCAACCCCGCCGGTCGACGGAGCCTTTGCCGAATTCGTCCTCATCCAGTCGGTTTTCGCGCACCGGGTGCCGGAATCGGTCAGCGACGACGCCGCAGCACTGGTGGAACCGCTCTCGGTGGGTATCGCAGCCGCCCGGAAAGCCGCACTCGATCCGGCAGACCGGGTGCTGATCTCCGGCGCCGGGCCGATCGGCCTGATCATGGCGCAGGTTGCCCGGGCCTACGGCGCCCGGGAAGTGGTGGTCACTGATTTGGACCCGGCCCGCCTGGCACTGGCCCGCCAGCTGGGCGCCGATGCGGCCTTCGACCCGCGGGAAACCGATCTGAGCGCCGAGCCGCGCTTCTCAGTGTTCTTCGATGCCTCCGGAGCGCCCGCAGCGGTGAGGTCAGGCTTGCGTTCGCTGGCCCCGGCCGGGCGCGCAGTCCTGATCGGAATGGGCTCAGACGACTACGCATTGCCGATATCGGTGATCCAGAACCGCGAGCTGTCGGTCACCGGGGTCTTCCGTTATGCGAATACCTGGCCGACGGCGATCAGCTTGGTCGAGCGCGGCGCGATCGACCTCGACGCTTTGGTTTCCGGGCACTTCGGTTTGGACCAGGTGCGCCAAGCCCTGGAAACCGCCGGTTCCTCCGGCGTGCTGAAGAACATCGTGGTCCCGGGACGTGGCACCCCCTGAGCGTGGAGTTGTGGCGGTTAAGCACGGATCTTAACCGCCACAACTCCACGTTCGGCGGAGGGGACTAGCGGCCGAGCAGCGCCAGGATTGCTGCCGGCTGGTTCGTGGTGACTTCCTGCACCCCCGCGGCCACACAGAATTCCAGGTCCTCGGGTTCGTCCACGGTCCAGACCCGGAACCGGCGTCCAGCCTCCTGCCACTGCTTGATCCGGTGCTGCTGCGTCCGCAGGTACGCCACCCCCGGACCGGCCAGGTCCACCTCGCCGTCGTCAAGCATCCGCTCGGCTTCCACCACCGCGATCCGCATAGCCGCAGCCGCACCGGCCGCCGCCAACGGGCCGAAGCCCAGCTCTTTCCGAATTTCCTCCACGTCCACCGCGGCCACCAATTGGCAGAGGTGTTTCCCGGGCACCGTGGCCAGCAAATACTTGAGCGAATCCGGGTCGAAACTCATGAAGGAAACGGTCAGATTCCCCAGGGTCGAACTCTGCGGCAGCCAACCGCGCGCCAGCAGCACCTCCAGTGCGGCTTCTTCGAGCCGGTTCCCGAACGGGTCAGGATGCTTGAACTCGATGGCCAGGCCGATCGGGCGCCCGGCGGCGAGCAGGATCTCCAGCAGCTCATCGAGGGTCAGGAATTGTTGTGAGCGGCTGCCGAACTCATCCGGGATGTCAGCGCCTTTCCAGGAGCTGACATCGAGCTCGCGCAGTTCGGCCAAGGTCTGCTCGGAGACGGCACCGGTGCCGTCGGACGTCCGGTCCAAGGTGGCATCGTGCAACAGCACCACCTGTTGGTCCGCGGTCAGATGGACATCGCACTCAACACCGTCGGCGCCGTCGGCGATGGCCCGCAAATAGGCGGCTCGAGTATGCTCGGCGAATTGCGCGCTGGCACCGCGGTGGGCATAAACCAAAGTCATGGCTCCAGGGTAACTGGACGGTGTGACCGCCGCGTTAACCTAGGCTTACGGTATGGATCCGCTCACTGAAGCCGACGAAATCAAGCGCACCGGCCTGCGCCGAATGAAGACGCTGGCCCTGAGTCTGCTGATTGCCGCCGCGATCATTTTCGGCTTTTCGTTCTGGCTCCGCGATGAATACCCCTGGTTGGAGTACGTCCGGGCGGCCAGCGAAGGCGCGATGGTCGGTGCGCTCGCCGACTGGTTCGCGGTGACCGCGCTGTTCCGCCGCCCTTTGGGGTTGCCGATTCCGCACACCGCGATCATCCAGAACCGCAAAGACGCGATCGGTGCCAGTTTGGGCGATTTCGTGGAAAGCAACTTCCTCTCCGAATCCGTGGTCCGCGAAAAGCTCGCATCGGTCGGCGTAGCGGAACGGCTCGGCGCTTGGCTGGCCAAACCCGAATCCGCCGAGCGGATCGCCGCGGAAGGTGCGGTGGCGATCCGCGGCGCGATGGAAGTGATGCGCGACGACGATGTCCGCGAGGTGATCGAGTCAATGGTCCGGCAGTATCTGCTGGCCCCGCCCTGGGGACCGCCGATCGGCCGGCTCGCCGGGCAGATTTTCGCCGACGGCCACCACCGCAAACTCGTCGACCTGCTGGTGGACCGGGCCTCCGATTGGGTCGAGAACAACCGGTCCACGGTGACCAGCATCGTCTCGGACCGGGCGCCCTCCTGGCTGCCCGGTTTCGTCGACGACATCGTCGGGGACCGGATCTACAACGAAGCCTTGAAGTTCGTCCACGCCGTCCAGGCCGAACCGGACCACCAGGTCCGGCAAGCCTTGGACGGCTATCTGGTCAAGCTCGCGGACGATCTGCAGCACGATCCGGCGATGATCGCCCGGGCCGAGGAAGTCAAAGCCCAGGTCTTGGATTCGCCCCGGGTCCAGGAACTCGCCGGGCGGACTTGGGACACCGTGAAGCAAGCACTGCTCAATGCGGTCGACGATCCGGAATCGGAGCTGCGGAAGAAATTCGTCTCGGTGCTGCGTGACTTCGGCAACCGGCTGTCCACCGACCCGGAACTGGCCGGCAAGATCAATGGCTGGATCACCGAGACCGTGGCCTACGCGGTCCGGAATTACCGGCACGACATCGCCTCGATCATCACCGACACCGTGGAACGCTGGGACGCCAAAGAGGCATCGGCGAAAATCGAACTCCAGGTGGGCCGGGACCTGCAATACATCCGGATCAACGGCACCGTGGTGGGCGCGCTGGCCGGCCTGACGATCTACACCGTGGCGAATCTGGCCTTCGGCTGAGCGGCACGCCGGACGATATTGCAACCAGTATGTCCCACTGAGTCCACGTGCTCAGTGGGACATACTCGGTTTGTCCCACCGGACTGTCGGACTCAGTGGGACCCAGCCGCAGCAGATCGGCTGAGCGGGCGGACCTTGCCGGCCGGCTCAACCCAGGAAACGGATCTGCTGGCCGGGTGCCGCTTGGCCCAGCAAATCCAGGTCGGCCCGCCGGACCACGGCGATCACCGGGTATCCCCCGGTCACCGGACGATCCGCCAGGAACACCGTGGGTTGGCCCGACGGCGGCACTTGGAGCGCCCCGGTGACCATTCCTTCACTCGGCAATTGGCCGTCCCGGACGAATCCGAGCGGCCGGCCGGAAAGCCGCACGCCGATTCGATTGCTGTCCGCGGAGACGGTCCAAACCCGCGCGCCCAGGTCATGCCAGGCACTCGGCACGAACCAGTCCAACCGCGGCCCCGGGGTCACCCGCAGGGCCAACGGCTTGCCCGGCGTCGGCGGGTCCCGGAAGAGCAGAGCGCTGGTCGCCCGGCTTTCCGTTTCTTCCGCTGGGCCGATCTCGATCAGGTCTCCGGCGGTCAGCGGGGCCGGCCCCAATTGCGCCAGCACGTCCCGGGAGCGGGATCCCGCGACCGGCTCGGCGAGCAAGCCGCCGGACACCGCGAGGTAATACCGCAAACCGGCGGCAGCCGGCCCGATCGAAAGCTTCGAGCCGGAGCGCACCGGCTGCATGGTGTTGCCGGGGACCGGCACGCCATCGAGCATGATCTCGCCCTGCGCTCCAGTCACCGCGATGCTCCCGGATTGCCGGAACTCGGCGGCGAAACCACCGATCAGGATCTCCAGCGCAGCGGCCGATGCGCGGTTCCCGACTAGTCCGTTCGCCGCGGCCAGGGCTTGCCGGTCCAGCGCACCGCCCGGCCCGAGTCCCCAGGACGCCGCGCCGGGGCGGCCCGAGTCCTGGATCAGCGAAAGCGGGCCCGTGGAAATGATCTGCATGCTCATGATGCCCGGAACCGCACTTTGGCGCCGGGACGGATCAACGCCGGGCTCGCGGCATTCCCGGCATCCCACAATCGGGCCGACGTCCGGCCGATCAATTGCCAACCGGCCGGTGAGGACGTGGGGTAGATCGCACTGAATTCGCCCGCCAGCGCCACCGAGCCAGCCGGAACCGACGTCCGCGGGGTGTTCCGCCTGGGCACCCGGAGCCGCTCGTGGTCGGTGACCAGATAGGCGAACCCCGGGGCGAAACCGGTAAACGCCGCGGTCCATTCCGAACCGGTGTGCAGCTGCACCACCTCATCGACGGTGAGCCCCGCGTACTGCGCGACTTCCGCCAGATCCGGACCGTCGTAGACCACGTCGATGAGCACCTCGGGACCGCTTTGTGCCGGCTGCTCCACCGGCTCCGCGGCATCGATCCAAGCCAGCACGGTCGGTTGCTCCAGCCGTTCCGGATCGAACGTGACCAAAATCGTCCGGGCTGCCGGGACCACATCGATCACACCGTGCGGCGGCGCACCCAGCGCACGGAACAATGCCAGTACCGATTGCAGATCGGGAAGCTCGACCAAAACCGCGGAATCGCCGCAGGGCAAAAGCCGGGGTTCAACTGAAGCGGGCAAATTCCACCCCGGCGGCTTCCAATGCAGACCGGACCGCGAGCGCCATCTGCACCGCGCCCGGGGTATCCCCGTGCACGCACAAAGAAGCCGGCTTCAGCTCGACCAAGCTGCCGTCCACGGCTGCGACGACGCCCTCGGTCACCATCCGCACGGCACGCTCGGCGATCTGTTCGACGTCGTGCAACACCGCGCCCGGCTGCCCACGCGGCACCAGCGTGCCGTCCGGCAGATAGCCGCGGTCCACGAAGGCCTCTTCGAAAAACGGCACCCCGGCATCGGCGCAGGCCGCTTGGATCCGGGATCCCGGCAAGCCGAGGACCGGCAGATCCGCGCGGAAATCCGAAACCGCAGCAGCGACCGCCGCCGCCTGCCCGGGATTGGCGGCGATGCGGTTGTACAGCGCACCGTGCGGTTTCACATACGCCAACCCTGCGCCCCGGCTGCCAAGCATGCCGGCCAGGGCCCCGATTTGGTAGAGCACGTCGCCGTACAGCTCATCGTGCGGAATCTCCATCGCGCGCCGCCCGAATCCGGCCAGATCCCGGTACGCCGGATGCGCCCCCACCGCCACGCCGTTGGCCAGTGCGGTCTGCGCGGTGCGCAACATCGTCACCGGGTCTCCGGCATGGAAGCCGCAGGCCACATTGGCGCTGGTCACGGTTGACAGCAAAGCCTCGTCGTCGCCCATCGACCAGGCCCCGAAGGATTCGCCCAAGTCGCTGTTGAGGTCAATCTGCAACGGCATCGATCTCTCCTGTACCCGTTCCGGTTCGGTCGGCGGCGGGCTTCTTCCGGCCTGGCAATTTCGCGGTGATCGCCTGCAGTTGGCCGCGGACCGATACCGCAGGGGCCGGTGGCAACGCCAGATCTCCCGGCAAGGCCAGCGGCGGCGGGCCGAAGGCGATTTTGGTCGCCCGGACCACGGACCGGCCCATCATCAGGTTTCCGGCTCCACCGATCACCGCGCCCACGCCGAACGGCACCATCCGGCCGAGCATTGCGCCGCCTTGGCTGACCACCATCCGCCTGACGAACATTTTCTGGATCCGGCTGCTGACCATTTTCATGGCCCCCATCGGCACGTTTTTGCCGAGCATGGTTCCCCAGGTGGTCAGCGGACTGCCGCCGCGGCCCAGGGCCCGGCCCGCGAAGGACTGCATCAAGGCAGTGCCTTCTTCGCCGAGCATGATCGCCATCACCATGGTCCTGGCACGCTCCGGGTCCTGCAGGTGGACCCCGTGCAATTCCGCGATCGACAAGGCGTACAATGCCGTGGTCTCCATGAAGACGACGGTTGCCGCCGCGGAAATGCCCATCGAAGCCAGCGTGCCGATGCCGGGAATGATCGCAGTAGCACCGATCGCGGCGCCCGAGCCGGTCACCGTGTTGATGAACTCGCGGTCCAAGCGGACCGCCAATTCGGCCGGGCTGGCTTGCGGATACTTCCGGCGCAGTCGGCGCAGATTCGCCCTGACCATCGGCCGCTGGCTCTCCACCGCCTGCAACAAGGCATTCTGCAGGGCGGGCTTGGGTTGGCCGTCCGCGGTGAACGCTGCATCCGCGGCGATCCTCATCGCCCGGTTGGGCTTCTGTTTCGCCATACCGACTAGCCTAGGCGACGAAAACCGTGCCGCTGCCCGGAAACTGGCAAAACACCGCCAATTTCCGAAATATTGTTGAACAATCTGATTTCCGGTCGCATACTCATAGGAACGAACGTCGGCGTTCGCCGACCGGGAGGCCGCTTGCGGGCCGCTTCGACGATGCTAAGGGGAAGCACCATGAAGAAATCTCTGAGGATTCCGGCCGGCCTGCTGGCCAGCGCTTTCGCCGTCGGCAGCCTGGGCTTCGCCGCGCCGGCGACCGCGGTTCCGGAGGCACCGAAACTGACGACCACGGTTCCGGAGGAATCAGCAGTGAATCAATGCAGCAATCCACTGGCGCCGATCACGGTCGAAGAGCAACGGCTGAGCGTCGTGCTGCAAGGCCAGAGCAGGCCTACCGCGAGCATTCTGATCGAAGCCGGCGGATTCAACGCGAATGTCGACAAGCTGGTCGGCGAGCTGTGCTCGACCGCTACGCTGGCTGCGGCGAAAACTCTGGTCGCCGCAGCCGGAAACCAGCTCTGGCGCGACGCCGTCGACAGGGCCCAGGGCCGGCTCCAGCAAGGCTCCGCAGAGCAGATCGACGACCGACCGCTCTATTGGGCGCGGCTCGCGATGACCAAAGCCGTTCGGCAATGGCTGCCGCTTTTCGTGCTGGAACCCGCGCAGCGCGATCAGCTGATCAAAGACTTGGACTACGCATCGCGCGGGGTCACCTCGATCGGCTTCCCCGCCGGCGCGGAAGACCAGCGCCGAGTCCTGCTGACCGGCTTCGATCCGTTCTTCCTGGACGGCACCGGCGCCAAACGGATCAACCCGTCCGGAATCGCCGCGCTGCAGCTGGACGGCAAGGAGATCGAGACCGAAAACGGACCGGCCGTAGTGCAGGCCGCGATGCTGCCCGTGGATTGGCGGGCCTTCGACGGCGGGATCGTGGAACAGATTTACGGAACCGCTTTGAGCGCCTCGGCCGAACAGCGCCCGGGAACCATCATCACGATCAGCCAAGGCGCGGGGGCCGGCTACAACATCGAAAAATGGGCGGCCAGCAATCGCGGCGGCACCCAGGACAACAACAACTACAGCGCGCGCGGCGATGCGCCGCAGGCTTCGGGCTGGCCGCAGGTCGACAACCAATTCATCGAGACCACCCTGCCCGCGCAGCAAATGATCGATGCCGGCACCGGCACCCGCTCCGTCCAGTTGAACCCCAAGTTCTGCGAGTCCGCCAATGCCAGCAGGACTCCGTCCAGTTGCAAGACTTCCGGGGCCCCGGCACCGGGCAGCTACTCGGTCTCCGGCGGCGGTGGCGACTACCTCTCCAACGAAAGCATGTATCGGGCCAACCGGGTGCGGCTCGGGCTCGGGCTGACTACGCTGGCCGGCGGCCACCTGCACACCCCGTACTACGATATTCCGCCGGTGATCAACGGCTCGGGAAACACGGCGTTCTTCGACACGCTGCGCCGGGACACCCAACAAGTGGTGAATCTGGTAGCCGCCGCGGCGGCAGCCCAGCCCTGATCTGCCGGGTCGGGCCTTGGCCCCACAAGGCAAGCGGGTTTTGGCAGGCTGGCCAGCCGGCCAGGCAAGCGGGGGCGGTCAGACTGGTCAGACCGAGGGACGGAACGGCAGCGTCGCGGTCAGAAATGAGCTGGCATCGACCAGTTCGGCGGCACCGATGCCGTGGCCCATGCCGGGGTAACGCTCAGCCTGCAGCCTGGTGTTTTCCCGGAGCCAGATTTTGCTGAATTCGACGGCGTCGGGGTTGATCACCAGATCTGCCACGTCGCGGGCCCAGAAAAACGGTGTCTTGGTCTTCAGCGGCTCCGAGGCGGCCAGAAGCGCATTGTCCAGCACGAATCCGGAGAGTCCGACCACTGCGGCAAAAGCGTCCTGCCGCAGCCGCAGCATGGTGCTCGCCATGGCCATGCCTTGCGAGTGGCCCAGCAGGCTCACGCTGCGGAAACCGGATCGAGCCGTCTCGGCATCCAGCCACGCGAACACCTGGTTGGTCGCGGAGATGACGTCGGCGAAGTCATTGTTCAGGAAGTAATCCAGCAAGAACCAGCCGTACTCGCCGTCCATTTCGAACGGTCCGCGCGGCGCGGCGCAGGTGAACCGTTGCGGCATCGCGGAGAAATGTTCCGCCATCCGGGCTTCGCCGGAACCGTAACCGTGCAGCATCACCAGCAAGTCGGTTCCGGCACGTTCCGACTCAGGCTTGGACCAAAGCGCATTGAGCATGCATCCAGCCTATGCGGCGATTCCGCTTCCGGGCATAGGCTGGATGCATGCTCGGTTTGCAGAGGCAACAAACGGTGCCCCGATGAGGGCCAGCCCGCCGGCCAACGATCAGGCACGCCGCGCCATTTTGGCCGAAGCCATGACGTCTTCCGGAGCATCGGCGAGCACAAAAGAGAGCAGCTTCACGGTGGTTTTGGCCTTCACCGTGAACCTGGTGATCGCGGTGGCCAAATCGATCGCGGCCGCACTCACCGGATCCGCGTCGATGACCGCCGAAGCCGCCCACTCCTGGGCCGACGCCGGCAATGAGGTCTTCCTCTTGGTGGCAGACCGGCGTTCGCAGCGGCCCCGGGACAACCGGCATCCCATGGGTTACGGCCGCGAAGCCTACGTCTGGTCGATGTTCGCGGCCTTCGGCTTGTTCACCGCCGGCGCGGTGGTCTCGATCATGCACGGCATCCAGGAGCTGCTGGACCCCGAGCCGGCCGGGGATTTCCTCATCGCCTACTTGGTGCTCGGCGTGGCTTTCGTGCTTGAAGGGATCTCTTTCACCCAGGCCTACCGGCAAGCGCACAAGACCGCCTCGGCCTTGCAGACCAGCACGCTGGAACACGTGGCAAATAGCTCCAACCCCACGCTGCGCGCGGTCTTCGCCGAGGACGCAGCCGCCTTGATCGGCCTGGCCATCGCCTTTCTCGGCATTTTCCTGCACCAGGTGACTGGATCGCCCGTGCCGGACGCGATCGGCTCGATTGCGGTCGGCGTGCTGCTCGGCGTCGTCGCGGTGATTCTGATCGACCGCAACCGCAGGTTCCTGGTCGGCCAATCGGTGAGCGACGACGTCGAAATCCTGGCCGTCGGCCTTTTGCTCAAACGGCCGGAAATCGACCGGGTGACCTATATCCATCTTGAGTACGTGGGACCGAGCAAGCTGTACCTGGTGGCTGCAGTGGATCTGACCGGAAACGCGGACGAAGACGATGTCGCCGTGCGGCTGCGACGCCTCGAACGGGATCTGGAGAACCTCGATTACGTCGAGGAGGCCGTGATCACGCTGTCCACGAAGGACGAACCCTCGCTGCCCGGGTAGTCCTCGGAATCCGGCCCGCGATTCGCGCCGCAACCTGGCCCGGGCGGCCGGCGCCGGATCATCCTGCAGCCAATTCCTGACCCCGGCGTCCGGAATACTGGGGGAATGGCGAACACCAGCTCCCGGTCCTTCCGTTTGCTCTCCTTGTTGCAGCACCACCGGTTCTGGCCGGGCAAAGACCTCGCGGAGAAACTGGAGGTCTCGTTGCGCACGCTCCGGCGGGATGTGGAAAGACTGCGCGAGCTGGGCTATCCGGTGCAAGCCACCCGGGGCAGCGACGGCGGCTACCAGTTGGCCCCGGGAGCGTCTTTGCCGCCTTTGGTGGTCGATGACGAAGAAGCGGTGGCACTGGCCATCGGCTTGCGAATGGCCGCCCAAGGCGCCGTCTCCGGAATCGAAGACGCTTCGATCAGCGCCTTGGCCAAAGTGATCCAAGTGATGCCCGCCAAACTGCGCCGCCGGGTCGAGGCACTGCAGCTGGCCACCATCCAGTCCTCCGCAGCGCCAGGCCCGATGATCGACGCGAATACGCTCACCACTCTGGCCCAGGCCTGTAGGGACGAGGAACGGCTCGAGTTCCGCTACACGGCACGATCAGGCGAGCCGAGCCAGCGCCTGGTCGAACCGCACCGGCTGGTCGCCGTCGGCCGCCGCTGGTACCTGGTGGCCTACGACCTGAGCCGATACGACTGGCGCAGCTTCCGGGTTGACCGCCTTGCCGATCCGGAGCGCACCGGAGCCCGGTTCCGGACGCGGACCTTGCCGGCCCGGGATGCTTCGGAATTCGTCCAGCGGAGCCTCAGCGAAGTTGCCGGTCCGCAAACCTACCGGGTACGTTTGCACGCGCCCTTGGCCGAAGTCCGGGATCAGCTCGGCGATTGGGCGCAATTGGACGAATCCGGACCCGGGTACTGCGAATTGGCCGTGACCGGGGACACTCCGGCCTGGGCGGCCTTTGCGACGCTCAGCACGGGTGCCGACTTCGAGGTGCTCGACGGTTCCGATCTGGCCGCATTTTTGGATTCCTGGCAGGCTCGAATCCGCAAGAATATGAAAGTTTCTGCAAAACCTTGACAATAAACTGCAATATTGGTGAAACTGAGGGACATAAGCCCGCCAGCGGGGGCGCGGCGCGCAGCACTCGTGAAGTCCAGAAGCACCGAAATGCAGAATGCACCCTTCTCGAATAGGAGCTCCCCCAGTGACAAATCTTCGAACCCGCAGTACCGCAGTGGCCCTCGGCGGCCTCCTGCTCGCCAGCGGCGTGGTCGGCACCGTCGCCGCCCAGGCCGATGCGGCACCAGCACCAGCCTCCGCATTCCTGGCTCCGCGGATCGCCGCCACCGGCGACCTGTCCGCGCCGGCCAAAAAGGAAATCGCCATGCAACTCGTCTGCAGTGCCGAAAACTCCTCCTTGGACTGGCGGGCACAATACGGCTACATCGAGGACATCAATGACGACCGCGGCTACACCGGCGGCATCATCGGCTTCACCTCAGGCACCGGCGACATGCTGCAACTCGTGCAGAACTACGCCAACACCAAGCCGGACAACAATGTGCTCAAGCCGTTCCTGCCGGCCCTGCGCAAGGTCAATGGCACCCCCTCGCATGACGGACTCGGCCAGAAGTTCGTCGACGCCTGGCACCAAGCCGCCAAAGACCAGGTCTTCCTGACCGAGCAGGACAAACTTCGGGACAGCATGTACTTCAACCCCTCGGTCAACCAGGGCAAATCCGACGGCTTGAGCAATTTGGGCCAATTCATGTATTACGACGCCATCGTGATGCACGGCCCCGGAGATTCCGCGGATTCCTTCGGCGGCATCCGCAAGGCAGCCATGAAGAACGCCAAGACCCCTGCCCAAGGCGGCAATGAGAAGACCTACTTGCAGGCCTTCGCCGCAGCACGCAAGAAGATCATGAAACAGGAAGACGCCCACTCGGACACTTCCCGGGTGGACGACGCCCAGCTGAAGTTCCTCAATGAAGGCAATTACGACCTGCACACTCCGTTGAAGTGGAAAGTCTACGGAGACGCCTACGAGATCAAGTAGCCGAGATCCACACCGGCGCCCCGTCTGCCCCCGGCAAGCGGGGCGCCGGTGTTTCTGCGCCAGCTGCCGGGGCAAGCCGTGGACAGCCCCGATTGACAAGTAAAGATAAACACAGATAAAGTCATCCAAACCAACATTGATGTGACTCTTGTCACCGTATGCGCAGGGGTGATTCCGTGTTTGCCCACGAAAGGCACGAACGCATTGCCGCGCTGGCCGCCGCCGAGGGCCGGGTCAGCGTCCACGAACTCGCCGAGCTCTTCGACGTGACGCAGGAAACCGTGCGGCGGGACCTGGATGCGCTCGAAGCCGAAGGCAAACTCCGCAGGGTGCACGGCGGCGCAATCGCGATGGACCGGCTGAGCATGGTGGAGCCGAGCCTGAGCGAACGGCAGAGCCAGAACCAGCAACAAAAACAAAGAATCGCGCGGGCCGCCTTGCGCTTCCTGCCACGCACCAGCACCGCATCGGTCATCCTCGACGCCGGCACCAGCACCGAGCTGCTGGCCGAGCAGCTGACTGCTTGGGCGCCGGCCGCAGCCGCCGAAGAGCTCCTGGTCATCACGAATGCGGTTCCGATCGCGCAACGCCTGTGCAACCGCCCCGAGGTCAGTTTGGAAATCCTCGGCGGCCGGGTCCGCGGTCTGACCAGCGCCGCGGTCGGCTCCGGGGTGATCGCACAATTGCAGGGCCTCCGTCCGGACATCGCGTTCATCGGCGCGAACGGTTTGCACTCGCGCTTCGGCCTGAGTACTCCGGACGCCCTGGAAGCAGCAGTGAAAACCGCCATGGTCCAGGTGGCGCACCGGGTCGTCGCGCTCGTGGATTCCTCCAAATTCGAGCAGGAGACCTTGGTCCGCTTCGCCGCCTTGGAAGCCATCGACGTCCTGGTCACCGACCAACGGCCCGGCGCCGAGTTGGCCGCAGCACTCGACCAGGCCGGCGTCGACGTGGTCGTCGCATGATCCTCACACTCACCCCCAATCCCAGCCTGGACCGGACCATCGAGCTGGCCGCGGCGCTCAACCGCGGCGGCGTGCAACGCGCGGTCTCGGCCCAGCAACAGCCCGGCGGCAAAGGCGTCAACATCGCCCGGGCGATGACCGCCTCCGACGTAGAGTGCCTGGCCCTGCTGCCCGGCTCCGCCGAAGACGCCGTGTTGACCGCCTTGCGGAAGCAGGGAATCGCGCATCTGGGAATGCCGATCGGGGCCGCCCTGCGCTCCAACGTCACGATCACCGAACCGGACGGCACCACCACCAAGGTCAACGAACCCGGCCCGGCGCTTTCCGCAACCGAACAGGCCGAACTGATCGGGCTGGCGGTCAGCCACTCCCGCGACGCCGATTGGCTGGTCCTGGCCGGCTCGCTTCCGCCGGGGACCGAGGCCGATTTCTACCCCCGGGTGATCGAAGCCGTCCGCGGCGCCTGGGGACCGACGGCGCCGAAAATCGCCGTGGACTCCTCCGGGGCCCCGTTGGCGGAAGCGGTCAAAGCCAAGCCGGACCTCATCAAGCCCAATGCCGAAGAATTGGCGGAGTTGGCCGTCGCAGCCGGTCTGTTGGATCTGCCCGGCCGGCCAGGAGAGGCCGAATCGGAGCTGGAAGCAGATCCCGGGCTGGCTGCCCGGCTCGCCCGCGAACTGGTGGACCTGAGCGTCGGCGCGGTTCTGGCCACGCTGGGTGCACGCGGGGCAATCCTGGTCACCCCGGACGGCGCTTGGTTCGGGCACGGCCCCAAGATCACCGCACGCAGCACCGTCGGCGCCGGCGACTCGGCGCTGGCCGGCTATCTGCTGGCCGAGCTCGCCGGCCGATCCGAACCGCAATGCCTGCAGCAAGCCGTGGCGCACGGCGCGGCGGCTGCCGCGCTGCCCGGATCCACGGTCCCCGCTGTCGCGCAAACCAACCCCGCCGCCATCACTGTCGCCGCACTCACCCTGAAAGGGCAATCATGAGCGAACTCATCACGGCTGATCTGGTCAGTCTCGACGTCGCCGTCGGAAGCACCCCGGAACAAGTGATCCGCAGCCTGGCGGCCCGGATCTCCAGGGCTGGCCGGGCGACGAATCCGGACGGCCTGTTCGCCGACGCCTGGGCCCGGGAACAGAAGACCGCAACCGGAGTGCCCGGCGGGATCGCGATTCCGCACTGCCGGTCCGAAGCAGTTTTGGCGCCCACTTTCGCCATGGCCCGGCTCCCCGAAGGCGTGAATTTCGGCGCCAAGGACGGTCCCGCAGATCTGATCTTCTTCATCGCGGCACCCGCCGGCGCCGACCAGACCCACCTGAAGTTGCTTTCCGCCTTGGCCCGGGCTCTGGTCCGCAAGGACTTCACCGCGGCACTCCGGTCCGCGGAAAGCCCGGAAACGGTCGTGGAACTGGTCAATCAGGCGGTTTCCCCGCAATCCGCGGACTCTGCTGCGGCAAAGCCCGCCGGCGACGGGACGTCCACCGCGCAGACCCGCAGACTGGTCGCGGTCACCGCTTGCCCCACCGGCATTGCGCACACCTACATGGCAGCCGACTCGCTGCTCGCCGCGGCCCAAGAGGCAGGCGTGGACCTGCAGGTGGAAACCCAAGGCTCCTCCGGCGCGAAGCCGCTGGACCCGGCAGTCATCGACGCCGCCGAGGCAGTGATTTTCGCGGTGGACGTCGACGTCCGGGACCGGGGCCGCTTCGCCGGCAAGCCGGTGGTCAATGTCCCGGTGAAACGCGGCATCGACGAGCCCGCGGAATTGATCCAGGAAGCGCTCCGGGCCGCTGCCGATCCGCGCTCCGCCAAAGTTCCGGCCGGCGGTGGCAGCGGCGACGCCAAAGAACAGAATGAGCACTTCGGCCAGAAACTGAAACGGGTGCTGCTCACCGGGGTGAGCTACATGATCCCGTTCGTTGCGGCCGGCGGTCTGCTGATCGCGCTCGGCTTCCTGCTCGGCGGCTACGAGATCACCAAAGTGGCCGACGATGTGGTGCTGCAGAACAGCCTGTGGAACTTGCCCGACGGGGGCTTGTACATCTATCTCGGCGCGATCGCCTTCAAGATCGGCGCACTGTCGATGGGCTTCCTGGTCCCGGCATTGGCCGGCTACATCGCCTATGGCATCGCGGACCGGCCGGGCATCGCACCGGGCTTCACCGCCGGCGCCGTCGCGGTTTTCATGGGTGCCGGATTCATCGGCGGCCTGGCCGGCGGTCTGCTGGCCGGCGTCATCGCCTGGTGGATCGGCAGTTTCAATGCGCCCCGCTGGCTGCGCGGCCTGATGCCGGTAGTGATCATCCCGTTGCTCGCCTCGATCGTCGCCTCCGGCCTGATGTTCCTGGTGCTCGGCGGGCCCATCGCGGCCTTGACCACGGCGCTCAACGATTGGCTCTCCGGGATGACCGGGGTCTCCGCAGTATTGCTCGGCATCATTTTGGGTCTGATGATGTGCTTCGACCTGGGTGGACCGGTCAACAAGGTCGCCTATTCCTTCGCGGTGGCCGGTTTGGGCGCCGGATCCGCAACGAACCAGGGCCCGTGGCTGATCATGGCCGCGGTGATGGCCGCCGGCATGGTTCCGCCGCTGGCCATGGCGTTGGCCACCTTCCTCGACCGCAAGCGGTTCTCCGCAGCTGAACGGGAAAACGGCAAAACCGCAGTGCTGCTCGGCTTCTCCTTCATCTCCGAGGGCGCGATCCCCTTCGCCGCAGCCGACCCGCTGCGCGTGATCCCCGCCTCGATGCTCGGCGGGGCTTTGACCGGGGCGCTCACCATGGCCTGGGGCGTCACTTCGCAAGCACCGCACGGCGGCTTCTTCGTGTTCTTCGCGATCAACCCGTTCTGGCTCTTCGTGGCTGCGATCCTGGCCGGAACGGTGCTCAGCGCACTGGCGGTGCTGGCGCTCAAACGCTTCGTCGCCGCAAAGCCGGCGGCTGCTACCGTAGCTGCCTGAGGGGGTAACCGATGACGACGTTCAACGGAGTGGGAGTCAGCCCGGGCCGGGTGGTCGGCCGAGTCCGGCAGATGCCGCCGGCCGTGAGCGAGCCCCCCGCCGGGCTGCCCCTGGCCGAGGGCACGACGCCGGAACAGGCCGTCGCGCAGCTCAAAACGGCCGCCGCCGCGGTTCAGTCCGCGCTGCGCGAGCGCGCTTCCGGCGCCAGCGGCGACGCCAAAGCAGTACTGGAGGCGACCGCCCTGATGGCCGCGGATCCAATGCTGATCAAGGCCGCCACGAAGCAGATCGAATCCGGAGCCGCCGCCGAACGCGCGCTGTGGGAGGCCGCCGAGGGGGTGGCCAGCATGCTGCTGCAGCTGGGCGGCTACATGGCCGAGCGCTCGCGCGATGTGTACGACGTGCGGGCCCGGATCGTGGCCGAGCTGCGCGGCGTTCCGGCACCGGGCATCCCGGATTCCGACGAGCCGTTCATCCTGCTGGCCGAAGACTTGGCCCCGGCGGACACCGCGACCTTGGATCCGCGCAAGGTTTTGGCCTTGGTCACTGCCGACGGCGGTCCGCAGTCGCATACCGCGATCATCGCCCGGGCGCTGGGTTTGCCGGCCGTGGTGGCTGCCCCCGGAGTCCGCGCGATCCCGGACGAAACCGAAGTCTACGTCGACGGCACGGCCGGCAGCCTGAGCACCGACGTCGGCCCGGCCGAGCTGTCCGCGGCCCAGGACTGGACCGCCCAGGCGTCCCGGCTGAGCTCCTTCGAGGGCCAGGGCGCGCTCTCCGACGGAACTCCGGTGCCACTTCTGGCAAACGTCGGCAACGCTGCCGAGGCAGCGGCCGCAGCGCAGGCCGGAGCCGACGGCGTGGGGCTGTTCCGCACCGAGTTCTTGTTCCTGGACCGGGAAGCAGAACCTTCAGCGGAGGAACAGACCGCTGCTTACCGAGGGGTATTCGACGCTTTCCCGGGCAAGAAGGTCGTGGTCCGCACGCTCGACGCGGGCGCGGACAAACCGCTGCCCTTCCTGAGCAGCAGCGACGAGCCCAACCCGGCGCTGGGCGTGCGCGGCTACCGCACCGACCACTATCGGCGCGAGCCGGCGGTTCCGGGTGTCCTGGCCCGCCAGCTCAGCGCCATCGCCGCCGCAGCAGCAGTCGGCACCACCGAAGTCTGGGTCATGGCGCCGATGGTTGCCACCCCGGTCGAGGCCGCACGTTTCGGCCGGCTGAGCCAGGACGCCGGGCTGAAGACCACCGGCGTGATGATCGAGGTGCCTTCGGCGGCGTTGAGCACCCGGCACATCATGAAACACGTCGACTTCGCGAGCCTGGGCACCAACGACCTGACCCAGTACACGATGGCCGCAGACCGGCAGTTGGGGCCGCTCGCCGAGCTCAACGACCCGTGGCAGCCTGCGGTGCTTTCGCTGATCGCGGTGGCCTGCAATGCCGCACAGCAGAGCGCCGTCGGGCAGAGCACGGAAAAACCGGTCGGGGTCTGCGGTGAGGCTGCCGCCGACCCGGCGCTCGCCGTCGTCCTGGTCGGTTTGGGCGTGCACACCCTGTCGATGACCGCCCGGGCGATCCCGGCAGTGGCCGCGGTGCTGCAAACCGTCAGCCTGGAGCAGGCCCGGCAGATCGCTGCGGAGGCACTCCAACAAGAATGTGCGGCAGCGGCAAGGGCCTCGGCCCGGGCCAAGCTGCCGGTGCTCGAAGAACTCGGACTCTAGGAGGAACCATGTCAGAACGCCATGCCACGATCGCCAGCCGGGTGGGCCTGCACGCGCGGCCGGCGGCGATTTTCGCCGAAGCCGCAGCCGAACTCGCCGAACAGCACGGACTCGAGGTGAGCATCGCACCCGAAGGCACCCCGGCCGAGGACGCCTTGGACGCCGCCAGCATCCTGTCCTTGATGGGCCTCGGCGCGGCGCACGGCGACCGGGTGGTACTGCGGGCCGAAGGCGCCGGTGCCGAGGAAACCCTCGACGCCCTGGTCGCCATCTTGGAGACCGACCACGACGCCTAATCACGGCGTGGGCATGTCCCGTCGAGTCGGTCGACTCGGCGGGACATGCTTGTTTCTCCCGCCGAGTGCGGCAACTCGGTCGGGGCGGCTTTGCGGGAACTCGCGCCGAGCCGGTTTGCGTCGAGCCGGACGCCGTTTCCGCAGCCGATATGTAACGATACGGTAACGCCTGATCTGAGCAGGCCAGAGCTGCGATCCGCGGCGCTTTTCGTTGCCTCAGCGACCCAAAATTCCCGGTTTTTCCAGCATCCTGCGGTGGAAAAGACTAAAATCGAAGGCCTGCCCGGGCTACCCCGGTGCGGTACGGCTAACAGTCGCAAGCAAATGACCTCCCCAGGAGATGCCCAAATGCCCACAGACAACAGCACGATGACCCCGCCTGAAGAGGCGAGCCCGAGCGGAGGAAAATCCCCGGGCACGGCCGGGAGGCCGGCCAAGGCCCGACGCCTTCCGCGGCTGAAGCAACGCCGCCTGGCGGTCGACGACGTCAATGTCGTGGACAAGCCGATGCTCAAGAAAGCGCTGGGCGGCACCGTGGTCGGCAACACCATGGAATGGTACGACGTCGGCGTCTTCGGCTACTTGATCACCACTATGGGCCCGGTCTTCCTGCCTGAGGCGGACAAGACCGCGCAAAACCTGTTCCTGCTCGGGACCTTTGCCGCGACCTTTTTCGCCCGCCCGCTCGGCGGCATCTTCTTCGGCTGGCTCGGCGACAAAATCGGCCGGCAAAAAGTGCTCGCCGCCACGCTGATCCTGATGGCAGCATCGACCTTCGTGCTCGGCCTGATCCCCGGTTATGCCACGATCGGAATCTGGGGCGCCGTGATGCTGGTCCTGGTCAAGTTGGTGCAGGGCTTTTCCACCGGCGGGGAGTACGCCGGCGCCACCACGTTCGTCAGCGAATACGCCTCGGACAAACGGCGCGGCTTCTTCGCGAGTTTCCTCGACATGGGCAGCTACCTGGGCTTCGCGCTCGGCGCCGCGCTGGTTTCGGTCCTGCAATTGACGCTCGGCCAAGGCGCCATGGAGGAATGGGGATGGCGGATCCCGTTCTTGGTCGCCGGGCCGCTGGGCGCGGTCGCGATCTACTTCCGCTTGAAGATCGAGGAGTCCCCGCAGTTCCAGGCGACCCTCGACGCCGCGGAGAAATCCAACCAGGACGCCCAGTCCCAGGACGCCGCGGCGAAAAATCCGGTCAGCCTGGTCAAGGCCTACTGGCGGCAAATCGTCCTCGCGGTGATCCTGGTCGCCGCCGCGAACACGGTCGGTTACGCGCTGACCACCTATATGCCGACCTATCTGACCACTTCCAAGGGCTGTGACGAGGTGCACGGCACTCTGCTGACCATCCCGGTGCTGCTCGTGATGAGCATCTGCATCCCGCTCACCGGACGGCTTTCCGACCGGATCGGACGACGGCCGGTACTCTGGACCGGTGCGATCTCGACGATCGTGCTCTCGCTGCCGGCCTTCATGCTGATCGGCGTCGGTGAGATCTGGTCCACGCTGCTGGGCCTGGCCCTGATCGCATTCCCGGTCACTTTCTACGTGGCCAACCTGGCATCCTCGTTGCCGGCGCTCTTCCCCACCTCCAGCCGTTACGGCGGAATGGGCATCGCCTACAACTTCTCGGTGGCGATCTTCGGCGGCACCGCGCCGTTCATCATTGAGAGCCTGCTCAAACTCAGCAACAACGATTTGATGCCGGCGTTCTACCTGATGGCGACCTCCGCAGTCGGCGCGGTGGCGATCTTCTTCCTGCGTGAATCAGCCGGCCGGCCGCTGCCCGGATCGATGCCGAGCGTCGACACCGCCCAGGAAGCCCGGGAACTGGTGGCCGGGCAGGATGACAACCCGGATCTGGATCTCAATGAAATGCCGTTCGACGAGACTTTCGAGCCGCCGACGCCGGCCGAAGGGGTGCCCGCGGTGCCGATCGCGGACGCCAAACTCTGAGCGCTCGGCGCAGCCGACGACGGCCGGGTTCCAGCATGTGGGCAACCTCGCCGCCGGCGGCGTCTGCGGATAGCATCGGAGGCATGCCATCCGAGGAATCAACGCTGAGTTATGCCGACGGCCGCCTGCTCCGCAACGGCGCCGAACACCGGCTGCTGGGCGGTGCGATCCATTACTTCCGGGTGCACCCCGCCCAATGGGGTGATCGGCTGGACCGGCTGAAAGCCATGGGCGCCAACACCTTGGACACCTACGTCGCCTGGAATTTCCACCAGCGCCGCGAAACAGACCGGCCGGATTTCGATGGCTGGCGGGATCTGGTCCGGTTCATCGAGCTGGCCGGCGGGCGCGGTCTGGATGTGCTGGTCCGTCCTGGTCCGTACATCTGCGCGGAATGGGACAACGCCGGGTTCCCGGCCTGGCTCACTGGCAGGCCCGGCGTCGGCCTGCGCAGCATGGAATCCGAGTACCGCCGCGCGGTGACCGAATGGTTCGACGTGCTACTGCCCTTGCTGACTCCCCTGCAGGCCAACCAAGGCGGACCGATCGTCGCTTTCCAGGCGGAGAACGAGTACGGCAGCTACGGCGACGATCCGGAGTATGTCGCCTGGACCAGACAAGTCCTGCTGGAGCACGGCGTCACCGAGCTGATCTTCAGCGCCGACGGCGGCAACGACTTCTACCTCGACGGCGGGGCTCTGGACCCGGCGGCGAATCCGACGATGCTCGCCACCGGGACGTTGGGCAGCCGGGGCGCCGAGGCAATCGAGACCTGGCACCGCCGTCGGCCCGGCGAGCATTTCATCGCTGCGGAATTCTGGAATGGTTGGTTCGACCACTGGGGTGAGGAACACCATCGGCGCGAGGCAGCCGAAGCGGCCGCCGAAGTCGAACAGATCCTCGACGGCGGCGGTTCCGTATGCCTCTACATGGCCCACGGAGGCACCAACTTCGGGCTCAGCTCAGGCGCCAATTTCGACGGCGGGCTGCAACCCACGACAACGAGTTACGACTCGGATGCACCGATTGCCGAGGACGGCGCACTGACCGGGAAGTTCCACGCGATGCGGGCGCTTTTCGGCCGGTTCACCGAACTTCCCGAGCTCGGCAGTTTGGCGGAGCCGGAACCGGTGTTGCCCGCACAGACACTTCCGCTGACCCCCGGCCTCGAGTTGCTCTCCGCCTTGCGGAAACCGGCCGGAGTGGCCAGCAAGACCCCGTTGGGCTTCGAGGAGTTGAACTGCCCGGACGGACTGGTGCTCTACCGTGCGCAGCCGATTCTGCCGCGCGGCGGGTACCAGCTGCGGGTCGACGGCCTGCATGACCGCGGCATCGTCTACATCGACGGCGAACGGGTAGGCGTCTTCGAAGCCACCGCGCACGAGCCGTTGCAGTTGCAGGGTTCCGGTGAGCGCGCAGTCGTCGAAATCCTGGTGGAGAACCAGGGCCGGATCAACTACGGGCATTTGCTGGGCCAAGGCAAGGGCATCCGCGGCCTGCTGATCAATCAGCGGCTGAGCTTCGGCTGGACGCAGATTCCATTGCCGTTGCCGGATTTCAGTGCCGAGCAGTTGCAGCAGTTCAGCGTCGCGACCGAGCGCTCCGTGGCGGAACCGGGTTTCTTTTCGGCACATCTGCAACTCGTCGAACCACGCGACACCCACCTGGCGCTGCCCGGCTTCGGCAAGGGCTTCGTCTGGGTCAACGGCTTCCTGCTCGGCCGCTACTGGGCTCGGGGTCCGCAGCGAACGCTCTACGTTCCGGCGGGGTTGCTGCAAACCGGCGAAAATCTGTTCACCGTGCTCGAACTCGAGCACGGTGGCGACGCCATCGAGTTCCGCGAGCGCGCCGACCTCGGATAGCACCGTCGAGTGGCCAGCTCTGCAGGCTTCGGATCCATTTTGGCCTGCAGATCTGGCCACTCGGCAGGGTGATTCCGGGTTTACCAGCGGACTTTGCGTTCCCGCTTGCCCTGCTTGCCGCTAACGTGCGTCGGCTTGTGTCCGCGGGTCAGACCCGGCACGCCGGGTTGCCCGGCTTGCGCCTGCTTGCGCGCCAGGGATTCCCTGGCGGCATCGCTGAGCTTGGACTCCACTGCGGGTGCGAAGCGGATTTCAGGTTGGTTTTGGCCGGTTTCCTGATGTTCAAAGGGGGGCATGGTTGCTCCTTAACAAGTTCTGGAGGCTCGCTGAGGGGACGCCGAAAGCGTCGGTTCAGTGGAAGTGCGGAACAGCATTGCTCGGAGGCGGAGCCTCAACGAGCCTGGGGTGGTCTGGTTGGCGAGTGGGCCAGAATCAGCCGTAAATTAATGTTCCCATGCATCCAGAATACACATCAGCGGCCGCGTTTGCCCGCCAGGGCGGCAAGTTTGTCGGAACTGAACTTGCTGAGCAAAACCATCGCTTTGTACTTGAGCGAGGGGATGCTCACGGATTTCCGGCCGGCCGAATCTTTGAGCCCTTCGCGGACCACTTGATCGGCATCAAGCCACATCCACGATGCGATTCCGGCCGTGGAGGCGTCCATGCGCTGATGGAATTCGGTGTGCACGAAGCCCGGGCACACCGCGGTCACCGAAACCCCGCGATCGGCATACTGCACATTGGCCCAGCGGCTGAAACTGATCAACCAGGATTTGCAGGCGCCGTAAGTGCCGCGCGGAATGAAGCCGGCGACGCTGGCCACATTGATGATCCGGCCGTGCCGGCGCGCCAGCATGCCGGGGAGCGCCGCGTGCATCAACGCCATCGGCGTCTTCACGTGCACCTGCAAGTGGTCGAACTCATCGGCCAGGTCATTCTGCTCGAAGGACTTGACCAGCCCGAATCCGGCATTGTTGATCAAGATGCTCACCGGTGCTGCGGCGTCGGCCAACCGCTCAGCCACTGCGTTGATCCCGGGTTCGGTCAACAAATCGGCCGAGATGGTCTCCACCTCGATGCCGTACTCCTGCCGCAACCGGGCCGCTTTGGCGTCCAGTTTGCCCTGGTCGCGGGCCACCAGCACCAAATCGGTGTGCGTCTGGGCCAGTTGCTGCGCGAATTCCGCACCCAGGCCTGCGGTAGCTCCGGTGATCAGGGCACGTTCCGTCATGAGACCATGCTACGCAACTATGCTGGAGAAGCCCGATGACCCGTGCCGAAGCAGTAGCGAACAGATTGGCGAGTGGACCAGATTGAGTAGCGAACCGGCCAGCGAACAGATCCGAATTTCCGAAGTGGACGAACACGGCACCGCGGTCGAAGCCGCTGAGCTCGAAGCAGAACTCAGCGCCGGCAACCGGGTCAATCCCTGGTTGGTTGCCCTCTGGGTGCTTGGTGCGGCATCGGTGGGATTGTTCGTCCTGGCCTTGCTCGGCGCTGCTTTCAGCTATCCGGCGAGTTACAGCGCCGACTACCCGAATGCGCCGTATTTGGAACGTCCCTGGTACGCCGCCTTGGCGCCGTTCTCCTGGATGTTCCTGATCATGGCTTTCCTGACCGTGCTGTGCAGCCTGATCCTGCATGCGGTGTTCTGGGACCGCCGCCGCTGAGCCGGTTCGACGATCGCGGCAGGTCTGCGGATCGGGATGAGCCTCGCAGCGCCAAGCTCAGACCGAGGTCTGAGCTTGGGGCAACCGGGATTCCGCCCCGGGGCCGATGCCCGGCGGCAGGTGCGGAAAATAGTCTGGAAGCATGAAGAAAAACCTGACGATCATCGCCCTCGCCGCAGCAACTGCGGTTTCCCTCAGTGCTTGCGGCACACTCGGAAACACGTACGACAAACGGGAGACGAAGACCTTCAGCAACGGAGCAGCCGGCAAGGCCGACGGCGCGTTGCCGAGCTGGGTGCCGGACGGAGCCACGGACATCAAGATGATGTTCCGGACCACTGGCGCCGAACGGATCATGGTGTTGAAGAACGGATCACCGCTGCCCACTACCTGCACCGCGGTGCCGGCCGGCCAGAAGCCGGTTTCCGGCGAAGATCCGGACAACGCGTACCCGGCCAAAGATTTCTCGAACGGCCCCGCCACGCTCAGCGCGGACTGGTGGCCCAGCGGCACCGAACAGAAAGCCAGCAGCGTCTGCGGTCGCTGGTGGGTCACCATCGACGGCGATAAGACTTACGCCTATGCTCCGGAAACCACCCAGATCGTTCAGGAAGTCCAGAAGGAACAGAAGAAGTAGTGCCGCAGCCCGGTCGGCTGAATCGACGGAGTGCCGTCGATTCAGCCGACCGGCCCCAATCAGTCCGGCTTTTTGGCCCCGGAACCATCGGGGTCAGCGACCGGTAGCACCGGCAGCTCCGAAGTGGCGAACCGTTCCGTGAACTGTGCTTCCACCGCTTCTGCGACTTGGTCGTGCAATTGGTCGGCCAAATGCTCCTCGTAATGTTCCTGCACCGAATCCTGCAATTGATCGTTCACCTGCTCGGAAACCTGCTCCGTGACGTGCGCCGTCATCTGCTCCCGCGCCAGCCGCCGCTGCGCCCTGAGCACCGCGGTGTGTTCCAGGTGGAAGGCCTTCGCGGTCGCGACGCACATCAGGATGATCACCACGCTGAACGGCAATGCGGTGAGGATCGCCGCGGTTTGGATCGCTTGCAATCCGTTCGCCATCAGGAGCGCGATCGCCACCGCCGCCGCGGAGAGCGCCCAGAAAACCCGCAACCAATTCCGCGGCTCGGTATCCCCGCCAGTGGAAATCATGCCCATCACCAAGGCCCCGGAATCTGCTGAGGTGATGAAGAAGATCGCAATCAGCATCACTGCGCCGATCACCAGCACGGTGCCCCCGGGCAAACCGCCGAGCAGGTTGAACAGCGCCCCTTCGGTATCCACCGAACCGTCCTCGCCGACCAGTCCGCCCTGGCCGAAGATCTGCCGGTAGAGCGCCGATCCGCCCATCACGGAGAACCAGAGGAAGCCCATCGCGGTGGGCACCAGGAGGACGCCTGCGACGAACTCCCGCACACTCCGGCCTTTGGAAATCCGGGCGATGAAGATCCCGACGAAGGGCGCCCAGGAGATCCACCACCCCCAGTAGAACGTGGTCCAGGCCGCTTGCCAGGCTTCGCCTTCGGCGCCGGAAAAGGCCAAGGTGTTGAAGGTCAGCCCGATCACGTTCTGCAAATAGTTGCCGATCGACTGCACGAATTCGCGCAGCAGGAACAGCGTCGGACCGGTGAACAGGACGAAGAGCATCAGCACCCCGGCGAGCACCAGATTGGTGTTGGAAAGCCACTTCATGCCTTTGCCCACGCCGGAGACCACCGAAACGATGGTGAGCGTGATGATGCACAAGATCAGGCCGATCTGGGTCATCTGGGTGGCTTGCAGGATGTTCGCCTTGTCCAGACCGGCGGAGATCTGCAAGACGCCCAGCCCCAATGAGGTGGCTACCCCGAAGAGCGTGCCGACCAGCGCGACCACATCGATCAGGTTCCCCCAACCGCCGGCGACGCGTTTGCTGCCGAGCAGCGGCTCCAGCGTCCAGCGGATCGAAATCGGCCGCCGTTTGCGGTGCACCGCATAGGCGATCGAAACGCCGACGACGACGTAAATCGCCCAGGCGTGCAGCCCCCAGTGCAAGTACGTCTGGGTCATTGCCTGCTGCGCCAACTGGATCGGGTTCCCCTCGACCCCGGGCCGCGGCGAGGCGAAGTGGTTGAGCGGCTCGGCGACCCCGAAGAACACCAGGCCGATGCCCATCCCCGCGGCGAAGAGCAGCGCGAACCAGGACATCAGCGAGAATTCCGGCTTGTCCTCGTCTTTGCCCAGCTTGATGTCGCCGTAACGGCTGAGCCCGATCCAGAGCGCGAAAACCACGAACATCGCGATCGCCGCGACGTAGTACCAACCGAACCACTTGATCACATTGCTTTGGATCAGGCTGAATACTTCGGTGGCGCTGGCCGGGAAAATGGTGGCGTAGAGCACGAAGGCCACGATGAGCGCGGCGGCCGGCCAGAATACCCAACGGGCAATCGGCAGATGACGGTGTTTTTTGCTCGGCCCGCCTTTCCCGGAGGCGGGCTTCGTCGGGTCTAACTTCGGCTGGCTGATTGTTGGTTTGCCTTCGACGGCAGACATGGCGTTCAGTCGCTCCTCATGCGCGTTTTCGCGCTCAGACGATTGCGGTCATTCCGGCCGGCCCGCGCCTGTGGAGGCAGCGCCAGCACAGAATTGTGTTCTTGAAATTCCCTCCCGCTCGCCGTTCCAACAGCGCTTGAAGGTTATTCCATTTTACATAGCTAACTTCCAGGGAAGGATTCGCGGTATTTCCGGGACCGCCGACGGAGCGCTTTCCGGCCGTGGTTTCGACCAATTCGATGCCGTGCCCGGCGGCTGCGGATATGATCTGTAACCATGGCCCAAGACACCGCCGATGCAGATTCCCCGAGCGCTGGAGCCGGGCCGAAAGCCCGGTCGAGATTGCATCCGACCGCGTTGCTCATCGCCCTCGCCATCGCGGCCCTCTATGTGCTCAGCTTGGTGTTGCAGGCCAATAGCGGCATCACCAGGAATGCCACCGAATACGTAGACCCCGGTGAAGGAAACGCATTGGTGTACCTGCAATTCACCGGAATCGACACCGAACGGCGGGTCGCTACTTTCAATGTGTCCGCGATCCAGAATCCCGATGTTGATGCGGCCAGACAGGTCGATCGGGCACTGACCCTCCAAATCGATCCAGTTCAGGGATCCGGCCGCTTCACGATTCCCGCTGGACAGACCATGGCGAACGAACAATTGCGGGTGGAGCTGGACGGAGATGCGAAGCTCTGGCCCCTCGACCGCTACAGCCAAACGATTGCCATTTCGGCGACCAGCAGCACCGGAAACGTGAATACACCACTGAAGGTACAACTTCAGGTCCTGGGCTATAGCCCGGGGTGGAAACTGGCCAATGATGCTGCAGACTTCAAGGAACTGGACCGGCTCGACCAGGTTTTCTTGGGCCAGGTGGACTCCAACACATCGGTGAGCACCATCGCCTTGGCCCGCTCCGGGAGCATTCTGCTGCTGAGCATCCTGTTGGTCCTGGTGATGGTCTCACTGCCGGTGATGGCCCTCTTCGTAGCGCTCCGGGTCCGGTCCGGGAGGCAGAAATTCCAGCCGCCGTTCACCGCCTGGTTCAGCGCCATGCTCTTCGCGATCATCCCGATCCGTTCCTTCCTGCCCGGGAATCCGCCGACCGGAGCCTGGGTGGACACCGCAGTGACCGTCTGGGCGGTGATCGGGCTGATCGTGGCATTGCTCATCTACATCCGGGCCTGGATGCTCACCGAACGATGAGCATCCGGCACGCGCTCATCGATACCGTCCTGGGCGAGATCACGCTGGTCGCTGCAGCGGACGCCTTGACCGGACTGTACTTCGAGGGCCACTGGACGCTGCCGGCCGAGCCGGCATTCGGATCCCGGATGGACGCCGCCCAGGATCCGGTCTTGGGCCCAGCCCAGCACCAACTCGACGAGTATCTGGCCGGGCAGCGGACCAGCTTCGATCTGCCCTTGGCCACCCAGGGCACCGAATTGGAAACGAAAGTCTGGGCGCTGCTCCGCGAATTGCCTTTCGGCAGCACCACGAATTACGGGCAATTGGCCGAGCAACTCGGCAACAAGCAGCTCGCCCAGGCAGTGGGCCGGGCCGTCGGCCACAACCCGATTTCGATCTTCATCGGCTGCCACCGGGTGATCGGCAGCGACGGCAGCCTCACCGGATACGCCGGCGGTCTGGCCCGGAAACAAGCGCTCCTGGAATTGGAAAATCCCGAAATCGCGGCCGGCCGGCTGTTCTGAAGCTTCTCCGGCCAGCTCTTGCGCCCGGAAAACCCCGGCTATAGGATGAAACAACTTTAGATGGTCTGTATCATCTACTGACCGGTAATACACCGACACGGACGAAGACGTCACGTCGTTAGGAGTACCTCATGGCTAGCAGCAGCACCGGAACTGAATCAAACGTTCGCGAGGACATCGCCCGGAAGCTCTTGGAGTCCTCGGCGACGCTCTCTTACGATCCGGCGCAGGAAGTCGATTGGGAGACCCCGCTGGATACCGATTTCCACGGCACCAGCCCGGAATGGAGCACCCTGTACCGCACGTCCTACTGGGACGAGATGACTCCGGAGCAGCAGCGCGCGCTCACCCGGCAGGAGGCCGCCTCGGTCGCGAGCACCGGAATCTGGTTCGAAATGATCCTGCAACAGATGATCCTCCGGGATTTCTACGCGAAAGACCCGACGGATGCCGCCTTCCAATGGGCGCTCACCGAGATCGCCGATGAATGCCGGCATTCGATCATGTTCGCCCGCGGCGCCGAAAAGCTGAAGGCTCCGGCCTACCACCCCCGGCGCGTCGTCGTCGAACTCGGCCGGGTTTTCAAGACCGTCGCGTTCGGCGAAGCCGCCTATGCGGCGATCCTGGTGGCCGAAGAAGTCCTCGATGTGATGCAACGCGACTGGATGCGCGACGACCGGGTGGTGCCATTCGTCCGGACGATCAACAACATCCACGTCGTCGAAGAGTCGCGGCACATGAAGTTCGCCCGGGAAGAAACCCTGGAGCGGCTGGAGGGCTCCAGCTGGCTCCGCCGGCAGATCAACGCGCTGGTGATTTCGATCGCCTCATACGCCATCGTCACCAGCATGGTCAGCCACAAGGTCTACGCCAATGCCGGCCTGGACACCAAACGCGCGGTGCGGGAAGCGAAGGCCAACGAGCATTACAAGTCGATGATGCGTTCGAGCTGCTCCGGACTGATGGAATTCCTCAGCTCGGCCGGTTTGCTGACCAAGGCCTCGACCTTCGTCTACAAACGCGCGAACCTGATCTGAGCCCCGGACGATGGCTTTCGCGATCACCCAGAATTGCTGCAACGACGCGTCCTGCATTGCGGCTTGCCCGGTGAACTGCATCCACCCGACTCCCGACGAGCCGGATTTCGGCAAGACCGACATGCTCTACATCGATCCGAAGAGCTGCATCGACTGCGGAGCCTGCGTCGACGCCTGCCCGGTCGACGCGATATTCCCGGTGGAGAGCTTGCTGAGCGGACCGAAAAAGCCGTATCCGGAGATCAATGCCGGCTATTTCGAAGCCAAGCCGCCCGCCGAAGCAAGCGATCCGGCACCGAATTTCCACACCTGGAATCCGCCGGTCTTCAAGCGGAGCATCCCGAGCGATTTCCCGATGCTGGACGTCGCAGTGGTGGGCACCGGCCCAGCGGGAATGTATGCGGTGGAAGATCTGCTGCTGCATACCAGTGCGCGGGTCACCTTGATCGACCGACTGCCGCTCGCCGGCGGGTTGATCCGCTACGGAGTGGCCCCGGACCATCCGGATACGAAAAAGATCGGCGAGACCTTTTCCCGTTTCTACAGCCATCCGAGGCTCCGGATGCGCTTGGGCGTCCAGATCGGCCGCGATCTCAGCGCCGCCGAACTGGCCGCGCAGCACGATGCGGTGATCTACGCGGTCGGTGCCTCCTCGGCCAAAGAGCTGGGCGTCCCCGGCGAGGACCTGCCGGGGAGCATCGCGGCGACCGACGTCGTCGCTTGGTACAACGGCCATCCCGAGGCATCGGCGACAGCCATCGACTTGTCCGGCGAGCGCATCGTCATGGTCGGCAACGGCAATGTCGCGTTGGATGTTGCCCGCGTGCTGAGCACTGATCCGGGCCGGCTGGAAAGCACCTCGATTTCGAGGTCCGCCCTGACCGGGCTGCGTTCGAGCACAGTCCGTGAAGTGCTGATTCTGGGCCGTCGCGGACCGGCCGAAGCCGCCTACACGTCGACCGAGTTGATCGCGCTCACCGAGCACGAGGACATCGACTTGGTCGTGGACGCCGCCGACCCTCGGGTCGCGGAGGAGATTGCCGCGGCGACCGGAGGCAAGGCGGCATTGCTGCGCGGCGTCCGGCAGGAACGGATCGACTTCGCCGCCGCACCGGCCGTTGGCAAACGCCGGATCGTGCTCAAATTCCACTCGGAGTCCCGGCAGATCCTCGGCCGGGAACGGGTCGAAGGGGTGGTGGTCAGCGAAGCTTCGGGCACTCGGGAGGTCCGCGCCGGGCAGGCCATCCGGGCCATCGGCTACCACGGGGTTCCGGTCCCCGGCTTGCCTTTCGACGCGTCTTCCGGCACCATTCCGAACGCCGGCGGCCGGATCACCGGCATGCCGGGCAACTATGCCGTGGGCTGGATCAAACGCGGGCCTTCCGGCGGCATCGGCGCCAACAAGACCTGTGTCCAGGAAACCATCGGCGCCTTGATCGAAGACGTGGTCTCGGGTGCCCTTCCGGTCCGCTCGCGCAGGTCCTCGATGCTGGCCGGGCTGCTGCCGCGGCTTCAGCGCTGAACCGCTGGCCCATTTTCCACACCTGGAAATGGAGCAGGAATGCTCCAGCCCAGTTTCCAGGGGCGGAAGCGGGGCTGGAATCAGTTCATCTGCTCCAGCTCATGGGCCAGCTCCGTGAGTTCCGCACCGCCGGCCATTTGGGCGGTGAGCTCAGCCACCGTGATGTCCTTCTTGGCGTAGTAGCCGATCGATTTGCCCCGCTTGAGCAACAAGAAGCGGTCCCCCACCGGGAAAGCGTGGTGCGGGTTGTGCGTGATGAACACGACGCCGAGCCCACGGTCCCGGGCCTGCAGGATGTAGCGCAGCACCACACCCGATTGCTTCACGCCGAGCGCCGCCGTCGGCTCGTCCAGAATCAGCACTTTGGCTCCGAAATGCACCGCGCGGGCGATCGCGACGCACTGCCGCTCACCGCCGGAAAGCTGACCGATCGGCTGGTCCACATCGCGCAGGTCGATGCCCATCGCAGCCAGCTCGCGCTGGGCGGTCTGTTTCATCAGAGCCACGTCGAGGCGGCGGAACGGCCCCCGGCCAACGGTCAGCTCGGAGCCCAGGAAGAAGTTCCGCCACACCGACATCAAGGGCACCACCGCCAAGTCCTGGTAGACCGTCGCGATGCCCACGTCGAGCGCTTCGCGCGGCGAACCGAAATGCCGTTCGGCCCCCATCACCCGCATGGTGCCGTCGTCGTGCCCGTGCAGCCCGGCCAGGATCTTGATCAGGCTGGACTTCCCGGCGCCGTTGTCGCCGAGCACACAGGTGACCCGGCCATTGTCCACCGCCATGGTGATGTCGCTCAGCGCGATGATGTTCCCGTACCGTTTGCCGACGCCGTCGAGCGCAATCAGGTGCGCATCGGCGTCGCTGAGCTGGTCGGTTGATTTCTCTGCCATGCCGTCGCTCCCTTATTTCCGTTCCGCGCGTCGCCTGACCACCAGGTTGACCAAGGTGGCGAGCAGCAGCATGAGGCCGAGGAAGAACTTGAACCAATCCGGGTTCCATTGCGCATACACGATGCCCTTGTTCGCCATGCCGAAGATGAAGGCGCCGATCGCCCCGCCGATCGCTGAGCCGTAGCCGCCGGTGAGCAGGCATCCGCCGATCACGGCAGCAATGATGTAGAGGAATTCATTTCCCACTCCCTCGCCGGATTGCACCGCGCCGAAGGCGAAAAGGTTGTGCATGCCCAGGATCCAGCCGCAGAATCCGACCCCCATGAACAAGCCGATCTTGGTCTTGGCCACGGGTACACCCACCGCCCGGGCCGCCGCCGCGTCGCCGCCGACCGCGAAAATCCAGTTGCCGACCCTGGTTCGCAGCAGGATCCAGGACGCCACGGCGACGAGTGCGATCCAGAAGAACACCGTGATCTGCACCTCGACTCCGGCAATCGGAACCGTCGCCGCGAAAATCGATTTGGCCAGGGCGAAGCCGTCCATGTCCGAGATCCCGGGCGAGGCGACCGAACCGCCGACCAGCCGGGTCAGCCCGAGGTTCAAGCCGGTGAGCATCAAGAAGGTCGCCAGGGTGACGATGAAGCTGGGCAGTTTGGTTTTGGTGAGGATCCAGCCGTTGAGCATCCCGATGCCCAAGGAGACCAGCAAAGCCAGGCCGACGCCGACCCAGACGTTGAACACGAAGAACCAGCTGAACAGCGAGGCGGTCAGCGCGGAGGAAATCACCGCGACACCGGTCGAGAGGTCGAATTCGCCGCCGATCATGAGCAGGGACACGCCGACCGCCATGATCCCGATGGTCGAGGCTCCGTACAGCACCGTGGCGAAGGACGCCGGTTGCAGGAATACCGGGGCCACCGCCGCGAAGAACAGGAACACCACGATGGCGCCCACCACGGAGCCGATCTCCGGCCGGCCCAAGAACTGCTGCAATCCGTTGCGCGGACGCACCCGCTCGTCTGCGGCGTTTGCCAGGGCGCTCATCGGATCCCCTCCTGGGCGAATTTCAGCACCGCATCGACATTGCCCTGGTCCACGATGGCCGGCCCGGTGAGCACCGGCTGGCCGCCGCCCATTTCGAAGCCGCCACGCAACTGCTGCCAGAAGTACTCGACGGCCAGGTACCCCTGCAACCAAGGCTGCTGATCGACGGTGAAAATGATCTTCCCGTCCTTGATCTGTTGCGCCAGATCCGCATTGAGGTCGAAGGAGGCGATTTTGGCCTTGGATCCGGTGGCCTGCACGGCGCGCAGCGCGGTCAGCGTATACGGCGCACCCAAACCGATGACCGCGTCCGCCTCAGCCGTGGCTTGGAGTTTCGAGGTGATGGTCGACGAAACCTGGGTCATGTCCGAACCTTGCACATACAGGATCTCGGTAGCCGGGATCTTGGCCTTGACCCCGGCGCAGCGTTCCTCCAGGCCGACGTTGCCCTGTTCGTGGATCACGCAGATCGGCCGGGCGTAACCGCCGTCGAGCAGCTTCTGGCCGACGGCTTCGCCGGCGATCCGGTCATCGGCACCGAAGAAGGCCCGGGCGCCGAGTTCCTTGGCCGAGGCCGCCCCGGCATTGATCGCGACCACCGGGATGTTCGCCGCCTTGGCGTTGGCCAGCACGGTCTTCATGGCGTCCGGCTTGGCCAGGGTGACCGCGATCCCGGAGACCTTCTGGTCGATCGCCTGCTGCACCAACTGGGCCTGGCCGGCGCCTTCGGGCTGCGCGGTGTAGAGCAAGTTGATGTTGTCCTTGGCCGCGGCTTCCTCGGCACCCCGACGGACGATGTCCCAGAAGGTGTCTCCCGGAGCAGAGTGCGAAATCACCGCGACGGTGATCCTCGGGGTGGTCACTCCGGAACCGGCGCCCCCGCCGGAATTGGGTTGCGGGCGGCCGCCGGTTGCGGAACAGCCAGCCAGCAAGATGCCGACCACGACCGCCAGCACCAACGCAACCGGCACCCGTGGCCGCCGGTTGCGGCCCACTCGGACCGTGACTCTTTCTGCCTGCACGACTTGCTCCTTCGGTCGTCGTCGGAGGGACCGCACCGAAGGACCCTGCACTGCGGATGCCGCCCCCGGCCCGGACTTGTTCCTGACGACCATCCTGGTGACAAAAGTCACAACTGTCAATAGAATGTCCTGACATACTGACATTATTACCATTTACCCACAGCTTCAGGAGACCCCATGCTCGTCGGCGTCATCGGATTGGGCCGGATCGGCTTGATGCATGCACAAAACCTGCTCGCCTCGCCCGGCGCCACCGAGCTGCTGCTCGCCGATGCGGTAGCCGAAACGGCGCAGCGGGCAGCCGCCCGATTGCGCGGCGGCACCCCGCTGCACCTGGACCAGCTGTTCGATTCCGCGCCGGAGGCCCTGGTGATTGCGGCGGCGACCAGCGCGCATCGGGAACTCATCGAGCGTGCGGTTTCGGCCGGGATTCCGGTTTTCTGCGAGAAACCGGTAGCCGCCAGCTCGGCCGAAGCGCTCGAGTTGGTCGCCTTCACCGAAGCGAACCAGGGGATTGTGCAGATCGGCCACCAACGCAGGTTCGACGCCGGCTACCGCGCCGCGAAAGCCGAGCTCGGCTCCGGAAAGCTCGGCTGGCTGCATTCGATCCGGGCGGTCACCGCGGACGCCCGTCCCCCGGCGCTGGAGTTCCTCGCCGGCTCGGGCGGCATCTTCCGGGACTGCAGCGTGCACGATTTCGACATCATCCGCTGGCTCACCGGGCAGGACGTCGTGGAGGTCTATGCCCGCGGCTCGAACCGGGGCGACCCCGGAATCGGCGAGGCCGGCGATGTGGACACCGGGGCCGCACTGCTGACCCTGACGGACGGGACCTTGGCCACTGTGGTCGCCACCAGGTACAACGGCGCCGGACACGACGTCCGGATGGAACTGCAGGGCAGTGCGGGCAGCGTCTGCGTAGGACTGGACGAACAGGCCGCCCTGCACTCGGCCGAACCCGGGGTGGCGTTCCCCACCGGCGTTCCGCATCCGAGCTTCATGGAACGCTTTGCCGCCGCCTACCGCAGCCAGCTGGACCACTTCCTCGCACTGGCCAGGGGCGAGGCGGAAAATCCCTGCCCGCTGGCCGAATCGGCAGCGGCTTCCCGAGTGGCCGACGCCGCCCAGGAGTCGTTGGAGCGCGGCGTCGCGGTACGGCTGTGACCGGCATCCCGTTCGGAAAACCGAAACGGCGGTGGTCCAGTGTCCGTTCGGACGTCGGACCACCGCCGTCGGGCGGTACTGCTTGCTACTTTTTGAGAATCTCGGTTCCGTACGCCGGGAAGTTCGGGCTTCCCCAGCCAGTCGCCTTGTCGTAGCCGGCGGTCACCGCATACGAGCTCGGCTTGCCGACGATGCTGTTGCTCCCCGAGGTGACGTCGTGGAAGGCCGACGGATTGTTCGCCGCGGCCTTGTAGATCGCCGGATTCAGATTGCCGAACTGCACGCTGCCGCCGCCCTGGTTGGCGACCAGGGCCAGGAACGCCGCGTTGAGCGGTGCCGCCGCACTGGTACCGGTGAACGACGTCCACGCCGCCTTGTTGGTGTCTTTGCCATTGCCGTCGTAGACCTCGGTGTACCCCGAGTACTGGTATTCGGCAGCAGCTGACGAGATGTCCGGCACCTGGCGTTTCTGCGAAGTGTTCACACCGGTTCCGGTCTGCCAGGTCGGCCGGGCGAAGAAGGTGGAAACGCCGCCCCCGCTGGCACCGCGCCAGGTGTCGCCGGATTTCACGTAGTCGTTCCAGACCGCTTCGCTCGACCAAGCACCGGTGCTCGAGTCGATGTAGAGCCGGGTGCCGCCGACGCCGGTCACGTTCGGGTCGGAGGACGGCGAATCAACGGTCAATGCGGAGTCGCTGTTGTTGGGCCAGTCGTCCGAAGCCCCGTGATCGCCGGAGGCCGAGAAGATCGTCTGGCCTTGGGCCGCGGCTTGCTTGAAGATGTTCGACAACGACGTCGCGTGGCTCTTGGTGATCTGGTTTTCCGGATTGCCCCAGCTCGAAGAAATGATCGAAGCTTTGTTGTCGGTGACGATTTGGTTGTAGAGATCGATGTCGGCCGAGTCGGTGTTCGGTGCCTGGTAGTCCAAAACCGTGGCTTTCGGCGCGATCGCATGCAGCACCTGGATGTCCAGATCGACTTCGCCTTCACCTTCGTCGTAGCCCTGCGGGCCGTCGTCGACATTGATGTCCTGCACTGCCGAGGTGGCCAAGTTGTACTGCTGGTCGTAGACATCGGCATGGCTCGAGCGGTGGCCGGAGAATTCGACCAGCGCGATGGTCTGCCCAGCCCCCTGGGCGCCGTTGGCGATCGAGGCGGTGTTGTAGCCGCTATTGAGCTCCTTGGGCGTGAACCCGCCCTTGACTCCGGTGCCCTGGTCCGTAGCACCCTTGGCTCCGACGGCGGAGGGAGCTTGCTTCGCGGCATCGGCTTCCGGCGCAGCAGGAGCCTGGCGCGAGGCCGGGCGCAAGATCTTGCCCTCGTCGGTCAGGCCGCCGACGTCGGTGATCAGTCCGGCCAGGGCCTGCGGAACCTTGACTTCGCTGTCCGCGCCGGTGAAGTCGGCCCCGGTCACTGAGTCCCGGTACTGCGAAAGGCTGGTCTTGAAGAGGTCTTGGAGCTGCGCGACGCTGCCCGACGCCGAAACGTAACGGTTCCCCGCACCGACGCGGTCAACCGACAGCCCCTTCGCGGTGAGTGCGCTGGACACTGCAGAGACCTCGGCCGGAGTCGGGGCGAAGCGGGCCGCATACTCTGCCGAAGTCAAGAAATGGCGGTACTGCGGGGAAGCCGGATCGTTGACGTTCGCCAGGAAAGCATCCAGCCCGGCCGCATTGTGCGGCGCCAGGGAAACGGTGATCTTCCGTTGCTGCTGGGCCGGCGCGGAATCCAGCCGCTGCGCATGGCCGAGCCGGGGCGAAGTGGATCCGGCAATGCCCTGCACCGAGTCCGGGGAAGCAGGAATAGCTGCAACGGCCGTTCCGGTGAAGGCCAGGACCAAAGCCGGAACGGCCAGGCCCGCCACTACCGAGCTCCGGGTGCGAGCTCCAATTTTTTTCACGATGTTTTCAACTTTCGGGAAAGAAGTGTTGCTTTGACTCCCGAAAGCTCTCACCGGATTCTGACCGTTCTCTGGATGTTTGCCAACAGTTGGTCGGAAACCGCAAAAAAAGTTGCTCAAGGCAGCCACTTATCCGCGATTCTTACTCCAGATGACAACACCCCGGACCCGAAAAGCGCCGGCTGCTTCGTGGTACGAAGCAGCCGGCGCTTAGCCGGCGATCCGGAGATCGGCTACTTGATGCCCACCGCCTTGACCGCGTTGGCCACCTGCGTGCAGTTGGCCGCCGTCGTGCCGGCGACATTGTTGGCGACATTGTTCTGGCAAGCCGTGTTCAAGGCCTTGCCCAAGGTCGCGTAGGTCGCATTGGAGGTCAGCAGCACCTGGGCTGACCAGTACAGCTGCGCCGCCTTGGCGATGCCGATTCCGCTGACCGTCTGGCCGTTGAAGGTCTGGCCGTCGGTGATCAGGAAGGCGAGCTTGTTGCCCACGCCGCTATTGGAGTGGACTCCGCCTTGGTCATTGGCATCGCTCGGATTGGCGGTGGACTTCCAATTGCTGCCCTTGTAGATCGACGGATCGCCGTAGGAACCCGGGCTCTTCATGTCGCGGATGACGCCCAGGCTGCTGCCTTCGCCGATCTTCCAGCGGTTGGCCGCAGTGTCGTCGGAGCTGCCATTGCTGAGGTCGATGAATTCGCCGAAGACGTCGGACATCGATTCGTTGATCGCGCCCGACTCTGCCGCATAAACCAAACCGTTGGTCGCCTCGGTCACGCCGTGGGTGAGTTCGTGGCCGGTGACGTCGTCAGTGGTCACCCCCTGGCCGTAGGTCATCTGGCCGTTGTACCAGAACGCGTTCGCGAACGGGCACTGGGTGCCGTTCTGGCTGTCCTTGACACAGATCCGCACAACTGCGCGCATCGCCTTGCCCAGGCCGTCGCCCTCGTCATTGCCGATCAACGAGGTCAAATCGCTGGCCTTGGTGTTCGCCGCGTAGAAGGACGACGTGTCATTGAGGAAGTTGTACACCGAATTCACATCGGCCACCGACGATGCGGCCTGACCTTCGATGCGGGTTGGCTTATTGGCCTGGGTCTTGCCGCACTTGAGCATCGCGTCGGCATTGCTGGCGTCGAGATCGACGATCTTCGAGTTCGCATCGCAGACGACCCGGTTGATGTCCTTGCGGTCGGTCCGGTCGTCCAGGATGGCGCCGCCGTTGGCAGCCACCGTGAGCACCCGGGACTCCGCGAAGCCGGTGCTGAACTTGAACTGGTAGGCCGGAACGGCAACCGAGGACTTTGCAGCCTTGCCGACCAGTACGCCGTCGAACCAAATCGCCTTCTGGTCGTTCAAAGTGACTGCAGCGGCGTCTTTGCCGACTGAAGCCACGCGGGTCGCGGTGGCCAGAGCAGCGGCCTGGCCGGCAGCCGGATCGACCGGGAAGCTACCCTTGGAGCCTCGGGTGACCGAACCGATGGCCGAAGTGATGGCCCCCTGCCCGTCGAGCAGCTGGGTCAGCGACGAGCCCAGCACCGGAACTCCGGCGATGTTCTGCGTGAAGCGTTTGATCGAGTTGGTCGAAGCCGCGTCGAGCGTGAATTCGCTGCCCGGTGCGCTGGCGAACAGGTCCTTGAGGCCGGTCGCCAGAGTGCTGGCCTGCGAGCTGCGACCGAGCGCGCTCTGCGCTGGCCGGTATGCGGACTTGAAGATGATCTGCTCGACGTTCCCCTGGCTGCTGAGTTCAGTGATCACGTTGGCTGGATCGATGCTGCCTGCCGAAGGGTCAGCGGCTTGAGCGACACCTGCGAACTGCGTTGTACACAGGAGGCCCACAGCTAAAGCTATGCCGGTTGCGGCGTAGATTTTTCTCATAAACTTTATTCCTAAGTTGGTTAAAGGATCAGTTGAGGAAAATAGCTAATTTCGCATAGTCGAACACAGCGGAAATCCGCAATATGGAAATTATTGCGGATTTCGCTTTCTGTGAATCAACTATGTATGAAGTGTGCTGTGGCTGTACTTCGGGGTCAAGAACCGTGGCAGAACTGCCAGGAAACTACCAGCTTCGGGACTTCGGACCCGGACCTGCCGGACGAACTGGACAATCCATCCAGACATCCGTTGAAATTGCGTCCCAGTGACCTCAGGTACTCAGTGGGACGGAACCGCTTTGTCCCACCCAGTAGACCGACTCAGTGGGACCGGGCCGACCGCAAAATGCCCGGCAAACCAAAAGCTCCGGTTCAGCATGCTGAACCGGAGCTTCGACTGGTGGGCCCTGAGGGGCTCGAACCCTCGACCCACGGATTAAAAGTCCGATGCTCTACCATCTGAGCTAAAGGCCCCGACCAGTCCGCAACCAGACGCTCCGGTGATCCGAAAGGTCTGACGCAAATGGACGTTAATACCTTACCCCACACCCCGCCGTCGTCGACAATCGGGATCGCCGGAAGCCTTTCGCCGGTGCGCCGGCCGAAGCACCTCCTCGACCCGGCCAGCGCACAGGAGTATCGTCAAATCATGAGCGACGACGCCCCGCGACCACACAAGCCGGTACCCATGGCGCCGATCGACTTCGCGGCCTTTGCCGGCGGAGCAGATCCGGCCAGGGTTTCCGAAGCCGCGCATTTGGCCGCACACGCTCTGGTCAACCATGGCCGGGCGAGCGACGATCCGGAGATCACCGCCCGGCTGGTCAGCCTGGCGGATCAGCAGGGCTTGGAGGTCATCGCCGAGTTGTGGGCGGAAAGCCCTGCCCGCTCCCTGCCCGGGGCGCTCTGGCGGCTCTACGCGCTGCGCGCCGCCACGCAACGCGATCCGGAACGGATTGCGGTCTATTTCCAGCAGGGCAAAGACACTGCCCAGGTATCGCACGTCGTCGCCGGCGTCGCCGAACCGCCTGGCGCCGAAGAGCTCAAAACCATGACCGACGCGATTCTTTCCGGCGCCTTCGACGGTGAGTTCGATGTCGCCTTGGAACGCACCGCCGCTTTCTGCCGGGTGATCGCGTTGGGCCAGAGCAGGGTCGCGGATGACCGGGAGTTCAGCAACGAGGAGCACGCCAGCAAGCTGACGCACAGTGCGCAGCGCTTGGTGAAAACCGCTGAAGACCTGGAACACGCGGCCGGTGCTTGGCGGCGCGGCGAGCTCGACTGAATTCACCCCGCGGCCGCGGCGCGGCGCCGCGTCCGCGTTGACAGGGCCGGGCGGAAGCGGGAGACTGATGGTGGTGTCGAACCGTGGAACCCCCGGGCTCCATTTTTTAGCCGCTTCGAGCGGCCTTACGCCGAGAGGCGCTCCCGGTTCGGCACCATTTACTTGCCCGCTCCAGCTCGGCCGGCCAAGCAACCGGAGGTAGCCCGGGAAACCCATCGCCGCGCCAGCGAGTAGGATGTTTTCAGTGCGGGCCGCGATCATCAGCTGCCCGGCAACCGCAGCAGCAGAGAAACGGCAAGGAACCTAGGTGAAGTTACGCCTCTTTCCGCAAGAACGTGCTGGGCTGAACATCCTCTCGCAGATGGCTCAGCAGCTGGTTCTCGGCGTGCACACGCTTTCCGAGATCTTCGGCGCACCGTTGAAGGAGTATCCCGCACTGGCGGCACTGATCCGGGAGCGGGAAGCCGAGTCCACGGATCTGCACTATGCGCTGCTCACCCAGATTCGCACCAGCTTCATCCATCCGCTGCCGCGCGAAGACATGTACGCGCTCTCCAGAATTCTCAATGAGGCGATGGAGAAGCTCGATGCGGCTGCCGAACTCCTGATCCTTTACAAAATCGACCGGGTGCCCAAACGCTCCTCCGAGCAGCTCGAAGTGATTGCCCGGCAGGCCGAGCTCACGGTCAACGCAATGCGCTCCTTGGACGATTTGGACGGTCTCGAGGATTACTGGTTGGAAATGCTCCGGCTGGCCAAGCGGGCGGAACGGACGCATCGGGCCTATCTGGCCGAGCTGCTCGGCGACAACCAGCCGGCCAACTACACGCGCTACCGAGATTTCGCCGACCATTTGGTGGCGATCACCAAAGACTTCCGACTATTGGCGACCAGAGTGGGCAGCATCATCGTCAAGGAGTCGTGAGCCCGGCCATGATTTCGATCGCTTTCCTGGTGCTGATCTGTTTGCTGGCTGCAGGCTTCTCCGCCCTGAACGGCCTCCGGGACGTCGCCTCTACGGTCGCCGTGGCGGTGCGCACCCGGGCACTCACCCCGACGATCGCCGTCGTACTGGCCGCGTTCTTCAACCTTCTGGGCGCCACACTCAGTGCCGGCTTCGCCCTGACCCTGCACGAACAGCTGTTCGTGCTGCGTCCCGGGGCCGAAGGGCTGTCGATGATCCTGGCCGCGCTGATCGCGGCCCTGATCTGGGGAATCCAGCAATGGTGGATCGGCTACCCGTCCTCATCGACCCACGCCCTGCTCGGCGGCATCGCCGGCGCCGCCGGTGCCGCGATGATCAAGGGCGCCCCGGGATTGGCCGGGCTGGATTCGACCCTGATCGCCTTGGTGGTGTTGCCTCTGCTGATCTCGCCGGTGATCGCCTTCGCGGTCTCCTATTTGCTGGTGTTCCCGATTGCCTGGTTCTACCGTTATGCGCAACCGAGCAATATCAACCGTCGGTTCCGGCGTGCGCAGGCCGTCGCCGCCGGCTCGGTGGCCTTCGGGCACGGGCTGCAGGACGGTTCCCGGATCGTCGCACTGCTGCTCTTCGCCCTCACCGCAGCAGGCTTCGGCGACCTGGACCAGTTGGTCTGGTGGCTCACCGCGGGCGTGGGGGTGTTCCTGACGCTGGGCACCTTGGCCGGGGGTTGGCGGATCGGCTACACTCTCTCCGACCGCTTGGTGAAGGTAGACCCGATGCGCGGCTTCGTGGCCCAGACGGTCAGTGCGGTCATGCTGCTGATCGGCAGCATCGGCCTGCATCTGCCCTTGGCGACCACGCAGCTGACCACTGCGAGCATCATCGGCGCCGGAATGAACCAGCGCTTTTCCGTGGCGAACGCGCGGCTCGTGGGCAAGATCGGCTTCGCCTGGTTCGCCACCCCGGTGGTCTGCGCAGCGATCGCCGGGGTGCTCTACCTGGCACTTTCCCCTCTGCTGTAGCGGGGAGGGGAGTTCGCGAGCGCGACACGATGGGAGGGCCCCACTCTCTATCCGAAGCGGCCTGAGACGTAATCCTCGGTGGCTTTGACCGTCGGGTTGTTGAAGATCGTGGTGGTCTCCGCATACTCGATCAGTTTGCCGGGCTTTCCGGTGCCGGCGATATTGAAGAACGCCGTCCGGTCCGAGACGCGTGCCGCCTGCTGCATGTTGTGCGTCACGATCACCACGGTGAAGTCTTCTTTGAGCTCGTTGATGAGGTCTTCGACAGCCAGCGTGGAAATCGGGTCAAGAGCCGAACAAGGCTCGTCCATGAGCAGCACTTCCGGCTCCACCGCGATCGCCCGGGCGATGCAGAGCCGCTGCTGCTGGCCACCGGAAAGCCCCATGCCCGGCTTCTCCAAACGGTCCTTGACCTCGTTCCAGAGGTTGGCGCCCTTGAGCGACTTCTCGACCAGCTCCGCGCCTTCGGACTTGGAGAGCCGCTTGTTGTTCAAACGCACTCCGGCAAGCACATTTTCCCGAATCGACATGGTGGGGAACGGGTTCGGCCGCTGGAAAACCATCCCGATCTGCCGGCGGACCGTGACCGGGTCCACGCCGACGCCGTACAGGTCGTCGCCGTCGACCAGTACCTGGCCTTTCACGTGCGCACCGGGAATTACTTCGTGCATCCGGTTCAGGGTGCGCAGGAAGGTCGATTTGCCGCAGCCCGAAGGGCCGATGAACGCGGTGACGGAGCGGGGCGCAATATCCATCGAGACGTCTTCCACCGCGAGGAAATCCCCGTAGAAGACGTTGAGGTCTTTGACCGAAACACTTTTGGACATGGTTTCCTTCCGCCGTTACCGGCTTGACTTCGGAGCGAACAGCATCGCGATCAGGCGTGCTACAAGATTGAGGATGACCACCAGGATCACCAGCAGGAGCGCAGCGCCCCAGCCTTGGTCGAGCGAGACCTGCGGGTCCGGCCCCGGGAATTTGTATCCGGTATAGGCCGCTGTGGCCAGGCTGGACATCGGCCCGTCGAACGGGTTCGAGTTGAAATTGTTGGTGAAGCTGGCCGCGATGAAGATCGGCGCGGTTTCGCCGATCACCCGGGCGATCGCCAAGGTGATGCCGGTGACGATGCCGGCGATCGCGGTCGGGATGACGACCTTGAGGATGGTGACCACTTTGGTCACGCCCAAGGCATAAGAAGCTTCACGCAGATCATTGGGCACCAGCCGGAGCATTTCTTCGCTGGAGCGCACCACGATCGGGATCATCAAAACCGAAAGCGCGACCGCGGCGGAGAGGCCGCTGAACGCCTTGGGCCCGAAGACCAGGGTGAACAGCGAGAACGCGAACAGACCGGCCACGATCGACGGGATGCCGGTCATCACATCCACCAGGAAGGTCACGGTGCGGCGGAGCCACTGGTTGGGCTGCGCGTATTCGACCAGGTAGATCGAGGTCAGCAACCCGATCGGAATGGAGAACAACGCGGCAAGACCGGTGATTTCCAGGGTGCCGACCACTGATTGCAGCACGCCCGCAGAGGTCACCAGTTCGAGCGTCTCCGGATCGATCGTGCTGTCCCCGCCGGAGGTCGTGATGAAGTTCCAATTGAGCACCTTGACGCCATTGGAAATCACCGTCCAGAGCAGCGAGACCAATGGCGTCAAGGCGATCAGGAAGAACACCACGATCAGGCCGCGGACAAAACGGTCCATCGCCTTGCGCCGATTCTCCACCGCGATGGACAGCACCGAAATCGCGATCAGGTACACGATTGCGGTAAGCACGATCAGACCCACCAGGCTGAACCCGATCAAGCCCAATACTGCTGCCGCCACCACGAGCGAGCCGAGCACCGTGTAGATGTTGATGAACCGGGGCAGTTGTCCGCTGGTCAGCCGGTTCCGGGTATTGCTCCGGGGCGCATCGGCCAAAGTGCTCATTTGCCAGCTCCTTCGGAGTTGCCGGGCTTCCCGTGCAGATCAGGGCGTTTCGCATGCACGTGGCCGTGATCGCCGTCGGGGTGGATCAACGCCACCGGAGACTCCTCGGCGGCATCTGCGCTGAGCGCATCAGCCGCAACCGCGTCTTCCTTCTTCGCCTTGGGCTTGCGGTTCACGATCATCCGGGCCAGGAAGTTCACCGCGAAGGAGATCACGAACAAGACCAAGCCGGTGCCGATCAGGGCCGAGCGGCCCAGGTCTTCGGCGATCGGGAAGTTGAGCGCGATGTTCGCCGCGACGGTCTGCGGGTTCTGCCCCTCGGTGACCACGAAGAAGGAAACGATCACCGCTGGCGAGAGGATCATCGCAATGGCCATGGTCTCGCCGAGCGCCCGGCCCAAGCCCAGCAGGATCGCGCTGACCATGCCGGAACGGGCATAGGGGAAGACCGCGAGCCGGATCATCTCCCAGCGCGTGGAGCCCAGAGCCAGTGCGGCTTCTTCATGGAGCTTGGGGGTCTGCAGGAAGATTTCCCGGGAAATCGAAGTGATGATCGGCAAGATCATCACGGCCAGTACGACGGCGGCGGTGAAGATCGATGATCCGGTGGTGGTCACTTCGCCGCCGAAGAACGGAATCCAGCCCAGATTCGCGTTGAGCCATTGTTGCAGCGGGAGCAGGAAATCGCGCATCACGAAAATGCCCCAGAGGCCGAAGACCACCGAGGGCACCGCGGCCAGCAGGTCGACGATGTAGCCGAGCGCGTTCGCGAGTTTGCGCGGGCTGTAGTGCGAGATGAACAAGGCGATCCCGATGGCCACCGGGGTAGCCAGGATCAGCGCGATCAGCGAAGCCCACACCGTGCCGAAGGCGAGCGGGCCGACATAGGACCAGAAGTTCGCGAAGCCGGCCGTGAAGTCCTTGTCCAGGCTCGGGTTGTCGGTCCAGCTCGCGGTGATCGCCGGGAGCGCACGGACGATGAGGAAGATCGCGACGCCGGCCAGGATGACCATGATCGAGACGGCGGCGACGGTGGAAAGGGATTTGAAGATCCGGTCAGCCGGACGGGCCTTCGTGGCCGCTGACCCCCCGGTGCTGGCTACGGTTGACGTGCTCACATCATGCTTTCTTGACTGCGTAGTAGTCGTACGTGCGTTCAGGCGAGTTTCAATAGCGCCAAAGGCCGGTCACCCCGCAACGGGGTGGCCGGCCTTGCGCGGACGACTAGGAAACCGTCTTGAGGGTTTCTGCGATCTTGGCGGCGAGATCAGCCGGAAGCGGCGCCGAACCGGCGTTCTTCGCAGCGATCTTCTGGCCCTGGTCGCTCGCGATGTAGCCGATGTAGGCCTTGGTCAGTTCCGCCTGCTTGGCGTCCTTGAACTTGGTGCAGACGATGTCGTAGGAGATCAGCGGGATCGGGTAGGCGTCGCCGGAAGTCAACTTGGTGTAGTCGATCTTCTGCGACAAATCGCCCTTGACCTCGCTCGGCGCAGCGGTGACGCCTGCCTCGATCGCCTTGGTCACGCCTTCGGCGCTGAATGCGACGTACTTGTCGCCGGCCTTGATCGAAGCGGACTTCAGGGTGTCGATCGCGGAGTGGTCGGCGTAGCCGATGGTGCCGTTGCCGGCCTTGACCGTGTTGACCACACCGGAGCCGCCCTGCTGGGCGGAGGAGCCGGCAATCGGCCACTTGTTGGAGACCGGGTCGGTCCAGACCGACGGGGCCACCTGGCTCAGGTAGTTGGTGAAGTTCTGCGTGGTGCCGGATCCGTCCGAGCGGGTCACCGTGGTGATCGCGGTAGCCGGCAGGGTGACGCCGGGGTTGTCGGCCTTGATCGCGGCATCGTCCCAGGTCTTGATTTCCTGCTTGAAGATCTTCGCGACGGTCTCCGAGGAGAGCTGCAGCTTGTCCACGCCTTGGAGGTTGAACACGATCGCCACGCCGTCGAGGTAAACCGGGAGGTTCACTGCGCCGCCCGGGCCGCAGACGGCCTGGACCTTGGCAGCCTGGTCCGCGTTCAGGTAAGCGTCCGAACCAGCGAAGTCGTACGATCCGGCCGTGAAGTTGGTGACGCCGCCGCCGGAGCCCTGCGACTTGTCGTAGTTGATCTTCACGTTCTTGGCCTGGGCGGTGAAGCCCGCGGTCCAAGCGGTCTGCGCGTTGGACTGGGCGCTGGAGCCGCCGGCGGTGATGGTGCCGCTGAGGCCCGAGTAATCGACCGCCGCGCTCGAGGAGCCGGCCGGAGTCGAGTTTCCGGCGCCGGAGTTGCCACCGCAAGCGGTGAGGGCGATGGCGCCCACCGCGATAACAGCCGCAACGCGACCGTAGCGAAGTACCTTCACTTGTTTTGCCCCTTCCAAGGGATCTAGCTGAACCGTCGCCCCCCATGAAGGCTGCACGTCAACTGGCTATCTGAATTCAGTGTTTTTGCAGGATTACTCCTTGAACTTAGGCGGCAGAGGTAACGGGACGTGCCGCCGGAGATGAACGGAAGGTTAACAAGATCTGGCCATTGGAATAAGCGTGCTCCGGTGTGATTGCCATCAACCGGGCGACAGGCTATGCGTCGCCGGACAGCCCTTCCGAAGTGCCGACACCATAGACTGAAGCCATGTCCGGAAAGAGCAAGGCCGTACGGCGACCGCTTCCGGCTACCGCCCGGTTCTTCGGCAGCCGGACCAGGATCGGGGCCCGGCGCAGTGCGCAATCGGTGGTCCCGGCGATTCAGATGACCATCTGCGCGGTGGGTGCTTATGCCTTCGCCGAGTTCGTGCTCGGGCACAGCGGACCGATTTTCGCTGCGACCTCCTCGCTCATCGCCCTGGGATTCTCCCGGGATCCGAGATTGCGCCGGGTATTGGAAGTGGCGATCGGCTGCACCCTGGGCATCTTGATGGGCGAGCTGATCCTCACCTGGGCGGGTGCCGGAATCTGGCAGGCAGCCGTGGTGCTTTTCGCTTCGATCATGCTGGCCCGGTTCTTGGACAACGGCGCGATCTTCGCCACCCAGCTGGGTCTCCAGTCGGTTCTGGTGGTTCTGCTGCCACTGCCCACCGGCGGACCATTGACCCGGAGCGTGGACGCCGTCGTCGGGGTGAGCTTCGCCCTGCTGATCACCCTGCTCACGCCGCGGGACCCGCGCAAAGAACCGAAACAGGACATCTGCAAACTGCTCAATGAATTGGCCGAAGTCCTGCGCGAATGCGGCGAAGCCCTGGTCAAAAGCGACTCGACCATTGCTTGGCACGCCCTGGTCCGGGCCCGCAGTTGCCAGCCGCTCGTCGACGGCATGCGGGCTTCGCTGCGTTCCTCCGGTGAAGTCGCGACGATCTCGCCGGCCTACCGGCGCTTCAAGGGCGAAATCAGTTCGTTGGAGAACTCGCTCGAGTTCATCGATCTGGCGCTGCGCAACTCCCGGGTATTCGCCCGACGGCTGACCAGCGCGATCAACAACGCCGCACTTTCCGATTCCGCGGTAGAAGGGATCAGCGAGATGCTTTCGGACACTGCGGACGCGGTGGATCTGATCGCGACCGGCCTGGCCGAACGCGACGCCACGGCGAGCGCGGTCCACTTGAACAATGCCCGTGACGAGCTCTGCTTGATCGCCAGTCTGCTGCACCCGAAATCACTCGGCGTGCAGAAACTGGAAGGCGAAACCGTCGTCATGCTGTTCCGGCCGCTCATGGTGGATCTACTCGAGGCCGCAGGCGTCGACGGCGAGGAAGCCAGAAGCCTGCTCCCGACGATCTAACGTTTTTCCGGTTTCGGATAGCATCTCGCATTTGCGTTAGCGTTATTTCGCACATCCGGCTAACGCACCTGCGGCTGGCTAACTGAAACGACGATTGGATTGTGCGAGGCTGGCTTGCATGACGGAACTCCCCGAGTGCTACACCGGCAATGATTTCTATTGCGATGTAGCGCTGCCCCGGCCCGGCAGTTTGGACCTGCTGTACGACGGCGAAGCGGTGATCGCCTTCCAGCACACCAAACCGTACTGGGAACACCACGCAGTGGTGGTGCCGAAGCGGCATATCGCTTCGCTGTTGCAGTTGTCCGGCGAGCCTGAACCGCTGGTCCGGGAGTTGCTGCAGGTGATTCAACTGGTGGCAGCCGACTTCGAGCAACGGTTCGGCGATGCCAGAGTCCTGACCAATCTGGGCCGCTACCAGGACTCCAAGCACCTGCATGTGCACATCAGCGCCGGTGCGGAACTGGGTTAGCGTGTTTCGGATAGCGTCTCGCTTTTGCGTTAGCGTTATTTCGCACATCCGGCTAACGCACCTGCGGCTGGCTAACTGAAACCGGGGAACGGGTACGTGCGGCACACCGATTGTCGGTGCGACTGGGTAGGCTCGTGGCATGGCCAAATCCACCCGAACCCCTGCTCCCGGATTCAAATGCGCGGAGTGCGGTTGGACCACCGCGAAGTGGGTGGGCCGGTGCGGCGAATGCCAGGCCTGGGGCACTGTGGAAGAAGTCGGCGTCACGGTGGCCCGGACCACGGCGGCAAGCAGCGTTGCGGTCCCGGCCACGAAGATCGCGGATGTGGATGCGACCACCGCCGCCTATTTGACCACCGGGGTGGCCGAACTGGACCGGGTGCTCGGCGGCGGCGTCGTGCCGGGCGCCGTGGTACTGCTCGCCGGCGAGCCCGGTGTGGGCAAATCCACGCTGCTCCTGGATGTGGCCGCGAAATTCGCCCGCGGGGCACGCGACGTGCTCTATTTGACCGGCGAAGAATCCGCGGCCCAAGTGAAACTCCGCGCCGAACGCATCGGGGCGATTGCCGATTCGCTCTATCTGGCCGCGGAAAGCGATCTCGGCGCAGCCTTGGGCCAAGTCGAAAAGGTGCAGCCGAAGCTGCTGATCGTCGACTCGGTGCAGACCTTCAGCAGCGCCATGGTGGAAGGCTCCGCCGGCGGCGTGACCCAGGTCCGCGAGGTGGCCGCCTCGCTCATCGCGGCCGCGAAACGGCTCAATATGACCACGGTGCTGGTAGGGCATGTGACCAAGGACGGCTCGATCGCCGGGCCCCGTCTGCTGGAACACCTGGTAGACGTGGTGTGCCAGTTCGAAGGCGAACGGCATTCCCGGCTCCGCTTGCTGCGCGCGGTGAAGAACCGCTATGGCCCCACCGATGAAGTGGGTTGCTTCGACTTGAGCGAACAAGGCATCGAAGGGCTTGCCGACCCGAGCGGGCTCTTCGTTTCGCGGACCAAGGACCCGGTCTCCGGAACCTGCATCACAGTGGCGTTGGAAGGCAAACGTCCGCTCGTCGCCGAAGTGCAATCCTTGCTGGCGACCAGTTCGACGTCGCAGCCCCGGCGGGCGACCAGCGGCCTGGACTCGTCCCGGGTCTCGATGCTGCTGGCGGTCCTGCAACAGCGGGCCGGCGCGAATCTGGCGAATGAAGATTCCTACGTGGCCACGGTCGGCGGCGTGCGGCTCACCGAACCGGCCACCGATTTGGCGATCGCACTGGCCATCGCCTCGGCCAAATCGGGGATTGCTTTGCCGGCCCGGTTGATCGCTTTCGGCGAAGTCGGCCTGGCCGGCGAAGTGCGGCCGGTGCCCGGCATCAACCAGCGGATCCACGAAGCCCACCGCCTGGGCTTCAGCCACGCAGTGGTCCCCGGCAGCCCGAACGGCCCCGGCCCGATTCCGACCGGCTTCTCGGTCCGGGAAGTCCACCAGCTCAGCGACGCCTTGGAATTGCTCTTTCCGGTGCCTGCCGGAAACTGAAGCCCCGGAATCGGCAACCGCAATGCCGTCTCTCCCGATCTCGCCGCAGTATCCCACTAGTATGGGCTGTGATGTTCTAGTGTTCGCAACGATGCCCGGTTTGGACTCTGATCCCAGCCGGCCGGTTTGGAGTGCACCGTCGCGCCAAACCCCAGGAGAGGATGTGCCGTGGTCCGCAGCCCCGAGGAATCATTGCGGGCAACCTTGGCGAGGGTTGCCCCGGGAACCCAGCTGCGCGACGGCCTGGAACGCATCCTGCGGGGTCGCACCGGCGCATTGATTGTGCTCGGTTACGACAAAACCATCGAATCGTTGTGCTCCGGCGGCTTCGAAATCGACATCGACTTCGCTGCCACCAGGCTGCGCGAACTGGCCAAAATGGACGGCGCCATCGTCTGCGACAAGGACGCGGCGAAGATTCTCCGCGCCGCGGTGCAATTGGTGCCGGATCCGACCATCGAGACCCAGGAGTCCGGTACCCGGCACCGCACCGCGGAACGCGTCGCGATCCAAACCGGGGTTCCGGTGATCTCGGTCAGCCAATCGATGCAAATCATCGCGCTTTACGTCGGCGGATTGCGGCACGTGCTGGAAGGCTCGGAAAAGGTTCTCGCCCGGGCCAATCAGGCCCTGGCCACCCTGGAACGCTACCGGGCGCGCCTGGACCAGGTCACCTCCTCACTGTCCGCCCTGGAAATCGAAGCAGTGGTGACCGTCCGCGACGTCGCGGTCACCTTGCAACGCCAGGAAATGGTTCGGCGGATCTCCGAAGAAATCGCCCAGTATGTCCTGGAACTCGGCGTCGACGGGCGACTCCTGTCGCTGCAACTCGAAGAACTCACCGTGGGCCGCGGGCCGGGCAGCGAAATGGTGATCCGTGATTATTCGCACATCGAGAGCAGCCAGGAAGAGATCGATATTGCGCTTGCCGGCCTGCAGGACATCAGCGCCACCGAGTTGATCGATCTGGGCCGGATCGCCGGAATCGTCGGATTGATGGAGAGCGGGAATTCGCTGGACTCGGTGATCCACCCCCGGGGCTACCGTCTGCTTTCCGGTTTCAAGGCCGTGCCGCGCGCGGTCGCCGACCGGTTGGTGGAACATTTCGACGGTCTGCAGAACTTGATGGCCGCGACCATCGAAGAACTCATGGCAGTAGAAGGCATCGGCGAACAGCGTGCCCGGACGGTCCGCGAAGGACTCTCCAGGATCGCCGAAGCCAGCTTGCTGGACCGTTTCCTCTGACTCCCCCGCCGAGTGGCCAGGTCTGCAGCCAAAACCACGGCCATACCCTGCAGATCTGGCCACTCGGCGAGGCAATGACGTGACGTAATGACGTAATACCGGCTCAGGGGTTGAGCGTGAATACCTGCTTGGGGCTCACGAGCTTTCCGAGTGTCGCGGTCAAGGTGTAGGTACCCGGTCCGGGTTTCGCAGCGATTGGCGTGCAACCTTCCACGGTCCGGTTGAGCTGCCACGGGAAGTTGGCCTTCTCCGACGCGCCGGGCGCGATGCTCTTCACCAGGTCGGCAGCGCCTTCCTGGCAATCCTTCGACGAGAAGATCCGATCGCTGCCGCTCATCACCAGGAAGTCCATCTGGCTGGTCCCGACGTTGACATCGCAGGCCACCGTGCCGCCATTGCTGACGGTGAGCGTGAACACCGGCGTCTTGCCGGCCGGATAGCTCGGCGCATCGGTTGCCGCAGCGACGGTGATCTTGCTCTGGTCGCAGACCGGCGTGCTGGGCGTCTGCGGCACCGGGCTGACGGATCCGCTGCCGGCCGCGGCGGACTCGGAGCTCGAAGCATTGCCCGAAGCGGGCTTGCTACCCGGCTTGAGCACCGAAACGATGATCACCACGAGCAGGATCAGCACGGCCAAGGCCGCAATGCCGACGACCAGCCTCCTCCGGCGGTAAACCCCCGGAGATGCTTGCCTCCGTTTTCCTCCGCCTTGCCCTGCCATGCGCACCAGCCTACGGAAGATCAGCCCGGCAGCAGCGATCCCACGCCGCAGCGGAGCCAAATCACAGGCAACGCCGAGCCGCGCCAACTGTTAGCTTTGATGCTGTGCAACTCCCGCAAACCACCAGCCACGTGCAGCACCGGATCATCGATTGGTTCAGCACGAATGCCCGGGACCTGCCTTGGCGGTCCGCCGACCGGACGCCCTGGGGCGTGTTGGTCAGCGAGGTGATGTTGCAGCAGACACCGGTGGTCCGGGTGCTCCCGGTCTGGCAGGAATGGCTGCGCCGGTGGCCGCGGCCATCCGATCTGGCCGCCGAACCCAGCGGCGAAGCGGTCCGGGCCTGGGGCCGGTTGGGTTACCCGCGCCGGGCTTTGCGGCTGCATGCCGCGGCAACCCGGATCAGCTCGGAGTTCGACGACGCGGTCCCGGCTACGGTGGCTGAACTCAAATCGTTGCCCGGCATCGGCGACTACACCGCGGCGGCAGTCGCGGCATTCGCCTTCGGAGTCCGGTCCACCGTGGTGGACACCAATGTCCGCCGGGTCGAAGCCCGGCTGTTCAGCGGCACCGCGCTGCCCGCGCCGAGTCTCAATGCCGCCGAAATGCAGTTGGCCGAGGCTTTGCTGCCGCTGGACCGGGAAACGTCGGTGTCCTGGAACGCGGCGTCGATGGAACTGGGCGCGCTGCTGTGCACGGCGCGATCGCCGAAGTGCGCCGCCTGCCCGGTACGCACGGACTGCGCCTGGCTTGCCGCCGGCGAACCCGAACCGACCTACCAGCCGAAAGGGCAGCCTTGGGCCGGAACCGACCGGCAACTCCGCGGGGCCGTCATGGCGGTGCTCCGGCAGGCCGAACATCCGGTGCCGCGCAGCCTGTTCTTCACCCCCGCCGTCGGCCTGGACGGGCCGGCCGAAGACGGCGACCCGCCGTTGCAGCGTCTGCACGCACTGGCCAGCGACTCCACCCGGCTGGAACGGATCCTGGCGGATCTGGTCCATGACGGCCTCGCCGAATCCAGCGCTGCCGGGCTCAAGCTGCCCGGTTGAGCCGGCCCGGCCGACTCAGATTTCGCCGAACCCGTTTGCCACCTCGGTGCGGACCAAATCCACGGCCCGCTGCGCATCCGGGCCACTGGCCACGATGTGCAGTTCGGTGCCCTGGGCCGCACCGAGCGTCATCAGCATCATCACGGACTGCCCGTCCACGCCGTTGATCTCGATCTCCACGTTCATCGCGCCCAAGGCCGCCGCCAGGGTGGCGGCAGGGCGGGCGTGCAAACCCATCGGGTTCAGCAGCACCGCATCGGCACGGATCGTGCGATCGCTGCCGGATGCGGCCGGCGCGGGTTCGGCTCCGGGCGGTGCGATGCCCAATGCGCTGCCGGTCAGCGCGGTTTCGGCGGCCGCACGGACGGCCGGCAGCCCGGCGCCGGCTTGGGCCGCCACCGCGGCGGCCACCGCGCCTTCCACCAGCGGAGCGTCCGCCAGTTGCACGCCGGCCGGCCCGCCGGCCAGGTCCAGCGCTGCCTCCGCGGTCATGACGGCGGAACCCAGATCGGTCAGGATCAGCATTCCGGAATCCCCGGCTGTCGCGATCGCCGCACCGATCTTGCCCAATGAGGTGCCCAAGCCGCCATCGTCCATGCCTCCGGCGGCGAGAATCGTGACGTCCGGGGCCATCTGGCCAGCGAGTTCCACCACGCCATCGGCCAATTTGGCGCTGTGCGAAACGATCAGCAGTGCGACCCTCATGCGGCCTCCCTCGCGGATTCCGCAGCGGCGCGGAGAATCAATGCGGTCGACTGGGCTCCGGGGTCGCGGTGCCCCGCGCTTCGTTCGCCCAAATAGCTGGCCCGGCCTTTCCGGGCGACCATCGGTTCGGTGTCCCGAGCGCCGGCTTCGGCGGCCGCCGAGGCCGCGGCGAGCAGCTCTTCCGGCGCCAGGCCGTTTTCCACTGCTTCATCAGCGGCTTCCACCGCCGGGGTCCAGGCGTCGATCATGGTTTTGTCGCCGGCATCGGCTTTGCCCCGGGCCACGATCCCGTCCCGGGCCGCGGTCAGCATCGCCGCGAGGCGCGCGGAGTCCAAGACCGCTGAATCGCCGACGGCGGTGGCGGCCCGCAGGAAGGCGGTTCCGTAAAGCGGGCCGGCAGCCCCGCCGACCACCGACATCAAGGTCATCGCCACCATTTTGAAAACTTCGCCGGGGTTGGCGAAATCACCGTCCAGCTTTTCGACCACCGCGCCGAAGCCACGGTCCAGATTCTCCCCGTGGTCGCCGTCGCCGATCACCCGATCCAACTCGATCAGCCCAGCTCGGTGTTCGTGCACGGAATCGGCGGCCGCCCGAATCCAGGACACGGCCCATTGCACATCAAGCATCTACATTCCCCATCTCAACACCGCGGTATGCACCGGGGCATCCCACAGTTCGGTCATTTCGGCATCCAGGCGCAGCACGGTGATCGAGCAACCCTGCATTTCGAGCGCAGTGACATAGCTGCCCACCAATGAACGGCTCACCGTGACGCCGCGTTCCGCCAGCACCGCGGCAGCCCGGCGGTAGACGATGTAGAGCTCGCTCAATGGCGTGCCGCCCATCCCGTTGACGAAAAGCAGTGCGTTCTCCAGCGGCGCTCCGGCGCCGAAGTCGGACAGCACCGCCTCGAGCAGCCGATCAGCGATGCCGTCGGCCGAGTCCATGGCGATCCGGTGCCGGCCGGGCTCGCCGTGGATGCCGATGCCGATTTCGATTTCGTCCTCGGCCAACTCGAAACTGGGCACTCCGGCGTGCGGAACGGTACAGGCGGAAAGCGCCACACCCATGCTGCGCACATTGTCGACGACGCGTTGCGCCACGGCGGCGACCGCATCCAGAGCGTCGCCGCGCTCCGCCGCCGCTCCGGCGATCTTTTCGACCAGCACCGTGCCGGCGACGCCGCGTCTGCCGGCGGTGTAGAGCGAGTCTTCGACCGCGACGTCGTCATTGACCAGGACCGTGCGCACGTCGACGCCGCCGGCCTGCACCAGTTCCGCCGCAGTTTCGAAATTGAGCACATCACCGGTGTAGTTCTTCACGATCTGCAACACCCCGGCACCGGAATCGGCTGCCTGCAGCGCCGGGATGATGCCATCCGGCGTCGGCGAGGTGAAAACCGGCCCGGGCACTGCGGCATCGAGCATCCCGAGACCGACGAAACCCGCGTGCAACGGTTCGTGGCCGGATCCGCCGCCGGAAACCAGGCCTACTTTTCCGGCCTTCGGGATCGCCCGGCTGACGAACCAGGGATTGCGGTGGACCTGCACCAGATCGGCATGCGCCAGCCCGAAGCCGTCGACCGACTCAGCCACTACGTTCTTCGGATCATTGATCAGTTTTTTCATGACTGCCTCCCAGGCTTCCTTGCCGAACGGGTGTGATTATCAGCCTATTTCATCCGAAGGCGTAGTTCATCGCGACGCAGCTGCTTCGATCCTGCCGGCCACCCCGTCCAGCACGAGTTCCAAGGCGAACTCGAAGTGCTCGTGCGCCGTCGCCGTCGAGTCGTCGGCACTGAATTCGCCGGCCCGGAGCAATGGCAGCAGTTGCGGGAATTCACCCGCTGGCAGCAAGTCTGTCATCGCCTGCTCGAACCGGGCGCCGGCGTCGTCTGCGGCACTCGGGCCCTGTCCGATGTCGCGGCTCAGCCGGGCATTGGCCAACGAGATCGAGCTCAGGGTGAGCGCGGTGTGCAATTTCTGCTCCCCGTTGAGCGGAGTGCCGGCGAGCGCCTGCAAACATGCCTCGAGCCAGCGCATTTGGTAGTACGTCATCGGTGCCCCACCGATCGGGATGTCCACCAGCCAGGGCCGATGCAACACCGAGTCGTAGATGCCCCACGCCCAGACCCGGCACTTCGCGCGCCAACCCGCCGCTTCGGCCAGGCGCTCCGGAACCGGGCCGAACCCGGCATCCAGCATCAGGATCAGCAAATCGTCTTTGGACTTGAGATAGCGGTACAGGCTCATTGCGGTGAAGCCCAGACGGTCCGCGACACTCTTCATCGACACCGCGGAAAGCCCGCCTTCGTCGGCCACGGACATTGCGGCTTCGACGATCTTGGGCACGCTCATTCCGGGCTTCGGCCCCCGGGAGCCGGAAGGGCTGAGCCCCCAGGACAGCGCGACTCCGGCCGGCAGCGCTTCGAGCAACGGCTGCACGCCGGCCGCGCCAGTGGTCGGTTCTTCGATTCCCATTCGGCTCCCCATAGGTGCTGCTTCGTCATTCCCCATCCTAAGTCCGCGGCTCAACGGCTCAATACGGCCACCAAGAACCCCAGTTGCGGACGGAGTTCTTCTAGCTGTTCGGGCCGCCGGCCGGGGACCGTGCTCATGTGGATCAACAAACCATCGAGGTAATCCGTCAGGATCTCCGCCGACCGCCTCGGGGCGGTCGCACCCAACTGGCCGAACACGGCATCGGCACCATCCAGCAATCGCAGGTGGACCCCTTGCAGTTGGTCCGCCAGACCCGGCTCGTTCGCCAGATTGGCCAGCAGCGCCAATCTGGCGAGGACCAGCGGAGAGGCGGCGCCCAGCGCCAGCTCGATGAACTCAAGCAGTGCGTCGACCAGGCCTTCGGGGGTCCGCGGCAACTCGGACAGTTCCAGCTCTTGCCGGTCGCGTTCTTCCAAGCGGGCCACGACCGCAGCCAACAACTCGCGTTTGGTCCGGTGGTAGTTCGAGGTAGTGCCCTCCGGCAGCCTTTTCGGCATCACCCCGCGGGAGGCAGGTTTGACCAACTGGTTCGCTTGCATCGCGTTGCCGCAGTCCCGGATCGATGCGCTCCTTTCGGATTCCACGCCGGAGCAACGCCGGGCCTTGCTGGCGGAGAACTTCGGGCACTGGCACCGGGATGTGCAACGCGTCCTGGACGCCGGGCGGGACCGCGAATTCTTGTTCCACCAACTCGAAGTGCTGGCGCCGCTGGGCAGCTTCGTCAACGGAAGGACGGCGCTGATCGGCGATGCGGCGCATGCGATGGCGCCGTTCCTGGGCCGCGGTGCCTGCGAAGCCATCCTGGACGGGGAGGCCATGGGCCGGATCGCGATGGCCAGGCACGGCTTGCCGCTGCGCAATGCCGCGCTCCGAAGCGCCTCCGCACTGACTCGACGGAGATCACGAAGCTGAAAGCCGGACCGGCGGTCAGAGCGCTTTGATCATCCGGGTGTTGCCCAGCGTATTGGGTTTGACCCGGGCCAGGTCCAGGAACTCGGCGACGCCTTCATCGTGCGAGCGCAGCAATTCCGAATACACCTCCGGGCTCACCGCACTTTGGTCGGGCATCACGTCGAAACCGTGCTTGCGGAAAAAATCCACTTCGAAGGTCAGGCAGAACACCCGGCTGACACCCAATGCCCGGGCCCGGGCCAGCAGTTCTTCGACCAGCGCATGGCCCACGCCTTTGCCCAGCCACTCCGGAGCCGCAGCCAAGGTCCGGATTTCCGCGAGGTCTTCCCACATCACATGCAGCGCCCCGCAGCCGATCACCGCGGAGCCGACCTCGTCGACCGCGACCGCCATCTCCTGGATGCCTTCGAAATAGGCCACCGTCTCCTTCGACACCAGCACCCGCTGTTCGGCGAGCGGCGCAATCAAGGACTTGATCGCGGGCACATCGCCGGTCCGTGCCGCCCGCAGCGAGAAGGCGTTCGTAGTGTTCACCCGCCAAGTCTAGTCAGCCGTGCTTCCCCGCCGCGCAATCCGGCGGGGAAGCACGGAGGGATCACAGGCCGAGCTCTTTGACCACGGCGACTTCCTGGCCCAGCACGTGTTCGGCCAGGAACGATTCGACCACTGAGTACCAGACCCGGGCATGCTGCGGCTTGAGGATCCAGTGGTTCTCGTCCGGGAAATACAGGAAGCGGTGCGCCGTTTTCCCTTCGGCATCGGTGGCCAACGCCGATTTGGCCAACAATTCGTACCAGAGCCGCAGACCCTCGCCGATCGGCACCCGGTAATCCTTATCGCCGTGGATCACCAGAACCGGACTCACGATCTCCGTGACGGAGCTGTGCGGCGAATTCTCGGCGCCCATCTGCTGGTTCATTTCCCGCCGCCAGTAGGAGGCGACGTCGGTGGTGTTGCTGAAGCCGTCCAGCTCCCACAGGCTTGCGTGCGTGACGATGGCCTTGAAACGGTCGGTGTGGCCCGCCACCCAGTTCGCCATGTAGCCGCCGAACGATCCGCCCATTGCGGCGGTGCGCGCTGCATCGATGTCCGGCCGGGCCACCACCGCGTCGGTGATCGCCATCAGGTCGGTGAACGGCTCGGCGCCCCAGCGGCCCCAGCCGCGCTGGATGAAGTCCTGACCGTAACCGGTGGAAAGCGCCGGATCCGGCAACAGCACGGCATAGCCCCGGGCGGCCATGATCATCGGGTTCCAACGCCAAGTCCAAGCATTCCACGAGCCCAACGGCCCGCCATGGATCCAGAGCAGCAAGGGGTTAACGCGAGGGGCCCCGGGCGGCGAAGCCGGCTGGGGAGCGTTCTCCCCAGGCAGGGGTTTTTCGGCATTGGTCGGCAGGACCAGCCAAGCACGCACCGTCGAACCGTCCGCCGCCGTCGTGCTGACCTCCTCGATCCTGCCGGGCAGTTCCGGCCGCGCCACCGGCGAGCGCAGCGCTAGGGTCTCACCGTTCGCGACGTCGATGCGCACCGGTTCGGCCGGGAAGGCATAGGAACTGCGCAGCGCGTAGAGCACTGAACCGTCCGGGGCGGCCAAGACGTTGGTGTAGGCCGCATCGTCCTGGGTCAATCGGCGCACCGCACCCGATTCGCTGTCGATCAAGAAGACCGGCGAACGGCCGTTCTCGTCCGCGACGACCACGACGGTCCGACCGTCCGGCAGCCAGGCCTGCGGCGTTCCCCAACGGTCCCACTCGGCGGCCAGCTGCTCGATCCGGCCGGTCGCCAGGTCCAAGATCCACATCGTCATGGTCGGTGCCTGCTCCGGAGTGCTGCGGCTCTCTTTCACCACTACGGCATGTGATCCGTCCGGGCTGATCGGGCCGGGGAAGAAGTCGCCGTCGGCGGCTTCCAAGACCACTGAACGGGTGCCGTCGGCCAGTTCGATCCGCTCCAGGCGATAGCTCAGATCGGCCTTCGCCCCGGGACGCAAAACGCTGGTCAGGGCGAAGGAACCGTCCGGGCTGATTTCGGTGTGCGCCTCCAAGAGCCCGACGCCGATGTCCTGGGTCACCGCGCGCAGCACCGAGGCAGCCTCGGATCCGGCGCTGGCCGGCGAGCCAGACCCGGCAGCGCCCGGCTCCACCACGAAAAGCTGGGTGCGATCAGGCCCGAGGTCCTGGTCCCAGAAACGCACCGGGTAACCCGAGTGCAAGATCGCCGAGACTTTGCGGTCTTTGCGCGCCTTCCGGAGCTCCTCGTCCGCAGCCTCGTCCGCCGCGCCCGGAAGGACCCCGGCGGTCACCAGCACCACCTCGGACGTGGGGCTCGCGATGAAGCCCTGCACGCCTCCTATCCGGGAATGCACCACCCGGGCTTCACCTCCGGCTGCTGGCAGTTCCCAGAGCGCGTTGACCGGCTCGTCGTCCTCGGAATCCGGGTCCGGCCGGGCAGAGGTGAAGAGCAATCGTCCGGCTTTGTCGAAAGCCGCCGAACTTTCGCCTTTGGCGCTGCGGGTCAGCCGGTGCGCCGCAGCTGAACCGGCCGGATCGATCTCCCACAAAGCATTGCGGTATCCGGTCTTTTTGCCGTCCAGCGTGGCCACGGTGGTGACCAGCCGCTGTCCGTCGGCGCTCAAGGTCAATCCGGACAAACGCGGAATGGCCAGATAGTGATCCAGGTCGTGGAAAGGGGTTTCGGGCACAGCGGCTCCGCTGTCTTCAGAAGTCATGCCTCCGGTCTACCACACCCCGGCAATGCCGACTAGGCCTTGGCGGCATCGTCTTCGGCCTGGAATCTGGCGGTCTCCGCGCGGACGAAATTGCGCTTGGACAAATGGCCGAAGATGATCGACGCCGGGCTGATCACGATCCAGAAATACATCGCCGCGACCGGACTCACGAAGGCGATCGGAATCGACAACAAGAACACCACGGCCACCGGGAGGGTCGAGCTGAGCGTATACCGGTACAGCGCGTCGGAGACCCCCGGATCGAGCAGACCGGCGGTTTCGGCATAGCGCCAAAGGCCGCCCAACAGGAAAAAGATCGCGCATGTGGTGCCGGCATAGATCGCGATCGGCCACGGTGACGACCCCGGCGCCTCGAAGAGCATGCTGGTGGGCACTGGAAGGAAGACCACCATCATCAACAGGGCCAAGTTGATGAGCTGGAGTTTGGAATCATAGGAGGCGATTCCTTTGAACCGCCGGTGATGGGTCAGCCAGGTGTTGCCCACCAGGAAAAAGGAAAGCACAAAGCCCACGAAGGCGGGCAGCTTCGCCAGCAGCACGGCTTGCACGCTCTCCGCCGTCGCATGCTCTGGGAACTCCACCCGCAGGTCCAGAGCCAGCAAAGTCATGGCGATCGCGAACACCGCGTCGGAGAAGAAAACCGTCCGTTCGGTGTTGGGCCCGTGCCGCAGCGAATTCGCGGAAGCTTCGATCCGTTGCTGGAGGTCTTGGCCGTCCGCTTTGTCTGGATTGCTCGGTTCAGTCACGGACCGAGCTTACTTCGCGGTGCCGCCGAAGCCGCGGAGAAAACTCAGCGAACGCCGTATTGCTGCATCAACCAATCGAGGTTGTTGACCACACCCGGTTTCCACACCGACCAGGTGTGCCCGCCGGGCAGCGTCTGCAGCGTCACTTGGGCGCCGGCTGCTTTGAGCGCCCGGTAAACCTCTTCGCCCTGCGGCCGGTACGCGGAGTCGTTTCCACCCACGACGATGATCCCTTTGCTCGTGGGCAATTTCGTGGTCTTCAGCACGTCCAAGGGGTTGACCTTGGCGAAGGCAGCGGCATCGCCGCCGAAGTAGGTTTTGATGATCGCCGGATCCCCGCCGGCGATGGTCGGCCCGCGCTCCCCTGAGACATCGATGAAGGTCGGATAGGCCTGGGGGAAGGTCACTCCCATTTGGAATGCGCAGGTACCGCCGAAGGAGAATCCGCCGATCGCGAACTGCTGGGCCGAGCCCAAGCCCAATTTGAAGGTTTCCCGGACGAAGTTCGGCACGTCGACGGCCAAGAAGGTGCCTCCCTTGCCGAGCTTGGAATCCATGCACATGGGCCAATTCGCAGCAGACTGGGCCGAAACGTCGGGCATCACGACCAGGGGCGCGATGCCTTTGTTGGCTGCGGCGTAAGCATCCAGGGCCTGTGCGATCCGCCCCCCGGTGAGCCAGTCCTGCGAGCCTCCGGGATTCCCGTGAATCAGCACCAGGACCGGAACGTTCGCCGGCTTGGCAACCAGGTAGGCGGGTGGGAGATAAACGAAATTGTCCCCGGACGGCACCCCGGAGACCGTGCTCGGAATCGCCATCTTGATGACTTTGCCGTTGGCCGGCATATCCGCCGGCGGATTCCAATCGCTGAGCTTGACCGTGGGCGTCTGCGCGGTGAGCTGACCGCCCTGGTCCGGCGGTGGCGTGGTCACGGTTTCGATCCGCACCCCGTTGTCGCCCCAGAGGCTGCCCAGGGTCGGGTAGTAACCGAACACCTGGTTGATCTGCAACGCCACCGCGAGCACCACCAGCAAACCCGCCAAAGGCGCCAGGGCGCGGACGAACCACCGCTTGTTGCGGAGCATTTTCGGCACAACCAGCGAAATCGCGGTCACCGCGACGCCGACGAAGAAATAGATCCGCCAGTCCAGCGGCGCACCCCAGGGGTTGATCACGTCGTCGATCAGGAATTTCGCCCCGAACCCCACCAACAGTCCGGCGCCGAAGGACACCGGCACCGCCAGGGCGAGGTGCTTCCGGGGACCGACGACCAACCAGGCCAGAGCCAGTAAGCCCAGAATGGGCAGCAGCACAGCGAGGACCCCGGTGGTCAGTCCGATTCCGGCCATCTAGTGCGCTCCTTATTGGTCACCACACAGCGCATCCCCAGCGCGGGCGGTACATGTCATTTGTACCTGCCTGCGCTGGGGATGCGTTGTGCGTAACCAGTTCCCGTGGTTGTGAATCAGGCTACCGGCGCGATTTCCGGAACCCTCGGCTTGGCGTTGCCGGCGAAAGTGAAGGTCGCTTCGTCGCCTTCGCCTTCGACATCCACCAACACGATCTCGCCGGGCTTCAGCTCGCCGAAGAGGATCTTCTCGGAGAGCTGGTCTTCGACCTCGCGCTGGATGGTGCGGCGCAGCGGCCGGGCACCCATCGCCGGATCGTAGCCACGGGTGGCCAGCAAGTTCCGGGCCGCGGTGGTCAGCTCGATGCCCATGTCCTTCTCCTTGAGCCGGTTCTCCAGTTTGGCCAGCTCCAAGTCGACGATCTCGATGATCTCCTCCTGGGTCAGCTGCGGGAACACCACCACATCGTCGACGCGGTTCAAGAACTCCGGGCGGAAGTGCTGCTTGAGTTCCTCGGTGACCCGGGCCCGCATCCGGTTGTAGCCGGTTTGCGTGTCCGTGCCGGACTGGAAACCAGTCGCCACGCTCTTCGAGATGTCCCGGGTGCCCAGGTTCGTGGTCATGATGATGATCGTGTTCTTGAAGTCCACTACCCGGCCCTGCGAATCGGTCAACCGGCCGTCTTCGAGGATCTGCAGCAGCGAGTTGAACAAGTCGGCGTGCGCCTTTTCGACCTCGTCGAACAAGACCACGGAGAACGGCCGACGCCGGACCTTTTCAGTCAGCTGGCCGCCTTCTTCGTAGCCCACGTATCCGGGAGGCGCCCCGAACAGCCGGGAAACCGTGTGCTTCTCCGAGTACTCGGACATGTCCAAGGTGATCAGGGCATCTTCTTCACCGAACAGGAATTCGGCGAGCGCCTTGGCCAACTCGGTCTTGCCGACGCCGGTCGGGCCGGCGAAGATGAACGATCCACCCGGGCGTTTCGGGTTTTTGAGGCCCGCCCGGGTCCGCCGGATCGCCCGGGAAATCGACTTGATCGCTTCGTCCTGGCCGACGACCCGCTTGTGCAGCTCGTCTTCCATCTTGAGCAGCCGGCTGGATTCCTCTTCAGTCAGCTTGAACACCGGAATTCCGGTCGAATTGGCCAACACCTCGGCGATGAGTTCTTCATCCACCTCGGAAACGCTGTCCAAGCCGCCGGTACGCCAAGCCCGGTCCTTGTCGGCGCGCTCGGTGATTAGCTTCTGTTCGGTGTCGCGCAGCGCGGCAGCACCTTCGAAGTCCTGCGCATCGATCGCGGCTTCCTTCTGGGCTTTGACCGAGGCGATCTCCTCGTCCATGGCCTTGAGCTCCGGCGGAGCGGTCATCCGGCGGATCCGCAAGCGCGCGCCGGCTTCGTCGATCAAGTCGATCGCCTTGTCCGGCAGGAAGCGGTCCGAAATGTAACGTTGCGCCAACGTGGCCGCGGACGCCAGTGCGCCGTCGGTGATGGACACCCGGTGATGGGCTTCGTAGCGGTCCCGCAAGCCCTTCAGGATTTCGATCGCGTGCGCCACCGAGGGTTCTTTGACCTGGATCGGCTGGAAGCGCCGCTCCAAAGCAGCATCCTTTTCGATGTGCTTGCGGTACTCGTCGAGCGTGGTCGCCCCGATGGTCTGCAATTCGCCGCGGGCCAGCATCGGCTTCAGGATCGAGGCCGCATCGATCGCACCCTCGGCCGCACCGGCACCGACCAGCGTGTGGATTTCATCGATGAACAAGATGATGTCGCCCCGGGTCCGGATTTCTTTGAGCACTTTCTTGAGCCGCTCTTCGAAGTCGCCGCGGTACCGGGAACCGGCCACCAACGAGCCCAAATCCAAGGTGTACAACTGCTTGTCTTTGATGGTCTCCGGCACGTCCCCACGCACGATCGCCTGCGCGAGGCCTTCGACGACGGCGGTCTTGCCGACGCCCGGCTCGCCGATCAGTACCGGGTTGTTCTTGGTGCGCCGGGAGAGGATCTGCATGACGCGTTCCATCTCGTGCTCACGGCCGATGACCGGGTCGAGTTTGTTCTCCCGGGCCAGCTGGGTCAGATTGCGGCCGAACTGGTCAAGCACCACTGAGCCGGCCGGCGTGCCTTCTTGCTGGCCCTGGCCGACTCCGGCGGTTGCGGTTTCTTTGCCCTGGTACCCGGAAAGAAGTTGGATGACTTGCTGACGCACCCGGCTCAAATCCGCGCCGAGCTTGACCAGCACCTGGGCCGCGACGCCTTCGCCTTCGCGGATCAAGCCGAGCAGAATGTGCTCAGTCCCGATGTAGTTGTGGCCAAGCTGCAGGGCCTCGCGGAGCGAGTACTCGAGCACCTTCTTGGCCCGCGGCGTGAAGGGGATGTGGCCACTGGGCGCTTGCTGGCCCTGGCCGATGATCTCCTGCACCTGCTCGCGTACTGCATCGAGGGAAATGCCCAGCGATTCCAATGCCTTCGCGGCAATGCCTTCGCCCTCGTGAATGAGACCGAGCAATACGTGCTCGGTACCGATGTAGTTGTGATTGAGCATGCGGGCCTCTTCTTGGGCCAGCACGACCACCCGACGGGCTCTGTCTGTAAATCTTTCGAACATTGCGCCACACTCCCTAGCTACTGCGTACTTTGATGCTACGCAGATTCCCGGGAGTGCGGGGCAATGTTCGCCACAGGGAAAACTCAGCCGTTGGCTTTGCGGTACGCCTCGACGATATCGGCCTGGATCCGACCCCGCTCGCTGACCTTGTGGCCGTTGTCGCGGGCCCACTGCCGGATCTGTGCGACGTCGTTGTTACGGGCCGCTACCGCCTGGCGGCCGGCACGCGGTCCGCGGCCCGCATTCTTGCGGGCAACCGAGATAAACGGCTGAAGCGCATCGCGCAATTGCAGTACATGTGGTGCGGAAAGATCAATTTCATAGCTGATGCCGTCCAAGCCGAAGCGGACAGTTTCATCGGCGGTGCCACCGTCGAGATCATCAACTAAAACAATGTTTACCCTCTGTGCCATGGAAGAACCCCTGATGCAAATCAAAATTTAGACGAGTGAAGCGTTGGACAACTAAATTATGCAGACTAATGCCGTCATCGTCAAAATTGTTCGCTGACTATTTCCTGTGAATACTAAAAACATTCCAATTAGAATGTTTAGCTGATTCCGGAATTCCTGTCGTCGGCTTCCTTTTCGGCGCGCGCCAACGCCTCACGTTCAGCGCGATCGGCATTGAAGATCGCTTTCATCGCGAAGAAGAAAACCAGCCCTACGCCGAGCGACGGAACAATTACTGCTACGTATTCCACGAAAAGTCAGCCCCTTTGGGTATCCGGTTTGAGCAACGGGAAAAGAATCGATTCCCGGATGCCGACGCCGGTGAAGAGCATAACCAGCCGGTCGATGCCCAACCCGATTCCGCCCATCGGCGGGGCACCGTATTCGAGAGCGCGTAAGAAATCTTCATCTAGCTGCATCGCCTCAGGATCTCCGCCGGCGGCCAGCAGGGATTGCTCGGTGAACCGCTCCCGCTGGATGACCGGGTCGATGAGTTCGGAGAATGCGGTGCCCCGTTCCATGCCGCCGATGATCAGATCCCAGGCCTCGATCAAGCCCGGCTCGCTCCGGTGCGGCCGAGCCAACGGCTGAGCGGAAGGCGGATAGTCGAAAACGAAGGTCGGTTGCAGCAACTTCGGTTCGACCAATTCGCCGAAGAGCTCGATGACCAACTTCTCCGCATCCCATGCCGGGTCGACTTTGACGCCGTGTTCGGCAGCGATCGAACGCAAATCCACGGCCTCGGTTTCCGGGGTGATCCGCCGGCCGACAGCCTCGGAAAGCCCGGGGTACACGCCCAGCCATTGCCATTCGCCGGCCAAGTCGATCACGCCATCCGGCGTCTCGATTCGCCGCCGCCCGACGGCATCGGCACAGTTCAAGATGATTTTTTTCATCCGCTCGGCCATGACGAATTGGTCCGCATAGGCCTCGTAGCATTCGAGCATGGTGAATTCCGGACTGTGCGTCGAATCGACGCCTTCATTGCGGAAAATTCGACCCATTTCATAGACCCGGTCTATTCCACCGACCACGGCACGCTTGAGGTAGAGCTCGAGCGCGATCCGGAGCGTCATTTTCTGATCGAATGCGTTGATGTGGGTTTCAAACGGACGGGCATGGGCACCGCCGTGGACCAACTGGAGCACTGGCCCTTCGACTTCCACATATTCGAGGGAATTCAGGGTTTCCCGAACCGATCGCGTGATTGCCGCCCGAGTTCGCACCATCTGCCGCGCTTCATCGCGGACCATGAGATCGACATAGCGTTGCCGGACCCGATTCTCTTCGTTCAAATCGGCATGCAACACCGGCAAAGGTCGAATTGCTTTGGAAACCATTTGCCAGGAATCGGCCAGCACCGAGAGCTCGCCGCGTTTCGACGAAATGACCTCGCCGTGCAAGAAGACATGATCGCCGAGGTCGGCCAGGGCTTTCCAGTCGGCCAAGGCGGCTTCGCCGACGTTCGCCAAACTCAGCATGCCCTGCAACCGCGCGCCGCTGCCCTCTTGCAGCGTGACGAAACACAGCTTTCCGGTGTTCCGGACGAAAACCACGCGACCTGAGATGCCGACGATTTCGCCACTGGCCTCGTCCGCCTGGAGATGGCCGAACTTTTCCCGGACTTCTGCCAGGCTGTGGGTTCGGGGCACCCCCACCGGATAGGCTTCCAAGCCGCGGGCCAGAAGACTGGCGCGTTTGTCCAGCCGGATCTGCATCTGCTCGGATACATCGGTGCTCTGCGGGCTTTTTTCATCGGTCACGAATATTGATTTTACCGTGGCTGCCCGCCTCCGCTGACCGGCACGGCGGAAAAGCCGGCAACACGGTAGGTTCGTAGCATGCGCGAAAGCACCTTGCAGACCGACGACGGCGGCCATCTGGCCTTGTACAGCTATGGCACCGAAGACGCTCCAGGCGGGCAGCGCGTCGTCGTGGTGGGCGGCGCCTTCCTGACCGCATTGATCTACCGGCCGTTCGCCATCGCGTTCGCGAAGACCCTGGGCGAAGGCTGGGCCGTGGACGTGTACGACCGGCGCGGCCGGGGCGGTTCCAGCGAACAACCCGAGGACTATTCGATCCGCACGGAAATTTCGGACCTGGCGTTGGTGCTGCGGGAGACCCGGGCGAAGAACATCCTGGGGCACAGCCTGGGCTGCTCGGTCGCGCTCAATTCGGTGCAGGAATTCGTCGGCTCCGAGCTGGAGCCGGAAAAACTCGCGCTCTACGATCCCGCAATCAACATCGACAACAGCCTGGACATGTCCTGGTTCGAATCATTCGAAAACGATGTGGCTGCCGGCCGCATTTCGCATGCCTGGGCGAAATTCAAGCGCGGATTCAACGCCACCGGCCCGTTGACCCGGGTCCCCGAGCCGATCCTGGCCGGGCTGCTGGCATTGGTGGCCCCGACCAGGGCGGCCCGGGCAGTCAAAACCCTGCTGCCCACCGCGGTCGGCGAATTGAAGGCCGGGATGCTCGAAGCCGAAAAGGCCGAAGACTTCAGCAAGCTGCCGGCCGGCACCCAGTTCCTGGTGGGCGCGAAAAGCCCGGAGTACTTCCACGAAACCGCCAAGCGGCTGCATGCGGCGATCCCCGGCAGCGGCTTTGCGCTTTCGCCTAAAATGGTGCATGGCTCGATTCCGGCGGCAGCCCGGGAACTCCTGGACGAACTCACCGACTACTTCAGGTCCTGAGCCCGGTGGATTCGCGGATCACCAATTCGGTGGCCAGGTTGATCAACGTGCACGCCGGCGCACGTCCGGCCAACAGCGTCTTGAGCTGATTTCCCGCGGCTTCGCCCAAAGCAGCTGCCGGAAGCCGCACTGTGGTCAGGCCCGGATCGCTCGAGCCGGCGAACGCCAGATCATCGAACCCGGTCACCGCGAGCGCGCCGGGCACCGCCAAGCCGAGCTTCCGGGCAGCCTGCAGCACGCCGAAGGCCTGGGTGTCGGTGGCACAGGCCACCGCGGTCACACCCGCGGCGGCCAGCTGCGGCCACGCCGCGGCGAAGGCTTCCGCCGCGGCGCCCAGATCGATCGTGGTGCTGGGAATCGCGCCGTCCAGCACGCGGATCCCCAGCTGCTCCGCAGTCACTCGGAAAGCCCGACGCCGGGCTTGGAACGTCTGGGTTCCGGTGACCGAATCCAAATAGGCCACAGTCCGGTGCCCGCAGGCTGCCAGGTGGCCGGCGAGCTCGGCGGCACCGGCCTCGACGTCGAAATTGACCCGTGGCGCGGTCCCGCCCGAACCAGGCGCATCCAACAAGACCAGTGGGCCGGTGGCCGCCAATTCGGCCAAGAACTGTTCGCTCGGCGCATCCACCAACAGACCGGCCGGCCGGAGCGCGAGGAGCTTGCGAACATCCCGCACCGCCGGGAACCGGCCATTCCCGGTGACCGAAAGCAACAGTTGGTAGTCCGGACCGATCGCCGCACGGATCCCGGTGATCACTTGCGAATAGAACGCGTTCGAAATGTCCGGGGCAATCAGGATCACGAAATTCCCGGCTCCGGTGGCCAGCGAACTGCCCGCACTGTCGACGACGTATCCCAATTCGGAGATCGCTTCGGCCACCCGGGCCACGATCTCCGCCGACACCCGGCCGGAGGTTTTCCCATTGGCCACCAGCGAAACCGTCGCGGTGGACACCCCGGCCTTCGCTGCGACCTCGGCAGCCGTGACCCGGGGCGCCCGGGCGGGCGGTGTCGGGGCCTTGCCCGGACCGGACTGCGGAGAAACCATAGAGCGATGGTAGCCCGGATCATCGGTTCGGACCGGACCCGGACGATCGGTAGTTAAGCGTTTGACGCCCGACTCCCGCGAGTGCGAGACTACCCAAGAACACCGAAGAAGATGTGGAAAGAGCGTGAGCCGCGGCAATGCCCCCAGTAGCCGAATCCAAGACCGTGAAGAAGATCATCCTGGACTGCGATCCCGGGCATGACGACGCCGTCGCCTTGTTGCTCGCACACGGAAACCCGGAGATCGAGCTGCTTGCCGTGACCACGGTAGTGGGCAACCAGACTTTGCCGAAGGTGACCCGGAACGCCCTTGCCGTGGCTGCCGTGGCCGGAATCACCGGGGTCCCTTTCGCGGCCGGTTGCACCCGCCCGCTGATCCGGGACATCCAGGTCGCCCCGGACATCCACGGCGAGTCCGGTCTGGACGGACCGCTGCTTCCCGAACCGGAGATCGAGCTCGACGCCCGGCACGCGGTCGATCTGATCATCGAAACCGTGCTCGCGCACGAGCCGGGGACCATAACCCTAGTGCCGACCGGCGGATTGACCAATATCGCGATGGCCGCCCGCAAAGCCCCGGAAATCATCGGACGGGTGAAAGAAGTCGTCTTGATGGGCGGCGGTTACCATGTGGGCAATTTCAGCGCGGTGGCCGAATTCAACATCGCGATCGATCCGGAAGCCGCACATATCGTGTTCAACGCCGGTTGGCCGGTGGTCATGGTGGGCTTGGACTTGACCCATCAGGCGCTGGCCACCGCAGAAGTGGCCGCGCAGATCGCCGCCGTAGGCACCGCGCCGGCCCGGTTCGTCGGCGAACTGCTGGAGTTCTTCGGGCAGGCCTACAAAGACGTGCAGGGGTTCGAGGCGCCACCGGTGCACGACCCTTGCGCGGTGGCCTACGTGATCGATCCGAGCATCGTGAAGACCCGCAGAACCCCGGTCGACATCGAGCTGGCGGGCGGCCTCACCCGCGGCATGACCGTGGCTGATTTCCGAATGCCTGCCCCGGAGGACTGCCGCACATCGGTCGCCGTGGAATTGGACCACGGCAGGTTCTGGGCGCTCGTTGTCGACGCGCTGGAACGGATCGGCGAGCGATGAGCACACCGACGAACCCGGCAAGACGCCCGGTGGCCACCTTGATGGTGGCCTTGCTCACCGCCTGCGTCGCGTTCCAGCTCAATGCCAGCATGCTCAGCCCGGCGCTGCTGAGCATGGGTCAGGAACTGAAGGCCGACCAGTCCGTGATCGGTCTGAGCCAGACCTCGTTCTTCACCGCGGCCGCGGTATTTTCTCTGTTCCTGCCCCGGCTGAGCGATATCGTCGGCCGGCGCAGGATCCTGGTCGTGATGATGGTCTTGATGGGTCTCGGCTCCGTGGTCAGCGCCTTGGCCCCTGATGTCAGCTGGCTTTTCGTCGGACGGATCATCCAAGGCGTGAGTGGCCCGACCGTGCCGCTCTGCCTGATCATGCTGCGCAGCGAAGTCAAGGACGCAAAATCCTACGGCACCTTGCTCGGTGTGATCACCGCGGTCAACGGCGGCGTGGCCGGCGTGGATTCGTTCGTGGGCGGATTCATGGTGGAGCACTTCGGCTTCCGCAGCATCTTCTGGCTGATGGTGGTGCTTGCCGCGGTGGCCGTGCTGCTGGTCCGCACCCTGACCCCGGAATCCCGGCCCGGGGCAGGCACCCGGATGGACTGGGTGGGCGTCTTCTTCATCGTGGTCGCCGTGGGAGCACTGCTCACCGCACTCAACGAGGCCGCCAAACTGGCCGGCGCCTTCGACATCGGGACGCTCAGCTTCGCGCTGCTCCTTTTGCTCCTGGCACTGGCCGGGTTCGCCGGGTTCTGGTTCACCGAGAAGCGCTCCAGCCACCCGATGGTGGAGATCCGGCATTTGCGCCAACGCGCCACCTGGGCGCCGCTGCTCACTACGACCCTGACCATGACCGGGATTTTCGCGATCATCAACGGCATCGTGCCGGCCTACGTGCAAGCTACCGGCCCGGGCTTCGGCGTCGGACCGACCGAAATGTCACTGTTGATCCTGACCCCTTACGCTTTGCTCGGCTGGCTCGTCGGCCCGTTCAGCGGCCGGCTGGCTCCGGTCTTCGGCTACACCAGAGTATTGCGGATCGGCTTGGCCGGAAGCCTGTTGGCCTTGGCCCTGATCGGCTTCTTCGGACTCAACAGCCTGCCCTTGATGGTCGCCGGAACCGCACTGCTAGGCATCGCCTATGCCGGTTGCGTGAATATCATGCTCAATGGCCTGGGCGTGTTGCTCTCGCCCGCAGGAAACCCCGGATTCCTCCCCGGCATGAATGCCGGAGCCTTCAACCTCGGTGCCGGACTGAGCTTCCTGGTGATGCCCACGCTGTTGGTCAGTCTGGCACCGGTAGGCGGCGGTGCGGCATACTTCGCAGTGGTGCTGATCGGGATCGCGACCACCGCCGTCGCACTGGCCACATCGTTCCTGATCCCGAAACCCGTCGCAGCCGAGGTGTCCGCATGAAACCCAGCAAGAAAATCGTCGTCGTCGGTTCACTCAATGCCGACCTGACGATTTACTGCGAACGGCTGCCGCAACCCGGGGAAACCATCCACGGAACCGACTTCAGGGTGCTGCCGGGTGGGAAAAGCGCGAATCAGGCAGTGGCCGCCGGCCGGTTGGGCGCCGAGGTGGCCCTGATCGGCGCGATCGGCGACGATCCGAACGGACAGATGCTGCGCGAGTCCGTGAGCGCCGCCGGGGTCGACGTCAGCAGTTTGCGCATCGTCCCGGAGCCCACCGGAGTGGCAGTGATCTCGGTGGACCGGCAGGGTGAGAACAGCATCATCATTTCGGCCGGCGCCAACGGGGTGCTCCGGCCGGAGGATCTGCCGGCCGCAGCCTTCGAAGACGCCGCGGTGCTCTGCCTCTGCTTGGAGGTTCCGATGGAATCCGTGCTCGCGGCGGCCCGGGCCGGGCGACAAGCCGGGGCGACCGTGCTGCTCAACCTTTCGCCGTACGGACCGGTGCCCGAAGAGCTCCTGCAATTGACCGATGTGCTGCTGGTCAACGCGCACGAGGCTGCGGACCTGCTCGGCGCGGACCCGAGGCACGATTGGGATGCGGCACGCTCCGGTTTCCAGGCCCGCGGCATCCCCAGGGTCCTGGTCACGCTCGGCGGCGACGGCGCGGTGGTGCTCGATTCGACGGGCCCCCAGCCGGTGGTCGAAATCGATGCGTACCGGGTTTCGCCGATCGATACCACCGGCGCCGGCGACGCCTTCACCGGCGCGGCCGCTTTCCGGCTGGCCGATTCCGCCACGCTGCAGGATGCCGCACAGTTCGCCTCGGTGGCCGCGGCATTGGCGACCACCCGCAAGGGCGCGCAAGCGTCCTATCCGGATGCGGCCGAGGTCAACGCAGCACTGGCGTAATCCCAGTCGCCGCACGCCGCAGCATGCCGCTGATTTTGGTTGGCGCCGCGGAAATTTCCCCGGCTTCAGCCAAATTCGGCGGCCTACGGCTCAACCGGCGACCAGCGGCATATTGTCGATCAGCCGGACCGCTCCCACTTTGGCTGCGAGCACGGCCAATGCGGAGCCTTGGAACGGGCTGTCCCGGCAGTTTTCGGCAAGCGGTTCAAAGCTCTTCGGGTCGATCACCTCGAAATAGTCCAAATCCACGCCGGGCACACTGCGCACCAGATCCACTGCGGATTCCAGGTCCAGGGGCTCCCGGCGCTGCGCCCGGCCGACCAGCTCGCGGAGCGCCCGGGAAAGCACCAGGGACGCCTCCCGCTCCGGCGCGGAGAGGAACCGGTTCCGGCTGGAAAGCGCCAATCCGTCCGCGGCCCGGACCGTCGGCACCGGGACGATTTCCACCGGGAAGTTCAAGTCCGAAACCATCCGCTGCACCAAGGCCAACTGCTGTGCGTCCTTCTGCCCGAAATAGGCCCGGTAGCCGGCGCGGACCGTCGGCTGTGCCGCATGCAGGAGTTTCGAGACCACGGTGAGCGCCCCGTCGAAGTGGCCCGGCCGCGAAGCCCCTTCGAAGACCTCGCCCAAGGAACCGGCGGACACCCGGACCATCGGGGCTCCGTCCGGGTACATCTCCTCCGCCGAAGGCGCGAACACCAGGTCCACGCCCACGGATTCGAGCAGCTCGACGTCCGATTCCAGAGTCCGCGGATACCGTTCCAGGTCTTTCGCGTCCCCGAATTGCAACGGATTCACGAAAATCGAAACCACCGTAGCGGTCTCCGCCGCCACCGAAGTGGCCGCGAGCTCGGCGTGGCCGGCATGCAATGCGCCCATCGTCGGCACCAAGCCGAACGACGCTTGCCGGTCCGGAACATCGGCCAACAGTCGGGCACTTGCCGCACGCAGATCCGCTATGCTGCGGACCACGGTAATGGCCACTTATTCCTCCACTGAATCATCGTCATGCGCGGCCAGAGCCGCCTGGATCCGGCTCAATTGCGCAATCGTGAGCTTGCCCCGCTCCACAGCGCGCGCCGCGGTGATCCCCGCCATCGCGCGATAGGCGTCGAGCACCTCCGCAGAACTCTCCTGCAACGCGTCGACGTGCGCCCGGACAGTTCCGGCGTCGCCGCGGACCACGGGTCCGGTCAAAGCATTCTCGCCCGAACTCAGCGCATTCTCCAAAGCGGCCCGGAGCAATGGGCCGAGCATCCGTTCCGGATGTTCCACCCCGATGCTGCCCAGCAGCTCGGCTGATTGCGCTACCAGGGTGGCCAGGTGGTTCGCCCCGTGCGCCAGTGCCGCATGGTAGAGCGCCCGGTCGGCCTCCGCGATCGGCACCGGTTCCGCACCCATTTCCACCACCAGCGCCTGGGCGATCGGCAACATCGCGACGTCGGCGGTGACGCCGAAACTCGAATCCGGCAAGCGTGCCAAATCCAGACTGTGCCCGGTGAAGGTCATGGCCGGGTGGATCGCCAGCGGAATCGCCCCGGCGGCCCGCGCCGGTGCCAATACGCCGACGCCGAAACGGCCCGAGGTGTGCGCCACCAGCTGGCCGGCCTGCCAGGCGTCCACCGCGGCCAGTCCGGCCACGAGCGGCTGCAGGGCATCGTCCGGAACCGCCAGCAGCACGAGTTCCGCGCGCTCCACGATGTCCGGGATCTCCAGAATCGGAACCTGAGGGAGCAGCAGCTCGGCCCGGTCCCGGGAAGCTTCGGATACCGCGGACACCCCGACGACGGCGTGCCCGGCGGCGCGCAGGGCCGCACCGAGCACCGCGCCGACCTTTCCCGCACCGATCACGCCCACGCCCAGTCGTCCCGGCTTTCCCGATCGTTCGCTGGTCAATGTCGCTCAGTCATTTCCGCTCGGCTTTTCTGCTTGGTCATCCTGGCTTTGCATCCAACGTTCCGGTCGGGCCAGCCGTCGCGCTTTGGCGGCTCGGGCGGCTTGTGCCAAAAAGAGCTCGCGCGCTGTCGCCAAGTCCATATGGTGCACCACCGGCTTGACCGGCCCCGGGGTAGAGTGCAGCTCGAAATCCGCCAGGCCGAGCAGCCGTTGCACCGGGCCTTGGTTCAACTGCAAAGATTGGGTCCGCTCATGCGGAACCACTTGCAGATTCCGGAAGAATACGCCGTGCCGGCACAGCAAGGCTGTCTCGGTGGCCCGGAAAGCGTTGCGCCGCCAAGCGATCGGGTCGACCCAGCGGGCCCTGCCGGGCGAATGCCGGAACCCGCCGGCGGTGCCGGTGCCGCGCAGCGCGGCGGTGAACACATCGTGCGGATCCGGCACACCGGGATCGGCGAAAATCAGACCCAGCACCGCGAACACGTCTTGGAGATTGCCCACCGGCAGGAGCGTGCTGCGGTTTTCGTGTTGCGAATCCCCGTAGCCGGCGACATTGAGGTGGATCCGGTACCAGCCGAAAATCCGCCACACCGGCCCCTGGCTGATGCCCACGGCCTGCACCCGGCCGGGCGGGATGGTCTGCGCCCGGGTTTCCAGCAGCCCGTAGTGCAGGCGCACGCCGTCCGGCGAGGTCGCGATCCGGAAATTGAAGTCTTTCGAGAAGCGCTGCCAATAACCGCCGCCCAGCGCCAGCAGAACCGGCAGCAGGCCGAACAGGGCGCCCCACCAGCCCAAGCTGGCGAGCACCACCAAACCTGCGGCCACCAGCAGCAGGACCAAGGTAAGTTCCGAAGCCACAATCGAGCCCAGGATCCGAGCCGGCGGAATCTGCAGCACTTGCTGTTCCGGTGCCTCTTCAACCGCAGTGGGGTTCTCCGGATCTACCCTGACCCCCGCAGCACGGGCCAGGATCGCTGCCCGCAACCGCTTGGCCTCGTCGAGCTTGAGGAAGGACAGCTTCATGGCGGACTTGCCGGAATCCGCGACTTCGAACTTCAGTTCGGCCAAACCGAAAATCCGGGCCAGCAGCGGCTGCACCACGTCGATCGCCTGCACCCGGTCGATCCGGGCCTGCCGCTGCTGCCGGAAAATGAACCCGGAATTGATCCGCACATGGTCATCGGTGACCTGATAGCGGGTGAAGTACCAACTGAGCACGAAGGCGACGCCGAACACCAGGACAGCGCCCCCCACGACGAGCGCCACGATCCACCAGGGGATTCCGGCCCCACCGGCGCGGCCCGAAATGCCTTCTTGGAACAGTTGCTCAAAGAAGCTGCGGCCGAAGATCACCGCGACCGCGACCACGGCCAACCAGCCCCGGATCGCGGGAGAGGCCGGGTGCACGCGGTGCCAATCGCTCGCGCTGTCGGTATGGAATCCCGGCTGTGGCACCGCAGGGGCAGCGAGCGGATCGGTCACAGCCCCGCCAATTTCGACTCGCCGAGTGCCGAAAGCTGCTCCCGCAGACGGGCTGCCTCTTCAGTCGGCAAGCCTTCGATCAAGGCATTCGTGCCAGGTGAGGCGGTGTGCAGCTTCAGCGTGGCCAAGCCCAAGGCCCGCTCCAGAGGCCCGACTCCGACGTCGACGTACTGCATCCGCCCATAAGGCACCACGAGGACCCTTTGGAAGAAAAGACCGCGGCGGATCAACAAATCGTCGTCGCGTTCCGCGAACCCGATCGCCCGGACTTGGCGCGGCACCAGCAGCAGTCGCCAGATCCGCACCGCGAAAGCCGCCAGCAGCAAAAGCCAGGCGAGCCAGATCGGGAACCCGGGCCACCAGCCGATCGCCTGGAAGAGCAGTGGAATCGCGAAAATGGCCATGACCAGCACGGTGCCCAGACCCTCGCGGAGCAAACGCAGCAACACCAGTTTCGGTGATACCCGCAACCACTGGATCCCTGTCGGATCGATCGGTTCCCGCATGTCCCGCTCCTTCAAAAGTGCCGTGCTCCGGCCTGTTGCATCGTGTCTGGAAAATCGAGTGGTGCCGGGCCAACGCGCCGACCCCGCTAGTGCCGCAGCCGCCGGTTCAGCGGGCGAACTCTTCGCCCCCGGCGCCCTCTTCACCCGGGCGCCGTTCTTTGGCCGCCGGATTGCCGTCGTCCGGTGGAATCCGGCAGAACCGCTCCACTACCAAACCGACCACGACCATCGCAGCGGAGCCGCCGATCAATACCAACGGCAAAGTCAGCACCCCGGCGCCGGCCCCATAGGCGATTGCGACCATGGCGTCCACCGCGACCCCGGCGTGCCAGCCCAACAACAAGGCACCAGCATAAGCACTGGCTTGGGCCAGCACTAGGGTCCGGGCGGCCAAAATCGGGTTGAGCTCCCGGTCCCGTTTGCCGTCCCGCCACCGGCGCACCCGCAAACCCAACACCAAAACGATCACGATGACCAGTCCCAGGGTGACCAAGGCGCTGTAGGGCAAGGCCGGCGTCGGCAAGCTGAACCGGTTGGTGAGCACCGTGGCCGACCAGCCTGCGGCAGCAGCGATCACGGCGATCACGGCGAGCCACAAGGGCCGGATAGTACGGAGCTGGGACTTCATGGCTTCCTCGGCTTGGAATCGGCAAAGCTATTGCATCAACGGTATCAATCCGGCCGGCTCGGCCCGGTCAACCGGCTTGGTTCACCCGGCATACCCGTCGAAGTCCTCGACGTCGTCCAAATCGCGGGCAGCGCCGGCCAGATCCCGGACCGGCATTCCGGACAGGGTGGCGTGCGGGTTCATCAAAAGCCACGGGACCAGCACGAAAGCACGCTCCGCGGCCCTGGGGTGCGGCAGGGTCAGTTCCGGATCGTCCTGCTGCAGATCGCCGTACACGATGATGTCCACGTCCAAGGTCCGCGGGCCCCATCGGACGACCCGCTCCCGGTGGTGTCTGGCCTCGACCGCTTGGCAGTGCGCCAGCAGCTCAACCGCAGACAATTCGGTTTCGACCTCCATCACCATGTTCAGGTAAGGAGGCTGGTCCGGCGGACCGCCGACCGCCTGGGTCTGCACCACCGGGGAGACGTCGCACAACCGCACCTGGGGATGTTCGACCAGGTCGGCCACGGCACTGGCCAGGGTTCCGGCCCGCTCGCCGAGGTTGGAGCCCAATGCGAGGATCGCGCGGACCGGCAATCCGCTCATCCCTGTTCCCGGTAAACCGTGACCGAGACATCTCCGAAGGGCACCTGGATCGGAGCTTTCGGCTTGTGCACCGTGATCTCCACTGCGGCGACCGGGAAGCCGGCCAGCAATTTCTGCGCGGTGCGCTCCGCCAAGGTCTCGATCAGGTCGAAGGGCTCGCCGGTGATCATCGCTTTGATCGCCTCGGCCACCTCGGCATAATTCGCAGTCTGGTCCAATTCGTCATTGGCCGACGCCGGCCGGACGTCGGTGAAGAGCACTGCGTCGACGATGAACGGTTGCCCGTCGCTCTTTTCGCGTTCGAACACCCCGTGGTGGCCGATCGCGGTCACTCCACTGAGCGTGATCCGGTCCGGTCGGGCCAAGGGCGAATCTCGGACCGCAGCGGAATCCGCCGCCTGTTCTGCCGCCACTAGCCCTGGCTTCCATCGCTGCTGCGGACCGCCGGGGCTGCTGCGGCGCGGACTCGGGCCGCCACTTTCGCAGCATGCAGATTGCCCACCACATCATGCACTCGGATGCCCCACACGCCCTTGCCCGCGGCAATCGCGGTGGTGGCGATGGTGGCGTGGTCCCGTTCGGTCGGTGCCGCCGCCTTGCCCGCGGTGCTCAGCAACGAACCCAGGAAACGCTTGCGGGAGGTGCCCACCAGTACCCGGTGCCCGAGCTTCCCGAGTTGCTCCAGGTTCGCCAGCAATTCCCAATTCTGGTCCGCGGTCTTGGAAAAGCCCAGACCGGGGTCCACGATCAGCTGCTCCGGCTGAACCCCGGCCGAATAGAAGACCTGCAGTGCAGCACCGAGCTCGGCGACCACGTCATCGATCAGATTCGCATAACGGATCAGCGAATCCATGATCTTGGCATCACCACGACGATGCATCAAAACGTAAGGCGCCTTGCGCTCGGCGACCAAGGCCACCATTTCCGGGGTCACGCTCATGCCGGAGATGTCGTTGATGATCGCCGCACCGGCGTCGAGCGCTTTGGCCGCAGTCTCGGCGTGCCGGGTGTCCACGCTGACCAGGGCGCCGGCTTTGACCATGGCTTCGATGACCGGCATGATCCGCTCCTGCTCGGTGGCCGGATCGACCTCATCGGCTCCGGGACGGGTTGATTCGCCGCCGATGTCGATCACATCGGCTCCGGCGTAGAACATCCGCAGCCCGTGCGCGATCGCGGTATCCAAGGAATTGTAGGAACCGCCGTCGCTGAACGAATCCGGAGTCACATTGAGGATGCCGAAGACCACGGCACGGTCCGTGGGCAACTTGTCGAAGCTGGCCGGTTTGCGCGGCGAGCGCAGCGTCGGCAGTGGTGATGTGGCCGGTCCGGTTCCGGGGGCGGCAGCGAGGGAGTCCATAATTACCTTCTGTTGGATTGCGTCATTTGCCCAGAATCAAGCTCATGGCTTCAGCGCGGGTTGCCGGTTCGTGCAGGATGCCGCGCACTGCCGAAGTCACCGTTTTGGCTCCGGGCTTGCGGACGCCGCGCATCGACATGCACATGTGTTCGCATTCGACCACGACGATCGCTCCGCGGGGCTTGAGGTGCTCCACGAGCGCATCCACGATCTGCGTGGTCAGCCGCTCCTGGACTTGCGGGCGTTTCGCGAAAACGTCGACCAGCCGGGCGAGCTTGCTCAGGCCCGTGACTTTCCCTTCCGCGGAGGGGATGTAGCCCACGTGCGCGGATCCGTGGAAGGGCACCAGATGGTGCTCACAGGTCGAGTAGAACGGAATGTCCTTGACCAGCACCAATTCCTGGTGCGAAATGTCGAAAGTCCGGGACAGGACCTGTGCCGGGTCCTGGTTCAACCCGGAAAAGACTTCGGCGTATGCCCGGGCCACCCGTTGCGGGGTTTCCGCCAGCCCGCTGCGGTCCGGATCTTCGCCGATCGCGATCAGGATCTCCCGCACCGCGGCCTCGATCCGTGGCAGATCCACGCTCGACTCGGCAGGCGGTTTCGCTTCTTCGTCGACATCACACACGAGAGAGATCCTATCTGGAATCATCGGCACTTCGTTCCGCGGTTACGCCCGGTCCGTTGGCCTGGGCTTGTATATCCGGGCCACCGGCAAGCCTTCAGCGCTCCTCTGCCGGAGCTCCGCCGTCGTGCTGCTGGCCGTTCGGACCGGAGTCATGCTGATTCGACTGCCCACCGGGGTTCGTGCCGCCAGAAGCGCCGCCGGCCGAACCCCCACCGGGGTTCCCCAGGCTGCCGCCGGTTGCCCCACCCGGCGCATCCGCGGGCCCCGGAAGGTTGGCCGAGGCCAACTGCTCCTGCGGAGTCAAGGTGTCCGGATCCGGATCACCGGCTGCCGCGGCGTCCCGGCGCTCCTTGGCGGAGACCACCGGGGGGATGTCGGAAACCGGGCGGCTGTCCGCCGAGAGCCAGACGTCGCGCAGCTCGCGCTTGCGGATGTCATGGAAGATTTCGGCGATTTCGGCTTGGTTCAAGGTCTCGCGTTCCAGCAATTCCAGGGCCAGCCGGTCCAGCACATCCCGATTTTCGATCAGCACCGCGTAAGCCTCGTCATGGGCTTCTTCGATCAGCCTGCGGACTTCCTCGTCGATCATCGCGGCGACCGCTTCGGAGTAATCCCGGTCCCGGCCCGCGTCGCGGCCCATGAAGGGCTCACCGCTGCCGGTGCCGAGTTTGACCGCACCGATGCGTTCGCTCATGCCGTATTCGGTCACCATCCGGCGCGCGGTTCCGGTCGCCTTCTCGATGTCGTTCGAAGCCCCGGTCGACGGATCGTGGAAAACGATCTCCTCGGCGACCCGTCCGCCCATCGCGTAGGACATCTGGTCCAGGAGCTCATTGCGGGTGACCGAGTATTTGTCGTCTTCCGGCACCACCATGGTGTAGCCCAGCGCACGGCCGCGCGGCAGGATGGTGATCTTGGTGACCGGAGCCGAATAGCGCAATGCCGCGGCGACCAGGGCGTGTCCGCCTTCGTGGTAGGCGGTGATCTTCCGCTCGCGCTCCTTCATCACCCGGGTGCGCTTCTGCGGGCCGGCCATCACCCGGTCGATGGCTTCGTCCAACGCTCGGTCGTCGATCAGCTGGGCATTGGAGCGTGCGGTCAGCAGCGCGGCCTCGTTGAGCACGTTCGCCAGATCCGCGCCGGTATACCCGGGGGTCTTCTTGGCCACCGCATGCAGGTCGATGCCCGGCGCCATCGGCTTGCCCTTGGCATGCACGTGCAGGATCTGTTCCCGGCCGATCCGGTCCGGCGCTTCGACTGGAATCTGCCGATCGAAGCGGCCGGGACGCAGCAGCGCCGGGTCCAGTACATCGGGCCGGTTGGTCGCCGCGATCAAGATCACATTGGTCTTGACGTCGAAGCCGTCCATTTCGACCAGGAGCTGGTTGAGCGTCTGCTCGCGTTCGTCGTTGCCGCCGCCGATCCCGGCACCACGGTGCCGCCCGACGGCGTCGATCTCGTCGACGAAGATGATCGCCGGCGAGTTCGCCTTGGCCTGCTCGAAGAGATCGCGGACCCGGCTGGCACCGACGCCGACGAACATTTCCACGAAGTCCGAGCCGGAGATCGAATAGAACGGCACGCCGGCCTCGCCGGCCACCGCGCGGGCGAGCAGGGTCTTGCCGGTTCCGGGCGGTCCGTAAAGCAGCACGCCCTTGGGGATCTTCGCGCCGACCGCCTGGAATTTCTGCGGTTCGCGCAGGAACTCCTTGATCTCGTGGAGCTCCTCGACCGCCTCATCGGCACCGGCGACGTCGGCGAAGGTGACCTGCGGATTGTCTTTGGAAATCAGCTTGGCCTTGGACTTGCCGAATTGCATCACTTTCGAGCCGCCGCCCTGCATGCGGGAAAGCAGGAACCAGAAGATCGCGCCGAGGATCAGGATCGGGACGATGAGCTGCAGGAATCCGACGAAGAAGTTGTTCTGCACCGGCTGATCATCGTAATCGGCAACTTTGGCGTCATTGAGCGCGGTGATCACGGCTTGCTCGCGGGCGTCCACGACATAGAACTGGACATTCTTGCCCAGATTCTGGTTGTTTTTGGAGAAGTCTTCCTTGAGCACCAAATCGACGCGGCCCTCGGCATAGACCTTGGCCGACTGGACTTTGCCGCCGCTGATCAAGGCCATGCCGTCAGAGGTGCCCACCCGGGCAGAACCGCCGACGCCGAGCAGGGAGAATCCGATCGCTCCGATCGCGACCACGATGATGATCCAGACGATCGGACCTTTGAGGATTTTCTTGATGTCCATGTACTCCGGGGAGTGACCCCGTCCTTCCTGCTGCGTTCTTCGGCGAACCGGGTCCGTCCTTGATCTGGAATGGGCCCCATCTAGCTATACACCGTCCGCAGACATTCACGCACAACGGGCCGGCTAAGTTCCCCTCCAGGCCGCAATGTTCCCTCTCAGCAGAACGACTATTCCCGTGCGGCGGCGGCTTCCCGACCGTCGACGCCTTCGAAATTGGCTCAAGCCGGGGAAGTATCCGTGGCGTCAGCCAATTTCGACGGCGATCCCATCGCGCACCATCAAGCACTTATCCACAACTGCCGCCCAGGGCCTGGCGCGAATCGGATCCCGATGGCAGCGTCAAACCATGGACAAGCCGGTCATCTTCTACGCATCCGACGCTGCCCGCGTGGACCGAGACCCGGCCAGGTTGGCGTTTCTGGCGCAGCGCGGAGCGCTGGTCCGGATCCGGCACGGGGCCTATCTTCCGGCAGAGACCTGGACGTCGTTGAACGAATCGGAAAAATACGGGCTGCGCGCCGAAGCGCTGAGCAGGTTCACCGCATCGGCCCCGGTGTTCTGCCGCCAGTCCGCAGCAATGCTCTGGGGACTGCCGTTGATCAGGGTGCCGGAAAAGCTGCACATCGTCAACGCCTCGCCGGGACACGGCCGTTCACGTCGCGGGATCATGGCGCACTACGGCCCACTTTGCGGCCGTGAAACCAGCATTTCCGAGTTCCGACTGACCGACAAGGCCCGAACCGCGGTGGAACTCTGCGCGCAACTGCCCTTCGCCGAAGCCCTGGGCGTCATGGACGCCGCACTGCGCGCCGAGCGGGACTCGTTTGCCGCCGGCTGGTCGGAATGGGCGCGGACCAGTCCACGCGGACCCGCCGTCGCTCGTCCGACGCTGGAAACCCTGGCCCTGGCCTTGCCCACTCAGGCCGCCCGGCGCAGGGTGCTGAAGGTGCTTGCGCTCGCCTCGGAATACGCGGAGTCATTGGGCGAGTCGATCAGCCGGGCGCAGCTGCACCTGGCGGGGTTTCCGGCACCGTGTTTGCAGCAAGCGTTCACACTTCCCGACGGGCGTCAGGTGCGGAGCGATTTCTTCTGGCGCGAGTTCCACCTGGTAGGCGAATTCGGCGGCAAGGAAAAGTACTTTCGCGGCGATTGGGCCAATGGCCAAACTCCCGGCGAGCGTGTGTACGCCGAAAAGCTCCGGGAAGATGGCTTGCGCGCACTCGGACTCCGGGTGGTCCGTTGGACCTGGGCGGATGCGATCAATCCCGCTCGGCTTCGCCGCTGCCTATTGGAGTCCGGGCTGCCGCTACAGCGCACCAACTGACGCCGCCGATTTTGGTCGACGCCTGCTAAATTTCCCCGGCTTCGGCCAAAATCGGCGGCGCTGGAAGCCAGTAAAATCAACACTACTGCGAATCATTCTTATTTAGGGCTACACTGGTCGGCATGCACCCTCATCGCGCTTTCATCGCCCTTGCCCCGTTTGCCGCTGGTTTGGCCCTGTTGACCGGCTGCGGAGCGCCACCGCAAGCAGCACCCACGATCACCGGCCATGAAAACGTCAAACCGGCAAACGCCAAGGAACAGGCCGGGCCTGCGCCCCGATTGGTGTTGACCACCGACCAGGGCCTGCTCACACTGGATGCCAAAACCCTGCAACCGGTCGCCGAACCGGTTCCGCTCGAAGGCTTCATCCGGGTCAATCCGGCCGGCGACGGACGCCACGTTCTGGTTTCCACCGAACGCGGGTTCGAAGCGTTCGACGCCGGCAGCTGGGAATTCCCGCACGGCGACCATTCGCACTTCTACACCGTGCCGCCGAGACTCACCGGCGCAGTCTTCCCCGCAGAGCACCCCGGCCACGTGGTCAGCCACGGGAAAACTGCCCTGTTCGCAGACGGCACCGGTGAAATCACGGTCTTCGACCCCGCCGATCTGGATCCCGGTTCGGCGGCCAACGGCCAGCCGGCATCCACCAAGACGCGCACCCCGGAGCCGCATCACGGAGTAGCCGTGCCACTGCCGGACGGCGGCCTGCTCAGCACCCGGAGCAACGGCAAGGAGCGGGTCGGCGTCACCATCCACGGCCAGAACGGCGGCGAGACCACGAGCGCGGAGAACTGCCCGGGAACCCACGGCGAGGCAGTCGCCGGCAATGGCGCCGTCGTCGTCGGCTGCAGCGACGGAGCGCTCGTCTACCACGGCGGCAAACTCAGCAAGGTGCAAGCACCGGACGCCTACGGCCGGATCGGCAACCAGTCCGGCAGCAGCAACTCGCCGATCGTCCTGGGCGATTACAAAGTGGACCGGGCCGCGAAGCTGGAGCGGCCTACCCGGGTCAGCTTGATCGACACCCGTGATTCGAGCCTGAAACACGTGGATTTGGGCACCAGCTACTCATTCCGTTCCCTGGGCCGCGGGCCGGCCGGTGAGGCTTTGGTCCTGGGCACTGACGGCCGGCTCCACGTGATCGATCCGGAAACCGGAACGGTGCAGCACCGGATCCAGGTCACCCCGGCCTGGACCGAACCCGAGGTTTGGCAGGAGGCCCGGCCCGCTTTGTACGTCGACGGTGCGACCGCCTATGTCAGCGATCCTGGCACGCGGAAGATCCACGCCGTGGATCTGGCAGCCGGCCAGGTGGCGAAAACCGCTGGCCTTCCGGCCGCGCCGAACGAACTGACCGGGATCAGCGGCCGGAAATAACCGCTGCTACTCGTAGACGTGCGGAGCCAGGGTGCCGACGAAGTCCAGGTTGCGGTACTTCTCGGCGAAGTCCAGCCCATAGCCGACCACGAATTCGTTCGGGATGTCGAAGCCGACGTATTCGACGTCGATTTCGACCTTGGCGGCATCCGGCTTGCGCAGCAGCGTGCAGATCTCCACCGAGGCCGGACCGCGGGAAATCAAATTCGCGCGCAACCAGGACAGGGTCAGCCCGGAGTCGATGATGTCTTCGACGATCAGCACGTGCTTGCCCATCAAATCGGTTTCCAGATCCTTCAGGATCCGCACTACGCCGGAGGACTGGGTGCCCGACCCATAGGAGGAAACCGCCATCCAATCCATGGTCACGTGGCTGTGCAGCGCCCTGGCCAGGTCTGCCATGATCATCACCGCGCCCTTGAGCACGCCGACCAGGAGCACGTCCCGGCCCGCATAATCCGCATCGATCTGCGCAGCGAGTTCGGTCACCCGGCTCTGAATCTGCTCTTTGGTATAGAGGACGTGCTTGAGGTCCGCTTCGACGTCGCGTGAATCCACCCGATGCTCCTGACTGGGTTAGGTTTCTTGGGACTGGGAGAGTCTTTTCAAGACTAGTTTCCCATAGCTTGGGCCGGAGTTTCGCGCCTGCCGGTATGCGCTCACTTTGCCGGCCAGCTGCACCGGGCCCGCCGAACCCTGCCTGCGCAGCAACGACTCGGCCGCACGCAGACGCTCGAAGCTCGGTTGCGCTCCGCCGAGTTCGACGACGGCGCGCGCCAGGACCCGGTGCCGCAACGCCGTCGGCAACGCGTTCAGCTCAGCCTCCGCGAGCAGTACCCGGTCGGCGCCGACTTCGGCGATCCGGGTAAATTCCCGGCCGGCCAACTGGTCGAGGAAATCCGCGTCCTGGGCCAGGATGCTCGCCGACCGGTAAAGCGACTGGGCGATTCCCGGGCCGAGCTCGGCCTCCAGGAACGGCAACACCCGATGCCGGATCCGGGACCGGGTGAAACCCGGATCGTCGTTGCTGGGGTCGTGCCACGGCTCCAGCCCCTCGACCGCGCAGATCTCCAGGGTCTCCTCGCGTCGCAAGGGCAGGAAAGGGCGCAGCAACAGCGCACCGGCGAACTCGCGGCTGGCCGGCATCCCGCTCAGCGAGCGGGTGCCCGAGCCCCGGGCCAGCCCGAGCATCACCTGTTCCGCTTGGTCGTCGAGCGTGTGCCCGAGCAGCACCGCCCGAGCGCGGTGTTCGACGGCAGCCGCCGCCAAGGCGTCGTAACGCGCTTTGCGCGCCGAATCTTCCGGCCCGCCACTACCCGGGACGACCCGCACGGTCCGGACCTCCACCGGTGCCAAGCCGAGCTGTCGGAGCGCATCCGCAGTCTGCCGGGCCACTTCGCCGCTGCCTTCCTGCAGCCCGTGGTCCACGACCACGGCACCCACCCGGAAAGCCTTCCGATGTTGGAAGAACGCCGCGACTGCGGCCAATGCCAACGAGTCCGGCCCTCCGCTGCAGGCCACCAGCACCAGGTCCGACGGCGCCAATTCCGGCAGGCTCTCGCGCAGGATGCCGCGCGCCTTGCCGACTACCGGGCGGAGCCGCCGCCGCGGCCCGGCGAAACCGGGCCGCGCGGAAACCGGGCCGATCGAATCCGCGTCCGCCACCCCGCTACAGACCCATCCGTCGGACCCAATCGGCCGGAGCGTGGATCTCCGCTTCGGTGGGCAGATGGTCCGCGGATTCCCAGACCGCGTTGAACCCGGCCATGCCTACTTGGTCGACGACCGCTCGGACGAAGCGTGCGCCATCGGTGTACTGGCGCATTTTGGCATTGAGGCCCAGCAGGTTGCGGATGAACTTCTCCACGGCGCTCCGGTCTTTGCCGCGGGCATTGAACCGCTGCCGGATGGTCTTCACCGTGGGCACGATCGAAGCATCCACCGCGTCCATCACCACATTCGCGTGGCCTTCCAGCAAACTCATCACCGCGGTCAGATGCGAGAGCGCCGCCTTTTCCGCCGGGTCTTGGAGCAACTCCATCAGGCCGCCGGGCTTGTTCGGCCCGGCCGGTTCGGCCGGAGTCCTCCCGGCACTGCGGACCGCTGCGGAAACCCGCTCGCCCAAGGAGTCGATATTGCCCAGCAGCAGCCCGCTGAGCTTGTCCACCTCCTGCAGCATGTGGTCCCGGAGCCAGGGCGCGGCCGCGAATTGCACCCGGTGCGTCTGTTCGTGGAGGCAGACCCACAATCTGAAATCGCCCGGCTCCACGCCCAGCTCGCGTTCCACCGAAATGATGTTCGGAGCCACCAGCAGCAATCGGCCGGCCGGCGGAATCTGCGAACCGGCGGCCAGCGCGGCGAACGGATCGTACTGGCCCAGGACCTTGGACGAAAGGAAGGCCAGGATTCCGCCCAGCTGAGCCCCGGTCACCGTTCCGCTGATCGCCCGGGCCGTCGGCCGCAGCGCATTTTGGCCGCGCGCTTTGTCTTCCAAGTTCGCCAGGGTACCGGCCAGCATCACCGAAAAGCTCTGCGTGTTCGCCTTCGCCCAGGAAGCCCGGTCCACGATCAGCACCTGCGAGTCACGCAGATCTGCAGCCGCGTCCAAACCGGTGATCTGGTGCACGTGCGGCACTGCCCGGTCCGCCATCCGGCGCAGATCGGCTACCGCGGCGCCGATCTCATTGCTGCTGAGCGTTGGCCCGGGCGCCGCGAGTTTGGCCGCGGTGCTGGCCGCGAGCTCCCAATTGATCAAGTTCTGCTTCTCGAGTGCGCTCACCCGACCATCTCACCACAGATCGCTGTGGCGGACCCGTGCCAGTCCGCAAATATCGCCGCCAGCCGAAGTTTGCCCCGGCCGGCTCGACGGCGATCGTTCAGCGGCAGCCGCAACCGGCAAGCGTCGCCGCCGCCTGGTCCAATAACGGCTGGGCAACCGCGCTGCCGCCGCTGAAGTTGTTGCCCATGAAAGAAAAGACCAGTAGCCGGCCATCGGCGTCGAGCACGAAGCCGGAGAGGGTTTTGACCACATTGAGCGTTCCGGTCTTCGCCCGGACCAGACCCGATCCCGCAGCGGTTTCGGCGGTGTCGTAGCGGGATTCGAGCGTGCCGCTCAATCCGGCCACCGGGAAGCCGTCGATCGCCCTGCGGATATTGGCGTCGTCGCCGGTCACGATGAGCTTCACCAGCTGTGCGAATTGCGCGGCACTGACCTGGTTCGCCATGGCGAGGCCGCTGCTGTCAGCCAGGGTGAGCCCGGTGACGTCGACGCCCAAAGACTTCACGGTCGCCAAGGTGACCGCGGTCGCGTCTGCCGAGCTGCCGGGCCGCTGCTGCCCGGTGGCGGCGAGTCTGGCCAGCACCTCAGCCAGGAAGTTGTCGGAGTTCTGCAACATGTAGGCCACTTGCTCGGCCACCGTCGCCGACGCCACGGCGGCCAGCTGCTCGGTCGCGGCCGGATCGCCCGCGGCAACCCGGCCCACTGCGCCCTGCACCGGCACGCCGAGCTTGCCCAGGATCGAGGCGAAGAGCTGGGCCGCCGCCAACGCGCTGTCTTGCGGCCGGCTGCCGCCCTTGAGATCGGGCATCGCGGAATTGGTCGCCAACGGGAACACCGGGGCGATTTCCCCGGCCGTGACGTCTCCGGTATCCCATTCCGGATTCAGCGCCGCACCGGTGAACACCGAATCGTCCAGCAGCAAGCGCACGCCGCCGCTGGCGGAGCCGCCCAATGCCGCCACGGTCTGTTGCGCCAGGCTGGTCAGGCCGGCATGGCCGTTGACCGCGCCTGGTGCGGAGTCGCCGGCGCCCAGCAGCACGTCGCCGCCGGCCCGCAACACCAAGGTGCCGGGCTCTGAACCGCGCAGCACCGAAGTCTGCAATCTGGTGTCCGCACCGAGGTTCTTGAGCGCGCTGACCGCGGTGAAGAGCTTCAGGTTCGACGCCGGGACTGCTGCCGCCGTCGCCCTGCGGTCGTAGAGCACGGCGCCGGTCGCGGCGTCGAGCACCTGGCCGGTCAGGCTCCCGGCGTCCGAGGCCAGGATCGGGTTCAACAGCGCCGCGAGCCGGGCCGGGTCCGGCTGCGCGGCGTCGGCCTTGGGACTGGCCGCGACACCCATCGGAGCCAACGAGGCCGGCGGCAGTTGCGCGGCGGGAATCACCGGAGCCGGCGGGCTGGGCGGGGCGATGAACGCCGGCGCCGCGTTGATGGCCGCCGGGACTGCGAGCGCGGCCAATGCCAAGGCCAGCAGTCCAGCTTGCAGGGCGCGGGCCGTTCGGCGCATCGGCTGGTCTCTCCTGTGCTTCCAGATCGGACCGTTCGCGGGCCGTTCTAATTCTTTCCGGCGGCTCGTGCGCCTATATCCTCATAGTAGACGGAGCCTCTGGCTCCTTTGGAATCGTCAGATTCACCAACCGTTTTGGAGGAACACCCATGAAGCACGACGTCACGATCGAGATTCCGCGCGGCTCGCGGGTCAAATACGAAGTGGACCACGAGACCGGGCAGATCCGGCTGGACCGCATCCTGTTCACCTCGATGCAGTACCCCACGCACTATGGTTTCTTCGACAACACCTTGGGCGAGGATGGCGACCCCTTGGACGCCTTGGTCTTGCTGCAGGAGTACGATCTGCACCCCGGCGTGGTGCTGGAAGCCCGGCCGATCGCAGTCTTCAACATGACCGACGACGGCGGCGGCGACGCCAAGGTGCTCTGTGTGCTGGACGATCCGCGGTATGCGCACATCCAGGAATTGGCCGACGTCGAAGCCTCCCTGGTGCAGGAAATCGAACACTTCTTCACGCATTACAAGGACCTGGAGCCCGGCAAATGGGTCAAGGCCGAAGGCTGGGCGGACAAAGCTGCCGCCGAAGCCGAGTTGGCAGCCTCGATCAAGCGGTTCGCGGAGAACCACTGACCCCTCGTAGCACTTCCGCCGCCCGTCTGATCACGGGTTTCAGTGGTCAGGGCCGTCCCTGCCCACTGAAACTTCCGATTGGACGGGCGGCGTGCTTTGGGCTCAGCTGCGCTAGGCCAGGATGCTGCGCAACACCCGCGCCGCGCCGTCGTCGTACACCGAGGCGGTGATTTCGCTCGCCGCGTCCTGGACGCCTTGCGGAGCCTGGCCCATGGCCACTCCACGATGCGCCCAGCGCAGCATTTCAACGTCGTTGAAGCCATCGCCGACGGCGACCGTCGAGCTGGCGTCCAAGCGCAAATCGGCACGGAGCTTTTCCAAAGCCGAGGCCTTGGTGACCCCGGCGGCGGCGATATCCAACCAGGCCGACCAACCGACCGAATAGGTCACCCCGTGCAAACCGATGCCCTGCACCGCGGCTTCGAATTCCGCGAGCGGCACCTCTTGGCTGTGCACCACCACCCGGACCGCCCGGGCGTCCAGGAGTTCTTCGAAATCCACACTGCGGGCCCGGATGCCGAAGCTGGCATCCTGGAAGCTGCTGGTGGAGAGGAATTCCCCGTCGGCCGCCTCGACCGCATACATTGCTGCCGGCAAGGTGCTGCGCAGCGCGGTCAGTGCGTCCCTGGGCGAAAAGGTCTCTTTGTGGACCACCTCGAATCCACCAGGCAGCGACGGGTCCAAGCGGACCGTGACGCCGCCGTTGCAGCAGACCCCGAAACCGGTTTGCAATCCGATCCGTTCGATCACCGGCAGCGTCGCCTGGAGCGATCGTCCGGTAGCGATGATCACCTGGTGCCCGGCATCGACCACTGCGCGGGCGGCCTCGCGGACCTCATCGGTCATCGCGCCGTCGTGATCAACCAGAGTGCCGTCGACGTCGAGCGCGATCAATTTCTGTTCCTTATTTCTCCGGTCATCGTTGCCGGAGACTGAATATTCAGTCATGGTTTCCATGATTACAGTGAAACAGATTGCGCGGAGACCGCCTAGGACGCAGCGCACAGAAGCCGTGAACTACAGGTGAATATTCACAGGCCCATCCCCAGTGTGAATGTTAACCTTGCCGCTTCAACTGCGCCCAAAACCGTTACTTTATGGACACCAGCTCGCCGCCTGTCTACCTTTAGCGGATGATAAGCCAGGTTCTACTTTAATAAAGTAGCGGTTTTGAGCAGGAGCGGCCTCAGACCAGCTCGAACGTTTCCAAGCCGCCGAGGTAGGGGCGGAGCCTTTCCGGGACCGTGACCGTGCCGTCGGCATTTTGATGGTTCTCCAAAATCGCCACGATCCAACGCGTAGTTGCCAGGGTTCCGTTCAGGGTGGCCACCGGCCTGGTGCCTTTGGCGTCGACGCCGGGGATCCGCTCCCGGATATTGAGCCGGCGCGCCTGGAAACCCGTGCAATTCGAGGTCGAGGTCAATTCGCGGTACTGGCCCTGACTCGGAATCCAGGCTTCGCAGTCGAATTTGCGCGCCGCGGAAAGCCCCAAATCTCCGGCGGCGGTATCGATCACCCGATACGGCACCCCGAGGTTCGCCAGCATTTCCTCTTCCCAGGCCAGCAGCCTCGCGTGTTCCGCTTCGGCTTCGTCCAAGGTGGTGTACACGAACATCTCGAGCTTGTTGAACTGGTGTACCCGAATGATGCCCCGGGTGTCCTTGCCGGCCGAACCGGCCTCGCGGCGGTAGCAGGATGACCAACCGGCATAACGCAGCGGCCCCTTCGACAGGTCGATGATCTCATCGCCGTGGTAACCGGCCAGAGCCACCTCCGAGGTGCCGACCAGGTAGAGATCGTCCTTTTCCAGGCGGTAGATCTCGTCATCGTGCTTGACATCGAATCCGGTCCCCGCCATGGTCTCCGGGCGGACCAGGGTCGGCGTGATCATCGGAATGAAGCCATACCGCAGAGCCTGATCGAGCGCCATGTTCATGAGCGCGATTTCAAGCCTGGCCACCGGGCCTTTGAGGAAACTGAACCGGGCACCGGAGACCTTCGCGCCACGCTCCATGTCGATGCCGCCGATCAACTCGCCGACCTCCAGATGATCCCGGGGTTCGAACCCGGCCGCCGAAAAATCCCGCGGCTCGCCCACCGTTTTGACCAGCTCGAAGTCGGCCTCGCCGCCAGTGGGCACGCCGTCGATGATCAGGTTCGGGAACGCCCTCAGCAGTTCGTCCAGCTCGGCCTGCGCCGCGTCGGCCGCCGCTGCAGCGGTTTTGACCTGACCGGCGAGCTCCTTGACCTGGCCGAGCAACTCCTGCTTCGCTTCGCCCTTGGCCGCGGCGACCTTTTTCCCGAAGGCATTCTGTTCGGCCCGCAAGGCCTCAAAGGAGGTGATCGCGTGCTTCCGGGACTGGTCCGCGGAAATGATCGAGTCCACCAGGGATTCCTTGTCGCCGCGCGCACGCTGGCTGGCTCGGTAGACATCCGGATTCTCACAAAGGTCTTTGACATCGATCATGAAGCTAAGCCTATAACCCGAGGGCCCCGAGCCTCGCTTGCGAGGCTTGGGAGGGTTATCGGCGCTATAACCCGAGGGCCCCGAGCCTCGCTTGCGAGGCAAGGGAGTGGCTGTGGACTTGCGAGGCACCCGGGACTAATTCGGCCGTCGCACGTTAATCAGGCAGCACAGCAGTTGGCACGGACTATTGTAGGAAGACTATGACTCCCGCACTCTGGATCACACTGATCGCCGTCGGCGCAGTGGTCCTTTCCATCGCAAGCTGGTGGGGGGTCCGGAAGTTGGGCCGGAAGCACAACCGGAGCGCGGTCGGCGAACCGGCACAGCCCGGACCGTCCGGACCGCAGAAGGTCGCCGTGGTTTTGAACCCGGTCAAGGCCCAGGCGAACCAGGCCAGGTCGGCGATCCGGGCCGCGATCGCCGACGCCGGCTGGCCGGAGCCGCTGTTTTTGGAAACCACGGTTGCAGATCCCGGCTATGCGCAAACCCGGCAAGCCCTGAACTGGGGGGCCGACGTCGTGGTGGTCGGCGGCGGAGACGGGACCGTGCGGGTGGTCGCGGAGGTCCTCAAACACACTCCGGTGGCGATGGGTTTGGTCCCGTTGGGCACCGGGAACCTGCTGGCCCGGAACCTCGACCTGGACATCAACAACGTCGACGCCAATGTCCGCACCGCTTTGTTCGGCTACCAACGCCGGGTGGACACCGCGACCATGGAACTGGAGAACTCGGTCTCCGGAGCACACTCGACGCACACCTTCTTGGTGATCGCCGGCATCGGCATGGACGCCGAAGTGGTCGGCGACACCAATGACGGTTTGAAGAAGTCGGTCGGCTGGCTCGCCTACAGCGAAGCCGGGGTGCGGCACCTCCCTGGGCGACGGAAAAAAGTCGCGGTCGCGCTCGACGACGCCCCCAGCCAGCAGCGCAAAGTCCGCTCGGTGCTGTTCGCCAATTGCGGACTGCTGCCGGGCGGCATCGATTTCATCCCCGGCGCGCTCATCGACGACGGGATCCTGGACGTCGTCGTGATCAGCCCGCGCAGCGCGCTGGGCTGGATCGCGATGATGGGCAAAGTGCTGTTCAAGCACAATCGCAAGCTGCCGGTGATCGACTTCTACCGCGCCGAAACCATCGTGCTGCGCACTGCGGTGCCGGAAGAGACCCAGCTCGACGGCGACCCGGCGGGCAAAGCCACCAAGGTCACCGTCGCCGTCGAAAAACGCGCGCTCACCGTCCGGGTGAACCCGGATCACGCCCCAGAAGAACACGGCCGTTGGGCTGCCCGGGCTTCCTGACCGGCAGCCGGACCGACCGGCTGAAACGCTCCGGAGCTAGTCGGCGTCCGCTTCCGGTTGCGCCTGCTGCCGGATCAAAGCTTCCTCTTCATTGAACCGCAAGTCGTTGGCCTCATCGCCGAGGTCGCCGACCGCGTCGTAGTCCAGCTCCGGATCATAAACCGCGTCCGGATTGACGATGGTGCCGTCGGCATTGCTATCGACGTTCTCAGTCATGCTTCCTCCTGTTGACTCGACCACTTGCAGGAAAGCATAGACGCCCGGCCCGGGATCTGCCCGCATTGCCTATTCCGCGAGCAACCCGTCGAACCAGCGCTGCGCCTGGTCGAAGACCCGGTCGGTGGTGTGCGCCGGAATCTCCGGAACTTGCGCGTCCGCTCGGGGATACGAACCCATGAACCGGATCTGCGGACTGATCCGGTGCAGGGCACGCAGCGCCTCGGCCATCCTGGCCTCGGCGATGTGCCCGTCGGCATCGATGCTGAAGAAGTAGTGGCCCAGGAACTGACCGGTCGGCCGGGACTCGATCCGGCTCAAGTTGACGCCCCGGGTGGCGAATTGGTCCAGGATTTCCATCAAGGCGCCCGGCCGGTCCTCGGGCAGCGGAATCGCCACGGTGGTTTTGTCCGCGCCAGTGGCTTCTGGCAGTGCTCCCGGCCTGGCGACCAGGACGAATCGGGTCACCGCGCCGGAATTGTCTTCGATGTTCTCGGCCAGGATCGCCAAGCCGAGCCGCTCGGCGACCGGTCGGGCACAAATTGCCGCTTGGTAGTCCGGGGCCCCGGAAACCAGGGCATGGGCAGCTGCTCCGGTCGACGTCACCGGAATATATTCTGCATTAGGAATATTTCGGTCGGCCCAGATCCGGGTTTGCGCCCAGGCATGCGGATGGGTGCCCACCCGGACCACCGAGCCGAGGTCCACGCCGGGCTGCGCCGCGAGCACAAAACTCACCGGCACGATTACCTCGCGGATGATCCGGAGCGCTTGGCCGCTGGCGATCGCATCGAGCGTCGCCGAAACTCCGCCTTCGACCGAATTCTCAATCGGGAGCATTGCTGCATCGCATTCACCGGACCGCACCTTCGCCAAGGCAGCCGCGGCATTCACCGATGGCACCCGCACAGCCTCGGCAGCACCAGGCACCTTGAGCAGCGCCATTTCGGTGAAGGTGCCCTCCGGCCCCAAGAATGTGTAGGTATCCATGCTTATATTCCTCTCGGAGAATGCAACTAACGCACCTGCGGGGCCCGGCCGTTTTCCGAGACCATGGGTTTGTCCGCATCCTGCCAGGCACCCATGCCGCCGATGACGTTGAGCGCGGAATAGCCTTGCGCGTTGAGCCACTGCACCGCTCGGAAAGACCGGCCACCGCTGCGGCAGATCACGTAAAGATCCTCGTCCGGATCGAGCTCTTCGAACCGGAGCGGCAGCTCGTCGAGCGGAATGTGCACTGCGCCCGCGATGTGCCCCTCTTCCCATTCGTAGGCTTCGCGTACGTCCAGGATCTTCGTACCGGCGGCCAGCTCTTCGACTGAAACGCTGTCGATGTCGCTCATCGGGGCATCGTCCTTCCGTTGCTTTCCTTGCCTGCTGCACTGTCTGCGCCTCAGCTTATAGTGAGATCAATCGGGCGGTAGAACCGTTGCGGAGCAAGGGAGTAACAGATGGCGGCCAGCGAACCCACGATCCTCGCCACCTCGGGCGGCTACCGGCCCGGCGCGCGCACCGAGCTGGAATTCGCACCCCTGGTGCACCACGGCGTCGAGCTCTCCGGCGTGGCCGGCCGGGCACCCAGGGTGACCCACCTCGGCACCGCTTCGGGGGATCAGCGCTGGTTCGCCGCGCAGCTGGCCGACGCCGCCCGGGTGGCGGGCTTCGAGCTGACCAACCTGAACCTCTTCGGCATGCCGAACGTGCCCGACATCGAGGCGCATCTGCTGGCCCAGGATCTGGTGTGGGTAGGCGGCGGCTCGGTGGTGAATCTGCTCGCAGTCTGGCGGGCGCACGGTCTGGACCAGATTTTCCGCCGGGTCTGGCAAGCCGGCGTCGTACTGGGCGGAGTTTCTGCCGGTTCGATCTGCTGGTTCCAAGGCGGCACCACCGATTCGTTCGGCCCGGAGCTGCGCGGTGTGGGCAACGGCTTGGCCCTGCTCCCCTACGGCAACGGCGTGCATTACGATTCGGAGGCCCGGCGACGGCCCTTGGTCCATGCCTTGGTGGCCGCCGGCGAGTTGCCGGAGACGCATTGTTCGGACGACGGCGTCGGCCTGGTCTATCGCGGCACCAGCTTGGTGGAGGCGGTCGCCGAGCGTGCGGGGAAGGGCGGCTACATCGTGCGGAAGGTCGCTGATTCCGTCGAGGAAACACGAATCGAGCCGCGGTTTCTCAGCTGATTTGAAGCCGAGTGCCCGATCGGATACCGCGGCCAATATGACAGGCTCCTGACAGAGTGCAAAAATAGAGCAAGTGAGCATCAACACAAACCACGCCGTCACGCCTGAGAAACCAGCTGGCCGCACCTTCTTCGGCCAGCCGTTCCCGCTTTTCAACCTGTTCAGCATTGAACTGTGGGAACGCTTCTCCTACTACGGCATGCAAGCGATCCTTGCCTTCTACATCTACTTCTCGGTGACCGACGGCGGGCTCGGCATCGACAAGATCACGGCCACCGGCCTGGTCGGTTCCTATGGCGGCGTGGTCTACCTGTCCACCATCCTCGGCGCCTGGGTGGCCGACCGGATCCTGGGTTCGGAACGGGTCCTCTTCTTCTCCGGCGGCTTGATCATGGCCGGCCACATCGCCCTCGCCTTGATCCCCGGCGCACTGGGACTCGGCATCGGCTTGCTCCTGGTCGCCGTCGGCTCCGGCGGGTTGAAGGCCAACGCCAGTTCGATCGTCGGTGCGCTGTACAGCGAAAAAGACGAACGCCGCGATGCCGGCTTCTCGATTTTCTACATGGGCATCAACGCGGGCGGTTTCATCGGCCCGCTGGTCACCGGTTGGCTGATGAACGACTACGGATTCCACTGGGGCTTCGGAGCCGCCGCAGTGGGCATGGCGCTCGGCCTGACCCAATACGCACTGACCCGCAAATCGCTTCCGGACGAGGCCCGCGCGGTGCCCAACCCACTGCCCCGGAAGCAATTCCCGATGGTCTTCGGGATCGGCGCTGCCGCCGTCGTGGCGATCGCGGTCGCGGTGCTCTTGGGCTGGATCACGGCACAGAACCTCAAATGGGTGGTCGTCGGAGTGGTCGTGGCCGCCACCATCGCCTATTTCAGCGTGATCCTGGGCAGCCGAAAGGTGTCCGGGCTGGAACGCAGCCGGGTCTACTCGTTCATCCCGCTGTTCCTCGCAAGCACCGCATTCTGGTCGCTCTTCCAGCAGCAGTTCACGGTCTTGCCGATCTACGCGGACCAGCGGCTGGACCGCAACCTCTTCGGTTGGGAAATGCCGGCCGCCTGGGTGCAGTCGATCAACCCGATCTTCATCATCGTCTTCGCCGGGGTGTTCGCGGCGCTGTGGACCAAGCTGGGCAGCCGGCAGCCGAGCACGCCGATCAAGTTCTCCCTGGCCTTGGTCGTGATGGGCGGAGCCTTCCTCTGCTTCCTTCCGCTGACCACCACTGCGTCGGTGCCGCTGCTGGCGCTGGCCGGAATCCTCTTCCTGTTCACCATGGCGGAACTGTTGATCTCCCCGGTAGGGCTTTCGCTGGCGACCAAACTGGCGCCGAAAGCCTTCCACACGCAAATGGTGGCGCTGTTTTTCCTTTCGCTCTCCCTGGGCACCACGCTTTCCGGAGTGCTGGCCGGTTATTACAACACCGAAAACGAGCTGCCGTACTTCCTCACCATCGGCGGCGTCGCGATCCTGCTGGGCATCGCGCTGGCAGCCTCGACCAAACCGGTCCGGAAGCTGATGGCCGGAGTGCCTTGAGCGGATGCCCCGGCTGGTTGATGCCGGCTGCGGCGCACTCTGGCATGCTTAGAGCATGGCTAGCCGCGCGGGTACTGTTGCCCTCCCCACCGACTTGGTCGACCTGACCGACCTGCTCGATGCTTATTACGACGAAAAACCGGATCCGGCGAACCCGGACCAACGGGTGGTCTTCGGCACTTCCGGGCACCGCGGAAGCAGCCTGAAGACTTCGTTCAACGAGGACCACATCCTGGCTACCAGCCAGGCGATCGTCGAATACCGGCGCAGCCAGGGCATCGCCGGACCGCTGTTCCTGGCCAAGGACACGCATGCGCTGTCCGAGCCGGCCCAGAACTCCGCGCTCGAGGTCTTGGTCGGCAACGGGGTCCAAGTGCTGATCGACGCCCGGCACGGGTTCACCCCGACCCCAGCGTTGAGCCACGCCGTGCTGAGCTACAACCACGGCCCGGTAACGCACCCGGACCAGGCGGACGGCATCGTGGTCACGCCTTCGCACAATCCGCCCGGCGACGGTGGATTCAAGTACAACCCGCCGCATGGCGGACCCGCGGACAGCGATGCCACCACGTGGATCGCCAACCGTGCCAACCAGCTGTTGGAGAACCGGCTCGACGGCGTGAAGCGGGTTCCGCTGACCACCGCACTGAACCAAGCCGGCAGCTTCGACTTCCTCTCCAGCTATGTCGACGTGCTCCCCGAAGTCTTGGATCTGGATGCGATCCGGGCTGCCGGGGTGCGGATCGGGGCCGACCCGATGGGCGGCGCTTCGGTGGATTACTGGGGCGAGATCAGCGAACGGCACCACTTGGACTTGACCGTGGTCAACCCGACCATCGACCCGCAATGGGCGTTCATGACCCTGGACTGGGACGAGAAGATCCGGATGGACTGCTCTTCGCCGTTTGCGATGGCTTCGTTGATCAGCAAGGCTGCGGATTTCGACATCGCCACCGGCAATGACGCCGACGCCGACCGGCACGGCATCGTGACCCCGGACGCCGGCCTGATGAACCCCAACCACTTCCTGGCCGTCGCGATCCAATACCTCTACACGCACCGGAAACAATGGCCCGCCGATGCCGGTGTGGGGAAGACCCTGGTCTCCTCTTCGATCATCGACCGGGTGGCCGCGGAACTGGGCCGGAAGCTCATCGAGGTGCCAGTGGGCTTCAAATGGTTCGTGCCCGGCCTGCTTTCCGGCTCCGGCGTCTTCGGCGGCGAAGAATCGGCCGGGGCGTCTTTCGTCCGGCGCAACGGCAAGGTCTGGACCACGGACAAGGACGGGATCCTGCTGGCCTTGCTGGCTTCCGAGATCGCCGCGGTCACCGGCGCCTCGCCCTCGCAGCACTATGCCCGGCTGACCGAGAAGTTCGGTGCGCCGTCGTACGCACGGGTGGACGCGGCAGCGAGCCGGGAGCAGAAGGCGAAGCTCGGCCGGCTGGCCGCCTCCGACGTCGTCGCCACCGAACTGGCCGGTGAGCCGATCACCGCCAAACTCACCGAAGCGCCCGGCAACGGCGCGCCGATCGGCGGGCTCAAGGTTACCACCGCGAACGCTTGGTTCGCGGCACGCCCGTCCGGCACCGAGGACGTCTACAAGATCTACGCCGAATCCTTCAAGGGCGACGCGCACCTCCAGCTGGTCCAGGCAGAGGCGAAGGCCCTGGTCGACGGCGTCATCGGCTAGGCGTGCACGCCTGATTCGTGTTCCGTGTGCTTGGCCGGCTCCAACTGGAAGGTGGAGTGTTCGATGCTGACGTCGAAATGCCCGGCGACGCATTGCTGCAATTGATCCAACATCTGCGGCGCATGGCCGTCGTGGAAACATTCCTCTTCCACCACGATGTGCGCGGTCAGCACCGGGAGCCCGGTGGCGATCTGGGTCACGTGCAAGTCGTGCACTTCGAGCACGTGCGGCACCCCCAACAAGTGATCCCGCAGCTGCGCGACGTCGAGGCCCTTGGGCGTTGATTCGAGCAGCACGTTGATGGTCTCCCAGAGCAGTTTCACGGTGCGCGGCAAGATCAGCATGCCGATCAGCATCGCGACCAAGGCGTCCGCCTGAACCCAGCCGGTGGTGCTGATGATGATCGCCGCGACGATCACGGCAACCGAACCGAGCGCGTCGTTGAGCACCTCAAGGAATGCCGCCCGCATATTGAAATTGGCTTTGCGCCCGGTGGCCAGCACCAGCAAGGAGACGACATTGCCCAACAGGCCGATCACCCCGAAGACGATCATTTCATTGCTCGCGACATAGCTGGGGTTGATCAACCGGTCAATACCCTCGATCAGCACGAACAGCCCCACGCCCAACAACAACGCGGCTTGTGCGGTGGCCGCCAGCACTTCGGCCCGGGCGAATCCCCAACTCCGCTTGTCCGAAGTCGGCTTGCCCGCCAGCCAAGCCGCGATCAGCGCCATCACCAACCCGCCGGCATCGGTGAGCACATGGGCGGAGTCGAAAAGCAAGGCCAAAGACCCCGTGATGATCGAGCCGATCACTTGGAAGACGAAGACCGCCAAAGTGATGCCGAGCGCGATGGCGATCCTGGTCCGGTGCACACCGGCACCGTGGTTATGCCCGGCGGAGCCGTGGCTGTGCGCCTGGGTTCCGTGCTGGTGGCCGTGTTCCGTCATAGCAGCATCGTAGTGCGTGGCGCTGGGTCCGGATTTCACCGGTTCCGTGACCGGATCAAGTCCCGATCCGGCTGCGGTACCAGGCACGCGTGGCCGGCTCCGCCAACGAAAACGACGACGGCGGCAACCCGGAGCGATTCCAGAGCGGTGCCGCATCGAGCCAGCCGTCGACGCCGATCATGCTGACCTGGTGCCGGCTGAACCCGGCGTCGCCGAGCAGCTCCTGCGCCCGCGGCAGCGAAACCGAGCCCGACAAGCCCAGTGGACCGATCTGCGACTCGATCTGCGCCACGAGTTCGGACAATCGCACCGGTTCGGGAGCGGCTGCATGGAAGATGCCGCCGATCGGGCCTTCGGCCAGCGCCAGAGCCGCCACCAACCGGCCCAGCTCGACCGAGCTGATCAGCGAAAGCCGCGCGCTGCCATGCTCGATTTGGCTGCCCAGCCTCCGGAAAAGCTTCACCACGCCCGGGATGAACCACCGGTCCGCCGGACCGTACACCAGATAAGGGCGCAGCACGGTGCCGCCGGCGTCGAGCACCATCTGATCCGCGATCGAGCGGTGGCGGCTAATCATCGACTCCGGGTTCGCCGACTGGTCCAGAACGCCGATTCCCCGGTGCGGGCCCGAGCCGTAGACCGCTGCCGTGCTCATCTGGAGGCACCGGCTGACCCCTGCCCGGGCTGCGGCGTCCAGGAGGTTGGCGGTGCCCTGGAGGTACAGCCGCTCCGCCGCCTCGGGGTCCGATCCCAGGTAGGACGTGGCGTTCACCACAATTTCGATTCCATCCATGGCCTCTTGTAAGCTGGCCGGGTGGTTCAAGTCGCCGATGAATTGTGAATCGTCGGACCCTGCCGACCGATTCCGCAATAGCACCCGGGGCTCCGGGGTCGTGGACGCAGACCATGCGGCCAGGATCTGACGACCGATGAAACCGGTAGAACCGATCAGCAGAATCCTCGTCATGAACGCGGGTCTCCTCGGTAAGCGAACGGGTGCGGACTTCGCTATCCCAGCCTAATTGAACGGAAATTCATACCATGCAAGAAAGGGCGCTGGCCACCCGCTCGCTGATTCTGCTCGGCGCGGCCCGGGTATTCAACCAGTTCGGCTTCAACGGATCCAACCTCGCCTTGGCCGCGGAAGAAGCCAAGGTGACCAAGGGCGCCGTGTATTTCCACTTTTCCTCGAAACTGGAACTGGCAAAAGCCGTGATTGCCGAGCAGCACCGGTTGGTGCAGGAGAAAATCGCCGAAAACAACCGGGATGAACAACGCGCGCTGGCCGTCATGATCGCCAGCTGCCAGGAATTCGCGAATCTGCTGCAAACCGACACCGTGGTCAAAGCCGGCATCCGGTTGACCTTCGAGGGCCCGACTTTCGGCCTCGACGTCGCGGGCCCCTACATCGACTGGATTGCGGACATGACCCAGCTTGCCCTCACCGCGAAGGAGCAGGGCGACATCAATCCCGACGTCGACGCCAAGGCCTTCGCGATGTTCCTGGTCGGTTCCTTCACCGGCGTGCAAATGGTTTCGGAAATCATTTCCGACCGCCGTGAACTCAGCAAAGAGATCAAGAACATGTGGTGGTCGATCGGCAATACGGTCTTTTCCGAAAAGGCCCGCAGCGACGCACGGATCAGCACACTGATCGAGGGTCCGCTCGAACCGCTCACGCCTCCGGAAATGGCGTGACCACAGGATCCGGAAACTCCAGGATGAGCTGAATCCGGGCCCGGACGGTGCTGTGCACCAGCACCTCCACCGACCACGGTTGCATCCGGGGCCGGCCCTGGCCGGCATCGGTCGGCACCGCCAAAAACCGCACCGGATCCCAGAGTTCGATCGGCTGCTCGAAAGTACCGCCCATCGCGACAATCCGGCTGCGGTCGAACCCGGCCGCACGTTGCGCCGCCTGTTGCGCCGCGACGAAAAGCAGCATGCCGGGCACATGGTCCAGCGGGTGGTCGAAAAAGACCGGATGGTGGGTATCCACCACCAAGAACGGCACCGGGCTGGAATCGTCCAGGACGGTGTTTCGCTCCGGCTGCGACGGCACCCGGGGAAGCGCCGGCCGGGGCTCGGCAGCCGCGCGCAGACTCCGCGCATTCCGGCGCAATCGCCGATAGACCCGCGGTGCGACCAGTTGCGCCACGGAACTGCCACGAGCCACCAGCTCACCGCCGACGTAAAAGGCGCTGGCCGCGTCCAGCCTGCTCAGCAGGCCATTGCGGAAGCGGACCTCGGTCGAGACCACGACCACCACATTGGTGCTGGCAGTCTCCCGCCAACCGGCTTCGGGAACCAGTTCGAGGGACATCTCCGAAAGCAGGAATTTCTGCTCGAACGGCACCTTGAGGTACCGGTGCGCGATGCAGATGGAAATCTGCCGAATCGTTTCGGCCACCAAGTGGCCGTCGTAATATCCCGCGTATCCGTCGTAAAGCAGGTGCCACCTGGGCCATTGCACGCCGATCCCGAAGCGGTCCCGGCCGAGCCGGGTGGAATCGGTGAGGAAGACCTCGCTGAGCGAATGCCGATGGACCAAGCGGCGATCGACGGTCCGCTCGAAGCTGATCGAAGACGCCGCCCGACCGACGTCGGGAATTTCGGGGAAGGTATCTTCCTGAGCGATTGGCTGATCCACAGTTGACCCAGTATAGAGCCCAAATTAACCCCGTGGAATACGGCCCAACCGGCCGGAAATCACGGGGATCTGGGCTCGGAACCGGTCCGTACATGCATCCGTTCGCCCTGCAGGCCGAACAGGCTCAGGAATTCAACGGCTTCCGTTCCGGCCCGGCCGAACCAATGCGGCACTCTGGTATCGAACTCCGCGGCCTCGCCGGGGTGCAGGACCAAGTCCTGTTCGCCGAGAACCAACCGGAGCCGGCCGTTGAGCACGTACATCCAATCGAAGCCCTCATGACTGCGCGGATCCGGGACCTGCGACTCGGAGCCGGCCGGCAGCACGTGCTTATAGGCCTGGATACCGCCGGGGTTCCGGGTCAACGGCACAATCGTGGCGCCGTGGCGTTTGATCGGTTTGAGGTGGATCCGCGGATCCCCAGTGGCCGGTGCGCCGACCAGGTCGTCCAACGGCACCGCGTACGCCCTGGCCAACGGCAAGAGCAACTCCAGGTTGGGCCGCCGCTGCCCCGACTCCAATCGGGAAAGCGTGCTGAGCGAAATCCCGGTGCTCGCTGCGACCTGGGTCAAGGTCAGTTTTCGATACTCGCGGAGATTCCGCAACCGCGGTCCCACTGAAGCCAGTAACTCATCGGTTTCCATGACCCAATCTTGCCATAACAGCAAAAAAGTTTGCCAATCGTTTATCCCGTGGGACAAGCTGGCGAGATGCAAAAACACTATGACGCAATCATCATCGGCGGTGGCGCCGCAGGCCTGAGCGCCGCCCTGACACTCTCCCGCGCCCGTCGGAAAGTATTGCTCGTCGACGCCGGTGAGCCGCGCAATGCGCCGGCCTCAGGGGTCCACGGCCTGCTCGGCAACGAAGGCATCGCGCCGGCCGAGCTGTACCGGATCGGCCGGAACGAGGTCACCGGCTACGGCGGCACGGTCCGGCCGGGCCGGGTGCAATCCGTTCAGCAGGAACCTTCCGGCGGATTCAGCGCGACGCTTGCGGATGGAACGGCGGCCGCCGCGCGCCGGATCATCCTGGCGGTCGGCCTGGTGGACGAATTGCCGGAAATCCCCGGACTCCGCGAGCACTGGGGCCGTGCCGTGCTGCATTGCCCGTATTGCCACGGCTGGGAAGTCCGGGACCAACAGATCGGGATCATCGGCACCGGACCGTTCTCGGTGCACCAGGCGCTGCTCTTCCGGCAATGGAGCAGCAGCGTGACTTTGTTCCTCAACGATGCCGTCGAACCGGGCGAGGACCAGTTCGACCAGCTCTCCGCGCGCGGGGTTTCAGTGGTGGACGGCGCGGTGCAACAGGTGGACAGCGAGGCCGGCCGGCTCACCGGCGTCCGGATCGACGGGCGCCACCACGCCAGCGAGGCACTCGTCGTCGGGCCCAAATTCCGGGCCAGGGCCGAGCTGGCCAAGCAGCTCGGGCTGGTCCCGGTCGAGCATCCGGCCGGAATCGGCGAATATTTCGAATCCGATCCGGACGGTTCCACTGTGGTTCCCGGAGTCTGGTTGGCTGGAAACGTGCGGAACCCGATGGGCCAGGTAGGTCTGTCCATGGCCGAAGGAGTGCTCGCCGGTGCTTCGGTGAACAACAGTTTGATGCTCGAAGACGTGGCCGACGCCGTAGCCAGCGCGAAAGAACTTGCCAGTTGGGCTTAGCCGGCAGACCCAGGCAAGCGGGAAGGACTCGGCGGCTGAATTCCGCTGATCCGGCGGAATCGCAGCAGCGAGTCCGTCAGGTCAGGCCGGGGTGAGATGCCGCGAGGGGACTGGACTGGAGTAGACCACGCTAGTGGTGATACCGCCCAGCGTGGCCAGGCGCCCTGCGCTCCGTTCAAGGTCGGCCATGGATCGGGCGTGGACTTTGATCATGAAGCAGTCGACGCCGGTGACATGGTGGGCTTCCACGATCTCCGGCGTCGTATCGACAAGATCGTGGAATGGCCGGTAGTTTCCGGAGGGATAGGCCAGTCGCACGAACGCGGCAACCGGGTAGCCGAGGGCTTCCGGATCGACGGTGGCGGAAAAAGCCGGTGATGATGCCGCCTTCGGTCAGCCGTCGCACACGTTCCCCGGTCGCGCTGGCCGACAAATTGATCGCCCGCGCGAGCTGCGCGGTGCTCATTCGCCCATCACGCTGCAGCTCGTCAATGATCGCTCGGTCAGTGGCATCAAGATCCAATAATTGCTTCAACGGCATACGGGCCATATTTATTAACGTCCGTTCAACGGCAAATGGACCCGCATTGCGTCGGAACGCCCTTCCAGAGCCCGGACTCTGCCGCTTGACTTGAAGCATGCAAACTTCGATCACCGGGGCGGACTTTTTCGCTGCGAAACTGGCCTTCCAAACCGACCCTTCCGATCTCGCCGCCGACCGGGCGAATGGCAAGGTGCCGCTGCTGCTCGATGTCAGATCGGAGCCGGCTTGGCGTCAAGGGCGGATCCCCGGGGCAATACATCTGCCGATTGCCGATCTTGCTGCCCGGGCCGCCGAGGTCGTTCCGGACAAAGCGGCCGCGATCGTTGTCTATTGTTGGGGCCCCGGCTGCAATGGGAGCACCCGGGGCGCCTTGATCCTGGCTTCACTCGGATATCCGCGGGTGCGCGAACTGATCGGCGGTTTCGAGTATTGGGCACGTGAAGGTCTGCTGGTGATCAGCGATGATGGCCGCGCACGCCAGGCACCCGACCCGCTCACGGCGCCGATTTTATGAGCCGCACCGTCAGCTGACGGCCTCCTCGAGCGACGTTCGCGGTATTTTTCAACCATCCTCGCTGTCTCGCGATGCACTAGATTGAAAGCCGAAGGTCGGGAAGGAGAACCATGGAGCCGGAGGTCGATTTCGCCGTGCTTTTTGCCCGCAAAAAACCGGAAATCCGGCGAACTGGCACCGGCGAGATGGTTGCCGAAGTGCTCCGGCAGCGAATTTCCGAAGGCGACCTCCCCCCCCCCCCCGGGGACCCAACTGGCTGAGGAGTCCCTCGCGGACTCGCTCCAAGTTTCCCGCAATTCGCTGCGCGAGGCCTTCCGGCTGCTCGCGCACGAACGGCTGATCAACCACGAATTGCACCGCGGGGTCTTCGTCCGCCGGCTGGACCGCGACGACGTGCTGCAGGTTTACACCGCGCGGATATTCATCGAAGTCGCCGCGGTCGCCAACTGCCCGGCCGGGGCAGCCGAATTGCGCGCGGCCCTGGCCGCCGTCGAACAGGCAGAACTGCTGGCCCGGGAAGGCCGCTGGATGGAAGTCGCCACCTGCAATCTCGCCTTCCACCAATCCCTGGTCGACAGCGTCGGCAGCAGACGGGTCTCCGAAGTGATGCGGCAGCTGCTCGCCGAAGTCCGGCTGGCGTTCCATTCGATGGCTGATTCGCGGAATTTCCTGGAGCCCTACATCCCCAGGAACCGGCAGATCGTCCAGCTGCTTTCGGACGGCGAGGCAGAGCAGGCCGCGACGCTGATGCGGGCCTACCTCACGGACAGCCGGGAGCAGCTCTACGAAGCACTCGGCTTGCGCTGATCCGGCAGCAGCGTCCGGGAATGGCAGACGCCTGCTCGAACCGGGCGTTGCGGTTAGTCTTAGCTGAAACCCCTGTACGGCCTTCTTCCATCGGAGACTTTCATGAGCGAAACCGGCCTCGGCTGGCGCATCCACGGCAACGGCAAGACCATCGAACCCGGCGGAGTCGTCGCCCCCGATGAACGGCTGAGCTGGCCCCGGACCATCGGGATCGGCTTGCAGCACGTCGTGGCGATGTTCGGCGCCACCTTCCTGGTGCCGATCATCACCGGCATGCCGCCGGCCACCACGCTCTTCTTTTCCGGCATCGGCACGATCCTGTTCTTGCTGCTCACCCGAGGCAAGGTGCCCAGCTATCTGGGTTCGAGTTTCGCTTTCATCGCCCCGATCATGGCCTCGCAAAGCCAATTCGGCGTCGCCGGGGCGCTGGGCGGGGTGGTGATGGCCGGCGTCGTGCTGTTCCTGGTCGGCGCTCTGGTGCAACGCTTCGGTGCCGCCTGGATCAACCGCTTGATGCCCCCCGCGGTGACCGGGACCATTGTCGCGCTGATCGGTTTGAACCTCGCGCCGTCGGCCAAGGACAACTTCGACCGGGCACCGCTCACCGCGTTGGTCACGCTCGTGGTGATCATCCTGGTCTCCGTGCTGTTCCGCGGCATCCTGGGCCGCTTGTCGATCCTGGTGGGCGTCGTCGTCGGCTATCTGGTGGCGGTCGTCCAAGGCGAAGTGGATTTCTCCGCAATCGATGCGCAGGCCTGGATCGGACTGCCGCACTTCCAGTTCCCGACCTTCAATATCGCGGTGGCCGGGCTGTTCATTCCGGTGGTCCTGGTACTGATCGCGGAGAATGTGGGACACGTGAAGTCGGTGGCTTTGATGACCGGGCACAACCTGGACCCGATGGCCGGCCGGGCACTGATGGCCGACGGCCTGGCCACCACGCTGGCCGGCTTCGGCGGCGGCTCCGGCACCACGACCTACGCGGAGAACATCGGCGTGATGGCCGCGACCAAAGTGTATTCGACCGCGGCCTACTGGGTCGCCGCGGCGACCGCCCTGCTGCTGAGCTTCTCGCCGAAGTTCGGCGCGCTGATCGCGACGGTTCCGCCCGGTGTGCTCGGCGGCGCGGCCACGATGCTGTACGGCATGATCGGCGTGCTGGGCGTGCGGATCTGGGTGCAGAACAAAGTCGACTTCGGCAACCCGATCAACCTGACCACCGCCGCGGTGGCCCTGATCATCGGGATCGCGAACTACACCTGGACGATCGGTGATCTGCAATTCGCCGGGATCGCGCTGGGCACCGCAGCGGCCCTGGCGATCTATCACGGCATGCATGGGCTGACCAAGCTGCGAGCCTCTTTCGCCTCCCGCACCGAGCGTTGACTTGTGTCGGTTATCCGCGCCGCTTACCCGCCACAAGTCAACGCTCGGCGGAGGTACGTTGCCGGAACACCCCGACGCCGATGATCACCAGGGCGAGCGCGCCGGAAAGCAGCAACTCCTGCCGGGTGCTGTCGATGAAGGCCATCCCGACGATGAGCCCGATGATCGCCGAGATCGTGGCCCAAGTCAGGTACGGGAAGAGCCACATTTTCAACGGCAGATCCCGCGCCGCGGCGCCCATCCGCTTCCGCAGCACCAATTGCGAGGCGGCGATCACCAACCAGACGAAAAGCGCGATCGCTCCGGAAGTGTTCACCAGGAACAAGAAGACGGTGTCCGGGTAGAGGTAGTTCAACGCAACCGTGATGAAGCCGACCACGGTCGAGGCCAAAACCGCGGAACGGGGTACCCCGCTGCGCTCGATCCGGCGCAACGCCTTTGGTGCATCACCGCGCCGGGCCAAGGAAAACATCATCCGGCTGGCGGTGTACAGGCCGGAGTTCAAGCAAGACAGCACGGAGACCAGCACCACGACGTCCATGATCGTACCGGCGCCCGGAATCCCGTACCGCTCCATCACCGCGACATAGGGGCTCTTCGCGACGCTGGCATCGTTCCAGGGCAAGAGCATGACCACGATCGCAATGGAACCGAGGTAGAAGACCAGAATCCGCCACACCGTGGAGCGGACCGCCTTCTTCACCGCAGTTGCCGGGTCCGCCGACTCCCCGGCCGCGATCGTCGCGATCTCTGCGCCGAAAAATGAGAACACCACGACCAGGATGCCGGCCAGCACGGCACCCGGACCATTCGGCAGGAACCCGCCCCGGCCGATGAGGTTGTCCAGTCCGGGTGCCGGCACGCCGGGCAGCAAACCGCAGATCGCCAAGACGCCCAGGATCAGGAAGACCACGATCGCGGCCACTTTGATCGAGGCGAACCAGAATTCGAACTCGCCGAAGGACTTCACCGAGAACACGTTCGTCGCGGTCAGCAGCACCATCAAGATCAACGCCCAGGCCCACTGATCCACCCCGGGCACCCAACGGTGCACGATCGCCGCGCCCGCGGTGGCTTCGATGCCGAGCACGATGATCCAGAACCAGGCATAGAGCCAGCCGATGCTGAACCCCGCCCAGCGGCCGAGCGCCTTGTCCGCGTATGCGGAGAATGATCCGGTCTCCGGATTCGCGGCGGCCATTTCGCCGAGCATCCGCATCACCAGGATCACCACCAGCCCAGCCGCGGCATAGGCCAGCAGGACTCCGGGCCCGGCCTGCCGAATCGCGGCACCGGAGCCGACGAACAGGCCGGCGCCGATCACGCCGGCGATCGCGATCATCGAAAGGTGCCGCGGTTTGAGGGTTTTGGCCAGCTGGCCGTTCGGTGCGGGGACGTTCATCGGGTTACTCCTGGGGACAACGGGTCGCAATCAGCACCCCACCCTACTCCGGCAACATGCCGGTTTCCCCAACTCGAGTGGTCAGATCTGCAGCTCAAAACGGACCTGTAACCTGCAGATCTGGCCACTCGGCGGAAGACGTGGACCGGAGTCAGATCCCGTTGAGCGCCTCGGCAGTGGCCAGGGCCAGATAGCGCGCCGGCTCGGCCAACGCGGCATCCGCGCCGCGTGCGACCTCGACCAGCGACGCTGCAGCCACCACGCCCAGCGCCGTCAGTTCCTCGAATCCCACGCTGATCTGCCCCGCCACGAGCACCACCGGAACGCCGGCCTGCTGGGCTTTCCGGGCCACCGCCACGGGGGTTTTGCCGGCCAGCGACTGCGCGTCCACGCTGCCTTCTCCGGTCAACAGCAAATCCGCTGCCGCGAGTTTGGCGTCCAGGCCGACCAACTCGCCGACCAGTTGCGCGCCGGGTTCGATCCGCACCGAACCGATCTGCCGGCCGGCGAAGGCCAAGAACGACGCCGGGAAGCCGCCGGCCGCACCGGCGCCGGCGACATTCACATCGGCGCCGGCTTCTTGCCGCAGCAATGAAGCGAGATTGCGCAGGCCGACGTCCAAGAGTTCCACGCCGGCCCCGTCGGCACCCTTCTGCGACGCGAAAACGTGTGCTGCGCCGTCCGGACCGCTCAACGGATTGTCCACGTCCACCGCGAGCCGGATCTGCACCGACGCCAAGCGCGGATCCAATCCGCTGGCATCGATCGCCACGGCATCGGCCAACGGCCCGCCGCCCAACGGCAGCAACGTGCCGTGCCGGTCCAAAAGCTGCAGGCCCAATGCGCGCAGGGCCCCGGTACCGCCGTCGGTCATCGCGCTGCCGCCAAGCCCGAGCACGATCTCGGTGGCACCGCCGTCGAGCGCCGCGGCAATCAATTGACCGCAACCGTAGCTGTGCGCACGCAAGGCGTTTTCCGGATTCTGCTCAGCCAGCAGGAAGCCGCTCGCCTGAGCGGTTTCGATCACCGCGGTAGTCCCGTTGAGCGCCCACACCGCTCCGGTCGGTTTCAGGATCGGGCCCACCACCGCGGTCAACCGTTCCTCGAACCCGGCCTCGACTGCGGCCGCCACGGTGCCCTCGCCGCCGTCGGCCATCGGAAGCAATTGGACTTGGGCGTCCGGATACACCCGGAGCACGCCTTCGGCCATCGCCTGCGCGGCTTCGAGCGCGCTGAGGGTTCCTTTGAATTTGTCCGGGGCTATCAACACCTGCATCCCCCCATCCTGCCACCCGGGCCAGGGCGCAGTGCCACAGACTCAGTGCCAGTAGCCGCGTTCGTGCATCACCTCGGCGAGCAGATCGGCCCGGTCGGTCATCACGCCGTCCACCCCGAGATCGAACAGCCGATGCATCTCCGGCTTGTCGTTGATCGTCCAAACGTGCAGTTTCAGGCCGAGCAGATGCGCTCGGTGCACCGATTTCCGGGTCACCACGGGCAGGATTCCGGCGCGCACCGGCACCTGCAGGCAATCGACGTCGTGCAGCAGGCGCTTGAGCCAGCGACGCGGCGTCCAGGCGGAAAACAGCACGAAGGCCGCGATCGACCACATGCCGCCGGAGGATGCGGTGCGCTTGCGCAACCGGGAAAGCACCGAACGGCGGCGGGCATCGGAAAACGACGCCACGCAGATCCGATCATGCAGCGAAAAACGCTCGATGATTTCCACCAACGGAGCGACCCCGGCGGAATCTTTGACGTCGAAGTTGATCTTGGTCTCCGGGAACTCGGCGACGAGCTGTTCGAAACTGGGAATCGGTTCCGCGCCGCCGATCCGCAATCGGGAGAGCTCGGCTAAAGTGTGTTCGGAAATCTTGCCGCTGCCATCGGTGGCCCGGTCCAGGGTCTCATCGTGGAAGACCATCAGCACCCCGTCCGAGCTGGTGCGCAAATCGGTTTCCAGGTAGTCGAAGCCGAGTTCGACGGCGGCCCGAAAGGCCTGCAACGAGTTCTCCACTGCACTGCCGGGCGGCGAGAAGCCGCGGTGCGCAAACGCCAGGGGCACTGCGGAATCCAAATAGGGCAACGGCTCTGCTGGGCTCACGCGGCTAGCGTATCAAGGCCGTCGAATTGCCGCGCTTCCGAAGCAACGCGCCTCGGTTATTGGACGACGCCGGGGATATTTCGGCGGCATCAGCCAAAATCGGCGGCGTCGAATATCCCTACTGCCCGACCAGCAACCGCTCGATGACCTGGGCCACCCCGTCCTCGTCGATTCCGGGCGCGACCAGATCGGTGACCGCGAGCGCTGCTTCATGGCCGCTGGCCATCGCATAGCCCCGACCGGCCCAGGCCAACATTTCGACGTCGTTCGGCATGTCCCCGAAAGCGACCACGCCGGCAGCTCCGATGCCTCTGGCGGCCGCGAACTCGCTCAGCGTGGCGGCCTTGTTCACGCCGACCTTGGACATTTCCAGCAGCGCGATGTCCGGCGCCGAATGCGTCGCGTCCACCCACTGCGCGGCGGCTGGCCGTACCCGGGCCAGGAACTCGTCCGAGCTGCCTTCGGACGTCTTCGCCAGCAGCTTCAAAACCCCGCGTTCCTGCTGCAGCGATTCGGACAGGAATTTCGGCTCGATCGCTTTGAGCGCCTCCGGCGCGGTCTCGGTCAGGAACCCCGGCTCGATGAAAAGCCCCTCGATGGTCTCGGCGGCGAAGGCGGCCGAAGGCACCACCGCCTTGATCGCCGCACGGGCGGCGAGCACGTCCGCGATGGACAGGCACTTGGTGCTGAGCACTTCTTCCCGGGCCAGGTCGTAGACCAGGGCGCCATTGGAACAGATCACGGTGCCGATGTGCCCGACTTGGTCGCGCAACGGATCCAGCCAACGCGGCGGGCGGCCGGTGACGAATACGACCTCGATGCCCGCGGTGAGCGCGGATTGGAACGCGGCCACGGTGCGCTGGCTGATTTTCCCGTTGTGGCCGAGGATGGTTCCGTCGATGTCGCTCGCGATCAATTGCATGACTTCAGGTTATCGGTGCCCGGGGACTTTCAGCGCCGCCCTCGACCGGGCCGGTGGTCGCGGAGTTTCATCCGGGCCCTTCGCGGCTATTGCGAGTAAGTGCCCGTGATCCGGGCCCGGGCGATCCCGTGGCCGAAGATGTTGAAGCCCAAGTAGGCGCAGGACCCTTCGGCTGGAACCTCGAGGGTCTCCACGTCCAAGGCGTGCACCACCAACATGTACCGGTGCGGGCCGTGCCCGGCGGGCGGTGCGGCACCCACATAACCGGGCATCCCGGCGTCGTTCTTCAAGGTCACCGCAGCTTCCGGCAGCGCGGCCGACGACGGCGAGCCGGCGCCGGCCGGCAGCGAGGTCACCGAGGCCGGGAGGTTGAAGACCGCCCAATGCCAGAATCCGCTCGCGGTCGGCGCATCCGGATCGAACACGGTGACCGCGAAGCTCTTCGTCGCAGCCGGGAAACCCGACCAGCTCAGCTGCGGCGATTCATCGGAGCCACCGGCGGCCATCACCCCGGAAACCTGGGCCTGCGGCAATCGCCCGCCGTCCTGGAACGACTCGCTGCTCAGTTCGAAGCCGGGCAATCCGGGCAAGTCCGCGTACGGGTCATAACTGGTCATGATTCACCTTCCATCGTTGCTGAGTTCGGCCTTGCTCGGCGGGTTCGCACCCGCTCGGGAGACGGTGATCGCCGCAGCCCGGGCGGAGTATTCCAAGATCTCGCCGAGCAGTTCCACGGAGAGCCTCCGCAATTGGTCCCGGCGTTGGCCGCCGTCGAGTTCCCGGTCCACCAGGGCGGACAGCAAGGCGGCCATGAATGAGTCCCCAGCGCCCACGGTGTCGGCAACCCGGACTTCGGGCGCGGCGACTGCGGTCTCGCCGGCGGCAACCGCAGCCCAGGGACCGGCCCCGCCCCGGGTCACCACCACCAGGGAAGGCCCGTTGGACCAGGAACCGCTGGCCGATCCGAGCCAGGCCCGCGCCGCGTCCAGGGGATCCAGCTCCGGGTACAACCAGGCCAGGTCTTCGTCGGAAGCCTTGACCACGTCGGCGAGCCGGACGAAAGCTTCGGCCTGCGTCCGAGCATGCGCCAGGTCCGTGATGATGCTCGGCCGGCAATTCGGGTCATAGGAAATCGTGGCGTGCCCGCGGGCCGCCAATACCGCGCGGTGTACGGCATCCGCACCGGGTTCGAGCATCGCGGCGATCGAACCGGTGTGCAGCAGGGTGCTGCCTTGAAGCTGCTCCGCCGGGATCTCCGGAAGCTGCCAGGTCAGCTCGAACTCATAGCTGGCGGCCCCGGTTCCATCGATCCGGGCTCGGGCGACGCTGGTGGGCCATTGGTCGGCACCCAGCGGAAGCAGCACCGAATTCCCGTGCAGATGCGCCGCGACCAGCGAGCCGTATTCGTCCCGGCCGTAGCGGCCCAGGAACTGTACCGGATGACCCAATCGGGCCAAGCCGACCGCCACGTTCATCGGGCTGCCGCCCACATGCGGTTCCGGTTCCGCACCGGGGCGCAGCACCTCGTCGATCAACGCTTCACCGATGACTGTCAGCATGCTGCAACTCTATCTTTTGCGCCGACCGGGGTGCACGGTTGATCGCCGAATCGGCAGAAAACACCCACCGCTGACAGCCGACAGCTCGCCGGAACCCCGGACGGGCGCGTCGAACCCGGCCGGGCGATGCTCAATCGGACGGTTCCGCCGGGCGGCCCTGCGCGGCATCCGGTTGCCGAGTGCTCCGGGCATCGGCCAGTTCAGTCCCGCTGAGCGCGTAGGACAAGCCCCGGTTGCCCCGGCTGAACGGCACCAAGACCAAGGAAAGCCCGAGCACCAGGACGATCAGTAGCTGGAGCGGCCCGATCCACGGCGAATCCGCGAAGAGCGCGGTCAGCACCGCGCCGGCGGTCAGCAGACCCCCACCCAGGCTCGCCCTCCACAGCCTGCGCAGCAGCGGAGCACGCGGTCCGGCAGGGCCGAGCCAGACGATCCGCTGGCCCAGCGAGGCCCCGGAACCGAAGCAAGCGGGCAGGTAGAACACCAGCAGCCCGGCCAGGATGAAGCCTTCCGCGGCCACCGGGGAGCCCGGCCCGCCCGGTTGCAGCAGGCCGGTGATGATCGACGAGTCCAGCCGTCCGGGCGCCGCGAAGCCGGCCAACCAGATCGACAGCGCAGTCGCAGCGATGATCAAATAAGCCAGCACCAGGAACAATGCCCCGTCCAGGACCATCCCGAACCAGCGGCGACGGCTGGTCACCGGACGCGGCAGGTTCCGGCCGGCCGCGAGGCCGTCCCGGCTGGGCATCCACCACAGCAGCAACGGGGCGAGCAGGGCGCCGAGCAACGCACCGAGCGTGTTCATCAGCAGATCATCGACGTCGGCCAACCGGTAAGCGCACTCGTACACACCCCAGATCCCGGTGTACTGGGTCGCTTCGATGGTCAACGAGACCAGGAAACCGCTGGCGACGGCGACCAGGAACCCGCGGGAGAAGTAGCGCCGCATGATGATCCCCCACGGGACGAAAAGCAGCACGTTGAAAACGACCTGGAGCGCGTAGAAGTTGCTCAGGATGCCCCATGGCGGCCCGCCGGAGAGCTCGCGCCCGACTACCTCGAGAAAATGGAACGGAACCAGCTGCGGAGTTTTGTCCGGGAGCCGACTGCACCACCCCGGAGAAGTTTGCGGCAACGGCAGCATCGTGTAGGAGACCAAAGCCGCCCCGTAAACGCCCACTGCGGCGGCGCCGACTACCCGGGCCGGGCTGGGCCGGCCGAACCTGCGGTATTGCCAGACCAGGATCGGGATGAAGCAGAGCACGAAGGCCAGCCCGCCGATCAGCAAGGCCACGCCACCCGACCAGATCCAAAAGCCCACCGTGCATCCCCCGTCTGCTGCGGCCGTCATGTCCGCACGGTTCCTGATGCTAGTCACTGCGGGCGGCGCGGCCCAAACTCCTGCGGAAGATCCGCCCCGCGGAGGACCCGTTGGCGGACCGGTTCAACCCATGGGCCGATGTTCCCGGCCGGCCGGCGTGCCATAGTGCTGGGATGAGTGTCTTTCCCGTGCCCGGAAGCCCAGTTCCGGAGCGGCAGCCGGCGAATCGCTGGTTGTCCACCACGATCATCGGCGCGGTGCTGGCCACCGGTGCGGTGTCCATCGTGGCCGGCGCGGTGTTCCTGAGCAAGCAGACCGCCAATACCTGGGCGATAACGTATGAAGTCACGGTCACCGGCCCCACGGATGATCGGCTCAGCTCGATCAGTTATGCCGCCGCACCCGCCCGCGGCGAAGACTCCGCCGACGTCAGCGAGGCCGAAGTCCGGACCGATCCCGCGGCCGGCCCCGGGGTTCCGGCGAGCTGGACCACGGAGGTCCAGATCACCGCGCAGAAGCGCGCCGGAATCACCGCGACTGCGCAGCCGGGCAGCACCGCCAGCTGCCGGATCCTCTTGGACGCGTCGCGGGAACTGGCCCGGCAGACCGGGAGCCCGGGCGGCACAGTCAGCTGCTCCGTGGACACGCCGGCGTTTCCCGAGAAATGAATCCGAAGCCATGATCAGAGCTCAGCGAACCGTTCCGCTGCTGCCAGAATGAGTTCCGAGGTCTTCGAACTTCCCCGGTGGCCGGCCTCCGGGACCAGATGCAATTCCGCCCCGGGCCAGGCCCGGGCCAGCAACCAGGGCACGTCCGCCGGGCCGCTGATGTCCAAACGGCCATGGATCAACACTCCCGGGATGCCGGCGAGCCGGGGTGCGCCGTCGAGCAGCTGCTCGTCGCCGAGCCAAGCCGCATGATGGAAGTAGTGGGTGACCAGGCGGGCGAAGAGCATCCGGAAATCCGGATCTTCGAACCGCTCGTATGGCTCCGCTCCTGGCTCCAGGGACAATAAGGCGTCTTCCCAACGGCACCAGTCCCGGGCGGCTTTGCGCTGGATCACCGGATCGCCGCTTTCGTGCAGCAACCGGTAATAGGCCGCGACCAAGTCGCCGTCGCGTTCTGCCTCCGGAACCCCGGCCCGGAAAGCGTGCCATTCCTCCGGCAGAAACCGGCCGGCCTCGTGCGCCAGCCAATGCACGTCGGAACGCCGGGTCATGGTGACCGAGACCAGGATCATCGCCCGCACCCGTTCCGGGTAGCCCTGGGCGTAGGCGAGAGCCAAGGTGACGCCCCAGGAGCCGCCCCACAGCACCCATTGGTCCACGCCGAGCAACTCACGCAATTGCTCCAGGTCCGCGATCAGCTTCTCGGTGGTGTTGTTGCCCAGGTCGAGGGACGGATCGCTGGCCAGCGGCCGGCTGCGGCCGCAGTTGCGCTGGTCCAACTGCACGATCCGGTATTTCTCCGGATCCCAGTTCCGCCGGCCGCCGGGGGTGCTTCCGGAACCGGGGCCGCCATGCAGCACCAGAACGGGCCTGCCCTCCGGGTTGCCGCTGACTTCCCAATAGATCCGGTTCCCGTCGCCGGTGTCCATCATGCCGGCGTCGTACGGTTCGATGTCCGGGTAACGTTCCATGGGCTCTCCTGATAACTGTAACAGTGCTGTTATAGTTTAGGCATGGAGTCCGCAGATCTCATAGGCACTCGGCTCAAACAAGTCCAAGACCTGCTCGACGGCGGGCTGGCGGAGCTGTATTCAGACCTGGGCCTGCCGGGCTTCCGGCCACGCTACACCCCGGTGCTGAAAGTATTGGAGGCCCGGGACGGCCAGCCGATCCGGGATTTGGCAACGGCCGTCGGGGTGAGCCATTCGGCGATGAGCCAGACCGTCGCCCAGCTGTTGCGCGACGGCCTGGTCCGCAGCGAGAAAGGCACCGATGCCCGGTCCCGGATCGTGCGGCTGACTCCGGCCGCCTGGGAAATCATGCCGGTTCTGGAACGGGAATGGCGGATGACCTCGATTCTGGCTCGGGAACTCGAGGCGGAGATGAGCGTGCCGTTGAGCCGGGTGCTGGACGAAGTTCTGGCCTTGCTGGACGCCAAGCCCTACCGCGAGCGGGCAGCAGCAGCGCTGGCTCGAATCGAATCATAAGGCGGCACTTGGGCGCAGTTGAGCAGGGTCAGCAGACGAAACACCCTGCTCAACTGCGCCCAAGTCAGTCGGAAAGCGGCACGACCGAATGATTAGCGAAGCGCTGCCAGAGTCAGCTCGCGGCACTTCGCCCAGGCGGGCGTCGTAACATCGATCAGCGCGAAGTGGTCCCCGGGCACTGCGATGAGTTCGGCAGGATCGCCGGCCGCCTGCGCTGCCGCCGCGTAATCCATGGACAATTGCGGCGGCACGGTGTCATCGGCTTCCCCATAGACCGCGTACACCGGCAGCCCCAGCGGCAGCTGCTGCATCGGGTCGGCCAGCCGGTAGCGTTCGTCATCGGGCGAGCCGCCCAGCAGGTTGCGCACCGCGCCGTCGCTCAAGTTCAATTCCCTGGCGGCTTTCAGGTCCAGCAGGCCGGATTGGCTCACCACGGCGGTTACCGGCACTTTCGGCGCGGCGCCCGGGGCCCGCCCCGGCAGCTTCCCGCGTCCAGCCGCCCAAACCGCCAGGTGGCCGCCCGCCGAATGGCCCACGAGCACCACTCGCGAGGTGTCCACGCCGAGCTCGCCCAGTTTGTCGATTCCGGCCGAAACGTCGTCGAAAGTCTGCGGCCAGCCGCCGCCGTTCCCGGCCCTGCGGTATTCCAGGTTCCACACCGTGACGCCGTGCGCCGCCAGATCAGCGGCCAGGGGACGGCCCAATTCAGCACCGTACCGGGCCCGCCAGTACCCCCCGTGGATCACCACCGCGACGCCGGCGCGCTGCCCGGCCCCCTCGGGCGACGACAACTCGCCGTATTGGCTGGCATCCTCGCCATAACTGATTTTCCACATTCCGGACTCCTTTGCCGAGGGGCTTCCCGCGGCGCAGCCGCCGGCCGCGAGCAGCCCGGCCGAAGCCAGGAAGATCCGCCGGGATACCGTCATCGTGAAGCCCTCACGGCACTGATCCTAATCGCCGGGCCCGGTGTTAGGCTCCGAAGATGGAATTCCGGGTGCTCTCGGAGCGCGATTTGACCGGCTACGACCTGCCGGACTTCGAACCTTTCCTCCCGGCTGAGACGAACACCATCCGTCGCCTGTACGCTGAGGGCAAAGTGCGCAGCATCTGGCTGCGCGGGGATGTTCGCGGGGCCTGCTTCACGCTGGAAGCCCCGGATGCGGCAGCCGCACAGGATATCGTCGATTCGCTGCCGTTGGCGAAAGCCGGGATGTCCCGGTTCCAGCTCATTCCGCTGCAGCCTTACGGCGGTTTTGCACAAGAACACTGAGCGGCCGGATTCCGTCCCCGGCCAGTGCTAGGCTCCGACTGAAAGGGGATCAGTGATGACCAACCATTGGGATCGGCTCGACGAGCACTTGCAACTCTCGGTTGCCGCGAACGTCGCCGAATACGAGCGGGTCCGGCCTGCGCTCGAAGCCGTCACTGCGGATGTCGAGGCGCGGATCCGGGCGATGTTCGACGACGCCGAAGTGAAGCCGCTTTTCGTCTCCAGCCGCACCAAGACGGTTGAATCCTTCCGGGAAAAGGCTTCCCGGGTTTTGGAAGCCGACGGGGAGCAAACCCTGCAGTTCCCGGACCCGTTGCGGAACCTGATCGATGTGGTCGGGGTCCGGGTGATCACCACCTTGCCTAGCGAGAATGCCACCGCAGCCAATCTGATCAAGCGGCAGCGAGCGGTCTTCGATTGCCGCGGCGACCGGGAAAAGGACATCGGCTCGATCGAATCGGGCACCTACGGCTATTCGAGCCGGCATCTGATCCTGCGCACCATCCAGAATGACGCGGTGCGGGCCTATCAGGAAGCCCTGGACCCGAATGCGAAGCCCAACGGCAGCTACCTCTTCGAATGCCAGATCCGCACGGTCTTCGCCCATGCTTGGAGCGAAATCGAGCATGACATCCGGTTCAAAGCCGAGGATCGGCGTGCCTGGAGCCCTTATTTCGACCGCCAGTTCACCGCCACCGCAGCCATGCTGGAAACCGTTGAAAGCACTTTTTCCGAACTGCACGACCGCTACGAAACGGTCACCAGCTTCTGGGACGAGGACGGCGAAGGCGCGCTGCCGCTCAGCCCGGAACGGATCAAGGAAATCTGGCAGACGCTGCTGCCGCACGTGGACCGCAAGTCCGACGACGATTGGGGCTGGGCGGCCGAACTCCTGGCCGCGCACGGGCTGAACCGCACGGTCGACTTGGCTGCACTGCTGCAATCCGAATCGATTTCGCATGTGCGCACCGCGCTGGACCACCGTTACTCCCCGGGGCCGGACCGGCTGCTCGACGACCTGCTGCTCTGGCGCTACGGCCCGGCGCACATCGAACTCACTGCCGCCGAAGACGAAGGCCGGCGGGAAAGCCTGCAGCGGCGGTCGCGGCAGATGCAGAGCTACCGGAATACCGCCGGTCAGTGACCACCGGGCTGAGCCGGTGGCCGGATGGGAACCCCGCCCGACCACCGGCTCAGTCCTGGCCGTCCGGCTACTGCTCCGCGGCCGCTTGGGCAGCTTCCGCATCGGCGGCGGCTTGCGCCCTGGCCAATCCCACCAGCAAATCGGCCTGGATCAACCCGGAACCGACCCGGCTTGCGGCATAACCGGCGTCCGCCGGAGTGGTCGCATTCCCGGAAGTGATCCAGGTCTTGATCTGCGCCGGAGTCGCCGTCGGGTAGGCCGTCAAAGCCAGCGCGATCGCGCCGGCGGTCGCCGGTGCGGCAGCGCTGGTCCCGTAGAAGGCGCTGAACCCGCTCACCGTGGTGGCCACCCCGTCGGGGGCCATCACATCCGGCTTGTTGATCACTTCGGGGTTCGCCAAAGCAGCACCGTCCTGGTCGAAGTAGTGGGTCACCGGACCACGCGAACTGAAAGACTCCGGAACGGTCGGCGTGGACCAGTCGGAAGCCGCTGCGGCGATCACTCCGCTGACCGAGGAGACTCCGGCATTGACCGTGATCGCGTTGCCGAACCCGGCCACGAAATCCTTGTTCGACCGCAAGCGCAACAACGCTGGCACCGGAGTTCCACGCTTATGCGTGATCTGCGCATAGACGTCCACCGGGCGGCCGGTGTTGTTCGCGTAGCCGGCACCCTCTTGCGGGATCCCGGAGGTCACATTGTTGTCATCGCTGACCGAGGTCGTCGCCAAAGGCACGCCTTTGGCGTTCACCAGGCGCAGACCCAGATCGCTCTGCGCTGCACCCCAGGCCTCTTTCCATTGCAGGTCGTAGTACGCCGAGCCGCCGTCCGGAACCGTCGCGATCTTCTTGGTGGTCACGCCGTTGCCGAAGTCTTCGAGTTCCGGGTTCACCGGGTGCGCCGGATCTTTTTCCGGCTTGTTCGGGTCCGCGACGAATGCCGGCGCGGTTTCGAAAGCGGAATTTCCGCCCCGATTGCCGGCCGAGGCCACATAGACCACGCCGGCACTGATCGCGTTCTTCGCTGCAATGGCACTGGCACCGTCTTGGTAAACCGGATCAGTGATGCTGTAGATATCATCCGCGATCACCTTCACACCGGCGTTGCGCAGCCGGTTGATCGCGGCGGCTTTGCCACCGTTCGAGGTCGAAGAAAACGCCATCTGGGTGATGCCCGGCGCCTCATCGTAGATGATCTGCGCCATCGCCTGGCCTTCATCGGTGCCGTTGGCCGGGCCTTCGTTCAGAATATTCACCGTGGCCGGCAAATCTCCCGACCCCTGTGCTGCTTCGAGCCCGGAAACGGTTTTCTTCTTCCCCGGATTGTCCGGGTCATCCACCTGGACGGTTTTGCGGTTGAAGGAATCCGAAATGACCCCCACATAGACGCCCGCGCCGTTCGCCGATACCGGCTGGGCCTCCGTGGTGGCCCGGGCTTCCGGCCCCTTGACCACGGCATCGCCCTGCGAGTCCACAGCGCCGACGTCGGTGGACTGGCCCCAGTTGGCGGGCGCGACCCTGCGCACGCCGGAGACTGCGGCGATCGCCGCGAGTTGCTGCGCGGTGGCGGTGGTCCGGATCGACGGCAATGGGCCGTCCGCAACCAGCTCCAGGTCGCCCAGGCCGAGTTTGCGCAGGCTCTGCGCGGCGTTCTGCAGCCTTCCCGGCGAAACCGAGATCTCGACCGGGACCCCGCCGTCGGCCTCGATGACCTTCGAGTTGCTGCCCAACTGCGCCCGGACATCTGCGGCGAGCGGGGACAAAGGCGACTTGGCGGCCGAAGAAACCGCGGCCAACGCCGTCGACAGGGCCGGGCTGGCGGCGCTCTCCGCGGCGAGCGCATTGGGTGTCGCATCGGCGGCGCTGGCCGCTCCGGCCCCCACACCGAGGCTTGCCGCGGACATCAGGGAAACCAAGAAAAGCGTTGCGGCCTTTCCGTGCAAATGATTCATTGCGTTCCTTCAAGGAGGTTCCGGGCCGCGTTCGGCTCAAGCCGGGCCGCGGCTGGGTGGTTGGGTGGAGCAAACGCCTCCGGTTGAGCGCGTTGCAGAGATTCGATTTCATGAAACTGAAAATCTCCTGGACGCCGGACCGGATCTGAGCAGAAGTTCTTATGCTCGTTAGCGGGCAGTCGATTGCCCGCTGGAAAATTCACTGAACCGGTTAAGTCAAGCATTAGAAATGCTGTTGAATCTCCTCGCCAAACGACGAAATATGACTCCGGTCACACTTCGCGGATCGAGGCTTCCGGGCATTTCCGCACCGGCTCCGTTCCGGAATCCTGAGCCGAGGGGCATACTGGGCAGATGTGCGGAAGATATGCCATCGACGCCGAAGTGAACGACATGATCATCGAGTTCGTGCTCGCCACCGGACAATCCCCGCACGATTGGCGCCCGGGCTGGCAGGCCGAACAGGTCTTCCGACCCACCGACCCGGTACCGATCCTGATCGAGACGCTCGTGGACCGCAAAGATCCCGAAGGCCCCACGCAACGCCGGGCCGAGGCCGCGCAGTGGTGGCTCACGCCGTCGTTCGCCAAAGAGCTGCGCGGAAAACACCCGACCTTCAACGCGCGCAGCGAAACGGTCACCGAACTGGCCTCCTACCGCGGACCGGTGAAACGGCAGCGCGCAGTGCTGCCGGCCCGCGGATACTTCGAAACCCAGACCGAGGGGAAGACCAAAACCCCGCATTTCGTGCAAGCGCCGGAAGGCCCGCTCTTTTTCGCCGGGCTCTATTCCTGGTGGGCGGACCCGAGGAAACCCGAAACCGATCCGGAACGCTGGCATTTGACCACCACGATCCTGACCCGGCCCGCGATCGGCGACGTCGCGCAGATCCATCCGCGCACCCCGCTCTGCCTTCCGGCCGACTGGATCGAGGAATGGATCGACCCGAAGCAGCTGGGAACCGCTGAATTCGTCGCCAGTGCGCTTGCCGCCTCGGATCCGGTGGTCCGCGGGCTGCGCTTCGGGCCGGCCCCGGCCAACCGGGCGTAACCTTCGGCCCGGGAGCGGCAATCGCCGCGGATCAGTGAAAACATAGGCGAATGCCTGAAGCAACGACCGCCCCGAATGCCGAAGTCCGCGAACAACGCCGCGCCCGGATCGCGGTGACGGTCTTCCCGCTGCTGGTCGTCCTGGCCGGAGTGCTCGGGTTCCTGCTCCCGGGCGCTTTCACCCCGATCGCGCCGGCGGTGCCCTATCTGCTCGGTGCGGTGATGTTCTGCATGGGGCTGACCCTGACCCCGCCGGACTTCGCCTCGGTGGTCCGCCGGCCCTGGGCGGTGGCACTCGGCCTGGTGGCGCATTACGTGATCATGCCCGGTGCCGGCTGGCTGATCGCCACGGTACTGCAGTTGGACCCGATGCTGGCTGCCGGGGTGATCCTGGTCGGCTGCGCGCCGAGCGGCACCGCCTCGAACGTGATGGCCTACCTGGCCAAAGGCGATGTCGCATTGTCGGTGGCGGTGGCCACGGTCTCCACCTTGGTGGCACCGCTGGTCACCCCGGCCCTGATGCTGCTGCTCGCCGGCTCGTTCCTGAACATCAACGCCGGCTCAATGATGCTGGACATTGCGATCACGGTGCTCTTGCCGGTGATCGCCGGGCTGCTCGTGCGGCTCTTCCTGAAGCGGTTCGTCGCCGCAGTCCTGCCGGCCCTGCCCTGGCTTTCCGCCTTGGTGATCTCGCTCATCGTGGCGGTCGTGGTGGCCGGCAGTGCAGCGAAACTGGCCAGCGCCGCAGCCGTGGTTTTCCTCGCCGTCGTGCTGCACAACGGCTTCGGCCTGAGCCTGGGCTACCTGGCCGGCAAACTCGGCGGCCTGGACGCCAAGGCCCGCCGGGCCCTGGCCTTCGAAGTCGGCATGCAGAACTCAGGGTTGGCCTCGGCCTTGGCCACCGCGCATTTCTCTCCACTGGCCGCACTGCCGGCCGCCGTGTTCTCGGTCTGGCACAACGTTTCCGGAGCCGTCGTGGCGGCCTTCATGGCCCGGCGGCCGCTACCGGACACGCACTGACCCCAAGCCCGGGGTTCGCCGGATGCACAGGTTTCCGGATGCACAGGCCAATCCAGGTTGCAGTCAGGGAAAACCCAGTCATCTTCCAGAGTTTTTGGATCTGGTTGAAAGGGTTAGAGTCCACCCATTAGCCCTGGAACCGGCCATGGGGAAGCAGAGTTGCTGTGCCATCGCCGGTTCCTCAGCGAAGGAATCATTGTGAACATCAAACGCCTGCTCGCCGGCACCGCGCTGGCCGCAACCCTTCTCGTCCCCGTGGGCGCCGCCCACGCCGCGCCGGTCACCGACGGCGGCACGGTTTCCCCGCGGATCGGCGGTGGAGCCTACGTCGACATCTCGGCCGCCCCCTATGCCGCCCAGATCTCGTTCGACAGCACCGGGACCGACATCCGCTGCACCGGAAGCCAGATCTCCGCCGAGTGGGTGATCACCGCGAAACACTGCAACAGTTCGTCCTTGAAGTCAGTCCGCTTCGATGCGACAAACCAAGGCTCCGGCGGCACCGTGCGCACGGTGGCCGCCCGCTACCCTTCGCCGACGAACAACGACGTGCTGCTGCTCAAGCTCTCCTCGGCGCACGTGGGCACATACATCGGGCTCGCCAGCAGCTTCCCGGCGACCGGGAGCGCCGCCAAGGTCTTCGGCTGGGGCGATGAAACCGAAGGCGCGAACACCGGATCGCCGCAGTTGAAGACTGCCGATGTGAAAGTCCTGGGCAAAGGCAAAGACACCTACAACGGCGTGAGCGTGACCACCCAATCGCAGAGCGGGCACACGCTCAGCGGGGATTCCGGCGGGCCGCTGGTGGTCAATGGGAAATTGGTCGGCGTGCTCTCCACCTCGAGCATCCTGCCGAAACCGAACCCTTCGGATTTCACCCGTTACCGCAATGACCACGCCTCGATCTCGGAAAACCTGAGCTGGATCACCAAGACCTCGGGCGTCGCGGGATCCTAAGCGGCAGTTGCGGGTCTGCCGGCGGTGCGATCGGCCGCATCGCCGGCGGATCGGGTTGAACCTGTCGGCGCTCGGGCATACTCTCGAAGGGCAAGAACCTCTCCGAGCGAAAAGGAGCATCCGCATGCAAGCCTCTGAAACCCTGAGTGCGAACCTGCAAACCGTCCTCGTCGATCTGATCGAACTGCACCTCCAGGGAAAACAAGCCCACTGGAACATCGTCGGCAAGAACTTCCGCGATCTGCACCTGCAACTCGATGAGGTCATCGCCGAAGCGCGTGAATTCTCCGACACTATCGCGGAACGGATGCGTGCCCTGCACGCGGTCCCGGACGGCCGGACGGCCACGGTTGCCGCGAGCACCTCGCTGCCCGCCTTCCCGTCTGGGCTGGTGGATACCAGCAAGGCGGTGGACTTGGTGGTCGAGCGTTTGGACGCCGTCGCGGCGACCGTGCGCCGGGTGCACGACGCCGTCGATGCTGAAGACCCCACCTCGGCAGACCTGTTGCATGCGATCACAGAGAAGGTCGAGCAATACGCCTGGATGGTCGGCGCTGAAAATATGAGCGCTTAACGGCGTTTGCCCGGCCGGCGTCGGGCTTGGTTCTGCGGTTTACGCTTGGCTGCCGTCGAAGACTGCCTGGCTGGCGGCTTGCGCGCCGGCTGCTTCGGAACCGGCACCGCTTGGGCGTCCCGGGAGCTGTTCGCGGTCCGGCCACGCACGATCCCGATGAATTCCTCGAGTTCGGGCTCCTCGCGTTCTTGCCGCCAGGCGATGCCCACCGGGTACTCCGGAGCATCGGTGACCGGACGGAACCGGAGTTCCTTGCGGTTGAAATGCCGCGCTTCGGACTGCGGCAAGAGATAGAGGCCGACGCCGGCAGCCACCAGATCGAGCAACGCTTCGGTGCCGCTGTGCCCCGGGACGCTGCTTGCATCGAGCATGGTCTCCTCGGCCAGGTCCGCGAGCAGCAACTCGTCGAAAACCGTCGCCGCATGGTCTTTGGGCGCGATCACCACCGCGGTTTCGAGGTAGAGCGGGATCAGGTGGAGCCCGTCTTTGAACCCGGGCAGATCCGCCGGCGGGCGCACGAAACACAGATCCGCCCGACCGTCGAACAGCACCTCGCGCTGCTCTTCGACGCGCACCGGAACCGCTTCGATCGGCGTCCGGGGATGCCGCTCGACCCAGCGCCGGAACCATTTGTCCGGGCTGACTCCGGGGACGAAAGCGACGCGCAGCATCTTGCCAGCCTAATGCCTCCGGGTTGCAACCTAACCTAGGCCGGACCAGCGGGCCTCAGAGCTCGCAGAGGCAGACGACGTGCCCATCGGCATCGCGGAGCACCGCCATCCGCTCCCCCCAGGGCTGTGCCGCCGGCGGGTCGATGACTGCGCCGCCGAGCGCAATCCAACGCCGCACCACGGCGTCCAGTCCGGTTATCCCGAAGCCGATCGACACCGCGGCGTCGCTGGCCGCACTCGGCCGCTGGTGGAGCAGCAACTCCACCCCGTCGCCGGTTTCCAACCAGACGAAATCCCCGGACCGGCGGCGCACCGGGAGTCCCAATAGATCGCGGTAGAAAACCAGTGCCGGGTCCAGCCGGGCAACCGAGACGATCAAACGTGCGATGCCGGCCGGCCGGGTGCTGGCTGCCGGAGTGCCCGGCGGCTCATCAGGCAATGCGTCCATGGCGACCATTCTGTTGCAATTGACAGGTATCTGTCAATTGCATTTCTGTCAGTACGGCCTGCTGGAATGGAAGATCTACCGGTCATCCCGATTGACTTATTAGAAAATATATTCGAACATGGATTCATGACCTCGATAGCACGTTCGGAGTATTTTCCCGGTACGACACGCCGGGACAACACGCTATCCGTCGTGCCGCAGATCCATGATTTGCGCACCAAGATCAAACAGCTGGAAAAGTCCGGACTCGGCAGCCGTTTGCTTCCCACCTACCCGGCGCTCGGCCGGCTGCTCCCCCACGGGGGCTTGCAGCGCGGAGCCACCTACAGCGTTGCCGAATCCAGCACCCTGGCAATGGCGATGCTGGCCGGGCCTTCGGCCGCGGGAGCTTGGTGCGCCGTACTCGGAATGCCGGAATTCGGCATCGAAGCAGCAGCCCAGCTGGGCATCGATTTGGCCCGGCTGGTCCTGGTCCCCGAACCCGGGGACCAATGGCTCACGGTCTCCGCAGCCCTGGTCGACGTCGTCGGAGTACTCCTGCTCCGCGCCCCCGGCTCGGTTTCCAGCAGCCAAGCCGCGCGGCTCTCCGCCCGGATCAGGCAACGCGGATGCGTCGTGGTCGCCATGCGGGCTTGGCCACAGGCCGAGGCGGAACTGCGCCTCGGCGAAGAACGCTGGGACGGGCTCGGCGAAGGCTACGGAGTGCTGAACGGACGGGCCATGGCCGTGTCGGCCCATTGGCGCAGCGGGCAGGTCCGGCAGGGCGAGCTGCGAATCAACGCAGACCGCAACCCGGCCGACCGGCCCGATCAGCCTGCGGCGCCGGAACAGCTCGAGTTGCAAACTGCGGTGAACGCATGATCGACGCGACCCGGGCCATGGTGCTCCAGTTTCCGGACTGGTCGGCTGCCGCCGCGGTCAACGAATACGGTGCCGAGCCCGCCGGTCCGATTGCCCTGATCCATCAAGGACAAGTTTTCGCTTGCTCCGCAGCCGCCCGCAGCTCCGGCGTGAAGACCGGCCTGCGATTGCGCGAAGCCCAGTCCCGATGCCCGGCGCTGCAGGTCTTCCCCTACGACCCAGTGGTGGACAAACGGGCGTTCGAGCCCATCATCGCCGCGGTGGAGCAGATCATGCCCGGTGTGCAGTTGCTCGATCCCGGCAGCTGCGCGATACGCGCCAAAGGGCCGGCCCGCTATTTCGGCAGTGAGCACCACGCGGCCGAGGTGCTTTTGCGCAGTGTGGAAGCCCTCGCCGCAGCATCCGGAAGAATCGGCATCGCGGATGGCATTTTCGCCGCAGAACAGGCCGCCCGGCGCACCGACCGGGTACGCATCATCCAGCCCGGCGCCTCGGCGCAATTCCTGGCCAGCATCAGTCTCGACGCCTTGCAGCAACCCGCGCTGACCATCCTGCTGGAGAATCTGGGTCTGAAGACCTTGGGGGACTTCGCCGCACTGGCTCCGCTGAACGTGCGCAACCGCTTCGGGCCCGACGGCGCCCAGGCACACCTGTTGGCCCGCGGCCTCGACCCGCGCGGCGTGGTGCCACGTGCCCCGGCGGTCCGCCTGGACGTCGCACTCGACTTCGAACCACCGCTGGAGCGTGTGGACCAGGTGGCGTTCGCGTTCAAGACTTCGGCCGAGCGCTTCATCGACGGACTCACCGAAGCCGGCTTGGTCTGCACTGAGCTACGGGTACAGGTGCACGACGACTCCGGCGGACATGCCGAGCGGGTGTGGAAGCACCCCCGGTTTTTCGATGCCGACGACGTTCTGGACCGGGTCCGCTGGCAGCTCCAGGGCGATGCCGGCCACGCCCCTGGCAAACAGCAGTTCGGTTCCGGAATCAGCAGCCTCCGGATCAGCCCGGAGAAAACGGACAGCATCAGCCACCATGGCCAGGGGCTCTGGGGGAACGGACCGGAGGAACAAGTCCACCATGGCCTCTCCCGGGTCCAGAGCATGCTCGGCCACGGTGCGGTGCTCACTGCGGCGCTCACCGGCGGCCGGATGCTGGCCCGGCGCAGGGTGCTCATCCCCTGGGGCGATTCACCCGAAAAGCCCTTGTCCGAACTGGCCGCAGACCACCGCAAACCCTGGCCGGGCGCGCTTCCCGGCCCGGCACCGGCGACCTTGTTCCGCGAGCCGCCCGAAGTCCAGGTGGCAGATCGGCACAATGCGGCAATCCAGGTCGATGAACGCCTGCAACTTTCTGCCGAACCTGCGTTCTTCACGCCTCCGGCAACGGACGCCGCGGAGTTCGAAAGCAAGCTCTCCGGCGTACCCCGGCTGGTCAAGGCCTGGGCCGGTCCTTGGCCGGTCCACGAACGTTGGTGGGAGCCCGCCGGCGAATGCCTGTACCGTTTCCAAGTCCTGGACAGCGCGAACGCGGCGTGGTTGCTCCTGCTCAAAGACGGCCGGTGGTCTGCGGAGGCCCGTTATGACTGAAGCGCCGAGCCCCGCAGCGGATACCGCGAGGACCTGCCATGGGCTGGCATAACCCGCCCATGCACTGGGCCGACTTCAACCGGGCGCTCTCCGGCAAAGCCGGCCCGGAACCGGAGGCGAAACCCCGGATCGACGATTCGCCCACCAGTCGGAAACGCGAACGGCCGGCATCCGCACCAGTACCGCCGCCGGCCGGACCGGTCGCGCCTTACGCCGAGTTGCACGCGCATTCGAACTTCAGCTTCCTGGACGGAGCTTCCACACCCCGGGCACTGGTCCGGGAAGCCGCCAGGCTCGGGCTGCACGGCCTCGCGTTGACCGATCACGACGGCTTCTACGGCGCCGCCCAGCTGGCCGAGGCAGCAGAGGATTACCCGGAGTTGCGCACCGTTTATGGAGCCGAGCTGTCGCTCGGACTGAGCAAACCGCAGAATGGCGAGGCCGATCCGGAAGGCGACCATTTGCTGATCCTGGCCCGCGGCACCTCCGGTTACCATCGGCTTTCCGGCGCGATCACGCAGGGCCAGCTGGCCCACGGCGCGGAAAAAGGCCGCCCGGTCTACGACCTCGAAGCGCTTGCCGGCCAAGCCGGCGGCGACTGGTTCGTGCTCACCGGCTGCCGCAAGGGCGCAGTCCGGCGCGCGCTTGCCGAAGATTTGCGCAACGACGACGATGGCCGGGCCGCACAACGCGAGCTGGGCCGGCTCGCCGACCTCTTCGGCCAAGACCGGGTTCTGGTCGAACTCTACGACCACGGCAACCCGCAGGACAGCGGGCACAACGACCTCTTGGACCGGCTTGCCAGCCGGAATGGTTTCGCCACGATCGCCAGCAACAACGTGCATTACGCGACTCCCGCAGAACACCGGGTAGCCGCAGCACTCGCCGCGGTCCGGGCCCGCCGTTCGCTCGCCGACATGGACGGCTGGCTGCCGGCCGGGCCGCAGGCATTCCTGCGCAGCGGCGCTGAGATGGCGCAACGCTTCGCCCGGTTCCCGGGCGCCGTCGGGCACACCGTGGAATTGGCCGACGAACTGGCCTTCCCGCTGATCAAAGCCAAACCCCGGCTGCCGAAACTCCCCTTGCCGGACGGGCATACCCAGATGAGCCACCTGCGCGAAGAAACCTGGAAAGGCGCCGCCCTCCGGTATCCGGAATTGACCGAAAAACAGCGAACCCGGATCGAAAAAGAACTCGACGTGATCGAGCAGAAAGACTTCCCGGGCTACTTCCTGATCGTCAAAGAGCTCGTGGATTTCGCCAGGGAAAAAGGAATCCTCTGCCAGGGCCGGGGCTCGGCAGCCAGCTCCGCGGTCTGTTACGTGCTGGGCATCACCGCGATCGACCCGATTTTCTACGATTTGCCGTTCGAGCGCTTTTTGAACGTGACCCGGGACGAAGAGCCGGATATCGACGTCGATTTCGACGCCCGACGCCGCGAAGAAGTGATCCAACACGTCTACGACACCTACGGCCGGCGCAATGCCGCCCTGGTCAGCAATGTGGTCAGCTATCGGCCGAAGTTCGCGGTCCGGGACATGGCCAAAGCCCTGGGCTACTCCCCGGGCCAGCAGGACGCCTGGTCGAAACAGCTGGAAAACCCCTACGGCCAACTGCCCGGAGCCAAACCGGAGAACGACATTCCGGCCGAAGTGATGGATCTGGCCGAGCAGATTTCGAAATTCCCGCGGCACCTGGGCATCCACCCCGGCGGCATGGTGCTCACCGATCAGCCGGTCAGCGAAATCTGTCCGATCGAAAATGCCCGGATGGACAAACGCACGGTCCTGCAATGGGACAAGGACGATTGCGCCTATATGGGCCTGGTGAAGTTCGACCTGCTCGGCCTGGGCATGCTCGCCGCCCTGCAGTACTGCTTCGAGATGGTCAAAGAATCCTGCGGCGAAGAGTGGACCTTGGCGACTCTGCCGAAAGAGGAACCCGCGGTCTACGACCAGCTCTGCCTGGCCGATTCGATCGGCGTCTTCCAAGTGGAAAGCCGGGCCCAAATCGGCATGCTGCCTCGGCTCAAACCGCGTGAGTTCTACGACCTGGTGGTCGAAGTGGCCCTGGTCCGGCCCGGGCCGATCCAGGGCGGAGCGGTACATCCTTATATGCGCCGCCGAGCCGGAACCGAAGCAGAAACCTATGCCCATCCCAATTTGGTTCCGGTGCTCAAGCGCACCCTCGGGGTGCCGGTTTTCCAGGAACAGCTCATGCAGATGGCGGTTGCCGTGGGGAACTGCGATGCCCAGGACGCCGATCTGCTGCGCCGGGCCATGGGTTCGAAACGCGGTGAGGAGAAGATCGAATCGATCCGGGAGAAACTCTTCGCCGGGATGGCGAAGAACGGCATCGACCCGGAAACCGCACGGGGGATCTACGGCCAGATTTCCGCTTTCGCCAGTTTCGGCTTCGCGGAAAGCCATGCGCTCAGCTTCGCTTTGCTGGTCTATGCGAGCGCCTGGCTGCGATTGCATTACCCGGCGGCCTTCCTGGCGGCCTTGTTGCGCGCCCAGCCGATGGGCTTCTACTCCGCCCGGACCCTGGTGGAAGACGCCCAGCGGCACGGCGTTGAAGTCCGCGAACCGGATGTGCTGCGCTCCGGGGCGGACGCCATGCTGGAGCCGAAGGATCCAGCTGCTCAGCCGCAGCCCCGGGCAGCGTCCGGACTGGGGTCCTGTCTGCGCGAAAAGCATGACAAAGTCGAGGATTTCGACCCGGGAACGGACTTCGATTTCGCCGCCCATCGCCGGGATCCCGGCTTCGTGGTGCGACTGGGCTTGACCAGCATCAAAGCGATCGGCAAAGAGCTGGCCGAACGGATCGTGGCCGAACGCGAATCCGGCGGAGACTTCTTGGACTTGGCGGATTTGGCCCGCAGGGTGGAACCGACCGCGGCGCAATTGGAAGCACTCGCGACGGCGGGCGCCCTCGAACCATTGGCCGAAGGCCGCCGCGCCGCACTCTGGGAAGCCGGACCTGCGGCGGCGGAGCGGCAAGACCAATTGCCGGGGACTGCTGCGAACTACCAGGCGCCGATGCTGCCGGCGTTCTCCGAATGGGACAAACTCGTCGCCGATCTGAACAGCACCGGGATTTCGCCGGGCGACCACCCGATGGGCCATCTGCGTCCGGCGTTGAACCGACGAGGAGTGTTGCGTTCCAACGAACTCAAAACTGCGGAGCCCGGCCGGCGAGTCCTGGTCGGCGGAGTGGTCACCCACCGGCAACGGCCCTCGACCGCGAACAACATCACGTTCATCAACCTGGAAGACGAAACCGGGCTGGTCAATGTAGTCTGCTCGCAAGGCGCCTGGAAGCGCTTCCGCCGGATCGTCCGGGAATCCGAGGGCTTGCTGGTCCGCGGCATCCTGGAACGTTCGCCCGAGGGGGTAGTGAATCTCTTGGCGGATCATTTCGAGCCCTTGGAGCTGATGGTTCCGATGAAATCGCGGGATTTCCAATAGCCGTCCACCGCCTGCACATTTGATAAATCTTCAGTGCTCATATGATACGGTTTGTGAAAACTGACCCTTCACGCCAAGGACGGCCGCCATGGTGAACCTGAATTCTGCCGCACTGGCAGACCTCCCCCCAGCACTGGCAGTACCGGAATACGACCGTTCCGCCTTGCGCACCGGCATCGTGCATTTCGGCGTGGGCGGCTTCCACCGGGCGCACCAGGCAATGTACCTGGACCGGCTGATGAACCGCGGCGAGGCCCTGGATTGGGCGATCTGCGGAGTCGGCGTGCTGCCGCACGATGCCAAGATGGCCCAAGTCATGAAAGACCAGGACTGCCTCTACACCTTGTTGCTGAAGAATCCGGACGGCACGCGCGAGGCCCGGGTCATCGGCTCGATCACCGAATACTTGTTCGCCCCGGAAGACCCGGAAAAAGTCCTGGCGAAACTCGCCTCACCGGAAATCCGAATCGTCTCGCTCACCGTGACCGAGGGGGGCTACAACTTCCACCACGTCACCGGGGAGTTCGACGCGGAGAACCCGGATGTGCAGCACGACCTGCAGCCCGGGGCCCTGCCGAAAACCACTTTCGGCTTCGTCGTCGCGGCTTTGGCACGCCGCCGGGAACTCGGCATCGGGCCTTTCACCGTGATGTCCTGCGACAACATCCAAGGCAACGGCGACGTGGCCCGAAAGATGTTCACCGCTTTCGCCGAATTGAAAGACCCGGAACTGGCCGCCTGGATGCGGGCGGAAGTGCCCTTCCCCAATTCGATGGTGGACCGGATCACCCCGGTGACCACGGACGAAGACCGGACCGCGATCACTGCGGATTTCGGCATCACCGACGAATGGCCGGTGGTTTGCGAACCTTTCGAACAATGGGTGCTCGAAGACCACTTCGCCGACGGCCGCCCGCCGCTGCAGGACGCCGGCGTGCAACTGGTGGACGACGTCGAGCCCTATGAACTGATGAAACTGCGCTTGCTCAACGCCAGCCATCAGGCGATCGGTTACCTCGGCTACCTCGCCGGGTACCGGTACGCGCACGAAGTATGCCAGGATCCCGAATTCGTCGAGTTCTTGACCGGGTACATGGACCGCGAAGCCACACCGACGCTTTCCCCGGTGCCCGGGATCGACCTGCCCGCGTACAAGCGCACCCTGATCAGCCGCTTCTCCAACGAATACGTCCGGGACACCCTGGCCAGGTTGTGCGCGGAAAGCTCGGACCGGATCCCCAAATGGCTGGTGCCGGTGATTCGGATCAACCTGGCCCGGGGCGGCGACATCGAACGCAGCGCGGCGGTTGTGGCTGCCTGGGCCAGGTACGCCGAAGGCCTCGACGAACAGGGAGCACCGATCGAGGTCGTGGATGCGCTCAAGGACCGGCTGATGTCCGCTGCCGCCCGGCAACGGGAAGAGAAATTGGCTTTCCTCAGCGATCGTGAGGTTTTCGGCGACTTGGTGGACGACGCGCGGTTCGTCGCCGCGTACCGCACCGCGCTGGACAGCCTGCACGAACACGGCGCCCGGGCCACGGTACGGAGCCTGCTGGGCTGAACGCCGACCCGCGGTCAGGGTGCGAGGTGGCGCAGGGTCACACCCCGTAGCTTGCCTTGCGTGCTTCCGCATAGCGGCCGCGCAGTTCGGGACCCCACTCGCCGGAAGGCTCGAACCGCTCTTCGATCCGACGCTGCCACACCGGCAACTCACCGGTTGCCGCCCAAACCGCTTGTTTGGCAGCACCCAGGGCGACATATTCCGCCGGAGCCGGGACTTCCACCGGAACGCCCAGTACCGGGGCCGCAGCCTGGCGCAACGCCTTCGACTTGGCACCGCCACCGATCAGCAGCACCCGACGCACCGGAATTCCTCCGGCTTTGATCCGGGCCACCCCGTCCGCGAGCGAATTGAGCACCCCGAGCACCGAGGCCCGGGCCAGGTTCTCCGCGGTCATCGAAGCCCGACTCAGCCCGAGCAGGGTCCCGCGCGCTTCCGGCAGGTTCGGCGTCCGCTCGCCATCCAGGTAGGGCAGCAGCAGCATGCCGTCGGCATCCGCAGCGCCGGCCAATGCCAGCTCATCGAGCTCGGCCAGGGAAACCCGCAACAGCTTCGCGGCAGCGCTCATGATCCGTGCGGAATTGATCATCGCCAACAACGGCAGATACTGCCCGGTGGCATCGGCGAAACCGGCGATCTGCCCGGACGGATCGATCGGCGGCGTTGCCGCACTGGTGAACACGGTTCCCGACGTGCCCACCGAAACCACCACATCGCCCGGTTCGATGCCCAAGCCGAGCGCCGCAGCCGCGTTGTCGCCGGCACCGGCGCCGAGCACCGCGGTCGGCAAGCCCCACTCGTCGATCAAGCGGCCGGCCGACTGGTCTGGCCGGAGCACCTCGGGCAGGTCGGGTACCGCGCCGAAGAAGCGCTGCAGGTATTCCGGCAGATAGGAATTGCTGACCGGGCTGAAATAGCCGGTGCCGGAAGCATCGCTGCGGTCCGTGCTGAAGCTTCCGGCCAACTGCAGGTTGAGCCAATCGTGCGGCAAGCAGACGCGTCGCACCTGCGACGCCGATTCCGGGTGCCGCTCGGCCAGCCAGGCGAGCTTGGTGAGCGTGAACGAAGGCACCGGAACCACCTGCGCAGTTTCCGCCCAAACCTGCGCGCCGAGCTCGGCCACCATCCGCGCCGATTGCGGTGCGCTGCGGGTGTCGTTCCACAGCAGCGCATCGAAGACCGGACGGTTCCCCCGGTCCAGCGCCACCATTCCGTGTTGCTGCGCCGCCGCCGAAACGCCCAGCACCGATTTCCCGGCATCGGTCACCCGGGCCTGCACCCAGGCCTCACGCAACGCTTCGGTCCATACTCGCGGATCGACCACGGTACCGTCCGGGTGCGCGGCGCTGCCCTGGCTGAGCACCCGCCCGTCGGCCGCGTCCACGGTGAGCACTTTGCAGGACTGGGTCGAGGAATCGATGCCGACCGCGATCTGCGCCATGTTCAGCCCGCCCCGCCGGACAGCCCGGCCCGATCCGGATGCCCCGGCTCCTCGGCCGCATTGGCCCCGCTGGAAAGCGCCGCGGCGAGTTCCTCGTCGGCGACCAGCGTACTGACGATCCCGGCGGCGATCGCGGCCCGCACAGCCGCCGCCCGGGCCGCACCCTGCGCCACCGCGATGACCGCGGGCGTCCGCTTGAGTTGGGCCAGCGTCACCGCCAGAACCCGGCCCTCCAGCTCCGAGCGCACCGACTCGCCGCGGGCGTCGACCAGCCGACCGGAACATTCCGCCACTGCGCCGGCGGCGATCCCGGCTTGCCGCACCAGGTTGTCCACCCGGTCCCAGACCGTGGAAAGCCCGGGGCTCCAGGCACCGATGGCAATCGCTGCGAGATCCAGCGAGTCGGCTTTGGTCAACGCCGTGGAAATTTCAGGTTGCTGCCGCAGCCCGGCCGCAGTTTGCGCACTGTCCACGACCAACGGCGCCCACAATGGCCAGACCTGCCCTTCGGATACCCGGCCCAAGCGCTGGATGAGTTCCAGCGGGTTCGAGTTGCCGGTTCCGGGCAACGCCCCGGCCAATTGGACGACGTCGCATTTGGGCAGCCGCGTGACATGCCGGGCCGCAACGTCCAGTGTGCGCGACCAGGAAACGCCGACCGTCATCCCGGACCGCGTCGCCGCCATCAATTCCGCGGCAACCGCCTGGGCCAACAGATCCCGCTGCAACACCTCATCGTTGTGCGAACGCACCACCACCACCCGGGTGATGCCCAGGCGTTCGGCGAGCCGCGCCGGATCCACGGCTCCCGCCGAGCCCGGGAAGCGCACTTCGATCCGCACGATCCCTTCTTCCCGGGCTTCGTCGAGGTACCTGGCCACCTGGAACCGGGAGATCCCGTAGCGCTGCGCAATGTCCACCTTGGACAGGTTGTCCAGGTAGTACTCCTTGCCGATCAGCGCTAAAAGCTCTTCGTGGTCTGGCTGGATGGCGGTCATGGCTTCCTCTGACGCGGGCGTGGAAGGTGCGACTACTGGATCGTCGCACCGAAATCGCGAATATTTCGGACGAATGAGCAGCAGGTCTTGCTCAAATGAGTATATATGACTAAAGTCACTTAACAAATGAGCTTCAGTGAATACTCATTTGAGCAAGTACAGGGAAGGTAGCCCAATGAAGTTCTCCCCCCGCCCGGCAGCGCAACGCCGTCGCGCCCCCGGCAAGCTCAAGGCCGCGGCAGCCGCCTTGGCAGTCCTCGCGTTGGCCTTGACCGGCTGTTCTGCGAGCGCGGGCGGGAAGACCGACATTGTGGTGGCAATCGTCGCCAATCCCCAGATGAACGATGCGATCTCACTGCAGGACGACTTCCGCAAGGCCTATCCGGACGTGAACGTGAAGTTCGTTTCGCTGCCGGAAAACGAGGCCCGGGCAAAAATCACCGCCTCGGTGGCAACCGGCGGCGGCGAGTTCGACGTCGTGATGATCTCGAACTACGAAACCGAAATGTGGGCCAAAAACGGCTGGATCAGCAACCTCCAGCCTTACGCGGACAAGACTCCGGGCTATGACCCGGATGATTTCATCCCCACGATCAAGGACGCGCTGAGCTACCAGGACAACCTCTACTCGGTCCCGTTCTACGGCGAGTCCTCCTTCGTGGCCTACCGCAAGGACCTCTTCGACAAAGCCGGACTGACCATGCCGGCCAATCCCACCTGGGACGACATCAAAGTGTTCGCGGCGAAGCTCGACGACAAGAAAAACGACTTCGCCGGCGTCTGCCTGCGTGGGCTGGCCGGATGGGGCGAGGTGATGGCGCCCCTGGACACCATGATCAACACTTACGGCGGCCAGTGGTTCGATCAGGATTGGAACGCCAAGCTCGATTCCCCGCAGGTGAAATCCGCAGTCAACGACTACGTTTCACTGCTGAACGCCTACGGACAACCGGGCGCGGCGACCAGCGGTTACGGCGACTGCATCACCCGGTACAGCCAGGGCAAGGCCGCCATGTGGTACGACGCCACAGCCATGGTGTCCTCGGTGGAGGACCCGAAGTCCTCCAAAGTCGCCGGGCAGACCGCTTACGCCCCGGCTCCGGTCAAGAACACCGCTTCCGCTGGCTGGCTGTACAGCTGGTCGCTGGCAATCCCGAACACTTCGAAAAACAAAGACGCCGCCTGGGACTTCATCTCCTGGATGACGAACAAGGACTACATCAAACTGGTCGGCAACCGGATCGGCTGGGAACGGGTGCCGCCAGGCAGCCGTCTGTCCACCTACCAGATTCCGGAATATGCGAAAGTCGCCCAAGCCTACGCAGCACCCACACTCAATGCGATGAACAACGCCTCGCAGGAAAACTCCATGGTGCAGCAAGTGCCCTACCCCGGTCTCCAGTTCGTGGGGATTCCGGAATTCCAGGACCTGGGCACCCAGGTCGCGCAACAGATCTCCGCCGCGATCGCCGGCCAGAAGAGCGTCGAAGACGCCCTGGAACAGGCTCAGCAATACGCCCAAGTGGTCGGCGAGTCCTACCAAACAGGAGTTGGAAAATGACGACGGCGGTCAGGGACCGGTCCGCACGGCACGGCGCGGCCCGAGCAGGCAAACCGGACGAGTCCGGCTTCGAGTATTCCAAAGCCGAAGCCTGGCGGCGGCGGGCGCCCTTGCTGCCGGCTCTGGTGTTCACCATCGTGGTCACCCAGATCCCGTTCCTGCTGACCATTTGGTATTCGCTGCGCAACTGGAACCTGCTCCGCCCGGACAGCGATCAGTTCGTCTTCCTGAAGAACTACGCCGACATCTTTTTGAACTCGACCTTCCGCGGCGCCGCGTTCAACTCGATCCTGATCACCCTGGGCTGCGTCTTCGTCGCAATGATCCTGGGCATCTTCTTGGCGATCCTGCTGGACCGCAGCTTCCGCGGCCGTTCCGTCGTCCGAACCTTGCTGATCACCCCGTTCCTGATCATGCCGGCGGCCTCGGCCACACTGTGGAGCGTCTCGATGCTCAACCCGAGCTTCGGCCTGGTCAACTGGGTCACCTCCCTGGTCGGCATTCCGGCGGTTGACTGGACGTCGAAATACCCGGTGGTATCGATCCTGATCGCCCTGGTCTGGCAGTGGACGCCGTTCATGATGCTCCTGGTGCTCGCCGGCTTGCAGGCGCAGCCGAAAGACGTGCTCGAGGCCGCCCAGATCGACGGTGCCGGCTGGTGGAAGACGTTCGCCTTCGTGACCTTGCCGCAGTTGCGCCGCTACATCGAACTCGGCGTGCTGCTCGGCGCGATCTACGTGGTCAACACCTTCGACCAGATCTATCTGATGACCGCCGGGGGTCCGGGCACAGCCAGTGCCAATCTGCCTTTCTACATCTATCAGCGGGCCTTCCTCGGCTTCGACATCGGCCAGTCCGCAGCCATGGGCGTCGTGACCGTGATCGCCACAATCGTCATCGCAACCTTCGCCCTGCGACTGATCTTCCGCAGCTTCGAGACCAAGGACGCACTATGACCGCCATGCTCCGCACCGGCCAGTCGATCGACCGCGCGGACGGCGCCCGGGCCCGCCGGAAGAAAGTCGGCGCCTCGGCCTTGACCACGCTGACCTGGCTGATTGCCTTGATCTTCTTCGCGCCGGTGCTCTGGATGGTGCTGACCGCGTTCAAGCAGGAATCCGATGCCGCCTCCAGCCCGCCGAAGTTCGTCTTCGAACCCACCTTGGACCAATTCGGTGCGGTATTGAACGCCGGCGCCGGAAGCTACTTCCTGAACTCGTTGCTTGCCACCGGCGTCTCCACGGTGTTGGTGCTCCTGCTCGCGGTGCCGGCGGCTTACGCCTTGAGCATCCGCCCGGTGAAAAAGACCCAGGACGTACTGTTCTTCTTCATTTCCACCAAGATGTTGCCCGTGGTCGCGGTGATCATGCCGATCTACGTGATCGCCGGGCAGCTGAAAGTCTTGGACAGCGTCGGCACGCTGATCGTGCTCTACACCTCGATGAACCTGCCCATCGCGGTCTGGATGATGCGTTCGTTCTTCCAGGAAGTGCCGGCAGAAGTCCTCGAGGCCGCCCAGATGGACGGTGCCGGACTGCTCAAGACGATGCGGACCATCCTGGTTCCGATGGTTGCTCCAGGCTTGGCGGCAACCGCATTGATCTGTGTGATTTTCGCCTGGAACGAGTTCTTCTTCGCCCTCAACCTGACCGCGGCCAATGCCGCCACGGTACCGGTTTTCCTGGTCTCGCAGATGACCAGCGAAGGGTTGTTCCTGGCGAAGCTTTCGGCCGCCTCGGTACTCGCCTCGCTGCCCGTGGTGATCGCCGGCTGGCTGGCGCAGAAACAATTGGTCCGCGGGCTTTCCATGGGCGCGGTCAAATAGGCCCCTGCTAGGCCCTCACAAGCAAGCACGGATCACCGCGCAGCACTCGTCCAAGCGGTGTCTCGGCGCCGGACCGGAAGAAGCGGGCCGTCGAGCTGCTGCGCAACCTGACCCGGGATCTCGGCACCACGATCGTGGTGGTCACCCATGATCAGGGCTCGCCGGAATGACCGATCGGAAATTTTGACTTTCGCAGGGAAAACTCAAAGAGGAAGCCGTCCGGAAACAACACTGACTGCCCACTTCAGCGCAGCGGCAATATGAACAGAACATATAGGACAGACTGTCTCAATTTAGTGTGATAAAAAATTCAAATTTGCTCTTCTCAAGGGTGAACTTGGGCAGTATATTCAGAATGCAGGCCTGCACTGATTGCCCCCGAAAAAATCCCCCTTGAATCACAGGAGCCACAATGCACACTATTGCTGACCTCATTGCGACGCTTTACACCTTCATTGGACCGGCCGTGCACACCATGTCCGAGTTCGTCCTTCGTTTGATCGCCCGCCTCTGGGGCCTGTGATCCTTACGGAATAGCGGTACGGCATGCACTCAGAACGTACTGGGGCAAGCCGACGAAGGGGGTGCAGGCCGGCCGGATTTCCCGCGCCGGCCTGCACCTCTCCTTTTAAATTGGCTTAGTCCCCGCCGATTGGCATGCCAAAAGACCTTTCCATTCAGCAGCGCCGGGATAAATGCGACGTGAATTCCTTCTTGCGCAGTCGATTGTAGATCATTATCAAGATCTACTTACGTATTAAGGATCGGTTATCGTATTTCCCGACCACCGCCACCGGGCAATGCCGGCCATCGACAGTGCACACAGGCAACCAAAACGTAGATCAATTTTCCAATCAATGGATTATTCACATTCCGGCAAGTCCGGGCACGAGCGTATCCTGGCTATGGGGGAAGCAATCAAGGATCGGCCGACCCCGGAGAAAGAGACCATGTCTGAGAACAAGCGAGGACTGACCGGGCGCAGCGTCGGTCGCCCGGCAATAATGTCCCGGGAATCCATCGGCCGGGCCGCGCTGGCCGAGCTGGACGGGATTTCGTCGACCAAAGTCGCCAAGCGCCTCGGCGTCGGGCAGAGCTCGCTGTACCGGCATATCACCGACCGCGCAGACCTGGTCCGGCTCGCCGTCGACTTCGGCCTCACGCAACAGGAATGGCCGGAACCAGGCGACAGTTGGCGGGGCTATTTGCTGGACTTCGCCACGTCGTTCTGGAACTTCCTGGACCGTCACCCCGGAGCCAGCCAAGAGATCAAAATGATGCGGCCGTCCCCGGCAGGCCTGATTTCGGCAGCCACCAAGATCGCGCAGGACCTGATGGGATTCGGATTCAGCGCCGCGGATGCGAACATGGCAGTCGACGTGGTCGGCCATATCACCATGGACACCATGATCTCCGAAGAGATCTTCCGTTCCCGCGATGCGCACGGCGTACTGGTCCGGGACGAACAGCGCGCGGCTTGGTCGGCGCAGGAGGATCCCGTACTGGCCGCGGAAACCCTGCGCGCCATCGACGATGGCATGTACCGACTGCTGCTGGAGCGGACCGAACTGCTGCTGGACGGCTTCGAGTTCCGCCTGAGCAAGGTCCAAAAGGTGAATTAATACCCCCTAGGGGTATTTGACTTATACCCCGATGGGGTATACCTTGGCATCATGTCACACGGCTACAGCGAAGAAAAACAGGCCTATTTGCGACGGCTCCGTCGCGTCGAGGGCCAAGTCCGCGGCATCGCCAAGATGGTCGAGGAAGACAAATACTGCATTGACATCCTGACCCAGATGGCCGCAGTCAACAAAGCCCTGCACGCGGTGAGCATCGGCTTGCTGCAGGAGCACATCGACCACTGCGTCGTCGGCGCTGCCGAAGAATCCGCCCGGACCGGCAACCCGGAAATCGTCAAAGACAAAGTCCAAGAAGCCACCGACGCGATTTCGCGTCTGCTGAGGAGCTAAAGACCCATGAGCAATCACACCACCACCGTTTCCATTTCCGGGATGACCTGCGGGCACTGCGTCAATTCGGTCACCGAGGAGCTCAGCTCGATCGCCGGCGTGGAAAACGTCGACGTCGAGTTGAACGCCGGCGGCATCTCCACAGCCACGATCAGCTCCTCGAGCGAGCTCAGTGACGCCGAAGTCGGCGAAGCCGTCGCCGAAGCGGGATACTTGGTCGTCGCCGACCGGGCCTGATCCGCCAGCTCCACCCCGACCAGCCGAGCGATCGGCAACCCGTTCTCTCGCGCGCCCGAAATGACGCCGCGTCCCACACGTGCAGCCAGCACCGGAGGCAGCAGATGAAATCCCCCAGCACTTCAGAGCGGTTCGTCGACCTGGACATCCAGGGGATGACCTGCGCCTCCTGCGTCGCCCGGGTGGAGAAGAAACTCAACCGGATCGACGGCGTACAAGCGGTGGTGAACCTGCCCCTGGAGTCGGCCCGGGTGCAGGTGCCGGCGGGAATCAGCGACGCCGAGCTGCTGGCCGCGGTCGAAGCCACCGGCTACCGCGCCACCGTGCAGGCCGCGCGTCCGGACCGCGGGGAGCCGACCCCGCATTCCGGCGCCGCCGAGCTGCTGCCCCGGCTGCTGGTTGCCGGAATACTGACCCTGCCGGTATTCCTGATCTCGATGCTTCCGGTTTTGCAGTTCGCCCATTGGGGCTGGGTAGTGGCCGCCCTGTCCTTGCCCGTGGTGAGCTATTCCGCCTGGGGGTTCCACAAGGCCGCGGTGGCCAATGCCCGGCACCTCGCGTCGACCATGGACACCTTGGTCTCGATCGGGGTGAGCGCCGCCTACCTGTTCTCGCTCGGCGAGCTGCTGGCGAATCCGGCCCTCACCGCGCATGCCGGCATGGAGATGGCCGGCGCCGGGCACCCGGCGCTCTACTTCGAAGTCGCGGCGGTGGTCACCACGTTCTTGCTGCTGGGCCGCTACTTGGAAGCCCGGTCGAAAGCGAAAGCCGGCGACGCGCTGATGGCACTGTTGAACCTCGGCGCGAAGCACGCCACCGTGCTGCGGCACGGCGAGGAATTCAAGATCCCAGCCGAACAGCTGGCGGTCGGTGAGGTGTTCGTCGTCCGGCCGGGTGAGAAGCTGCCCGCCGACGGCGAAGTCCTGGAAGGCCATTCCGCCATTGACACGTCCTTGGTCACCGGGGAGTCGGTTCCGGTCGAGGTGGCGCCGGGCGACCCGGTCACAGGCGCCACGATCAACGCCTCGGGACGGATTCTGGTCCGCGCCACCCGGGTCGGCAGCGAGACGACCCTGGCCCAGATGGGCCGGCTGGTCAGTCAGGCGCAGAGTTCCAAGGCCCCGATCGCCAGGCTCGCCGATCGGATCAGTTCGGTCTTCGTGCCGGTGGTGCTCGGCATCGCCGTGCTCACCTTTGCACTCTGGTGGATCCTGAGCGGAGATCTACAAGCTGCTTTCACCGCCGCGGTGGCGGTACTGGTGATCGCCTGCCCTTGCGCCTTGGGTTTGGCGACTCCGGTGGCCCTGCTCGCCGGGACCGGCCGGGGCGCCCAACTGGGCATCCTGATCAAGGGGCCCCAAGTACTCGAAGACACCCGGACCGTGGACACCATCGTGCTCGACAAAACCGGCACCGTGACCAGTGGGCAGCTCGCCGTCAGCGCAGTGGAACCGGCAGCCGGAATGGACCGCGAGCAGCTCCTGGCCCTGGCCGGCGCCCTGGAGCAGGGCAGCGAACACCCGGTGGCCAAAGCGATCATCGCGGCCGCGGCCGGCCCGCTCAATCCGGTCACGGATTTCCAGGCGACCGCCGGTGGCGGCATCCGGGGCGCGGTGGCCGGCCGCGCGGTACTCGCCGGCACTGCGGATTTCCTAAAGCGCAACGGAGTAGCCGCCGGGGCGCCCAGCCAGGCCGTGGGCACCCAGTTCCAGGTGGCCGTCGGCGGTGTTTTCGCCGGAACCATCGTGCTCGCCGACTCCGTGAAGCCCGGCTCCGCTGCCGCGATCGAGAAATTGCGTGCCCTCGGCCTGCGCCCGCTGCTGCTCACCGGGGACAATGCCGGGAGCGCCGCGGAAGTCGCGGCCGCCGTCGGCATTCCGGCTGTCGACGTGCATGCCGGGGTACGGCCGGAAGGCAAGGTCGCCGTCGTACGCGGGCTCCAGGCCGGCGGCGCCACGGTCGCGATGGCCGGCGACGGTGTGAACGACGCCGCAGCATTGGCGCAAGCGGATCTGGGCATTGCCATGGGTTCCGGAACCGACGTCGCGATCGAAGCCGCAGACCTGACCGTCATGGGCAACGATCTGGCCCAGGTGGCCACCGCGATCGGCCTTTCCCGGGCCACCCTGCGAACCATCAAAGTGAACCTGTTCTGGGCGTTCGCCTACAACACTTTGGGCATTCCAGTGGCCGCACTCGGTCTGCTCAACCCGATGATCGCCGGCATCGCGATGGCCGCGAGTTCAGTCCTGGTGGTGGCCAACTCGCTGCGCTTGCGCAGCTTCGGCCGGTAATAGTTCTTCCCCCGCCGGGTTCCGGTCCGGCAATGCCGAAGCCTCCGGCGTCCACTCGGCTGCCGGATCGTGCCCCGCGTCCGGGCCCGCAGAGTCCGCCTGGCGCAGCTCGCCGACCCGGACCAGAACCACCCCGAGCACGATCAGGAGCCCACCCAGGAGCTGGATCGTGCGCGGCAATTCGGCCAACAGCAGCCAAGCCCAGAGCACCGCGAAGAGCACTTCCACGAGGGAAACGAAAGAGGCGATCCGAGTGCCCAAGCGACGCACGCCCATGATGCCGAAGACATAGGAGAACACCGTGCTCAGCAGCACCAAACCCAATAACGGCACCAGCCAGCTGACCCGCTGACCGGCGAAAACCACATCCGAGGTGCTCATGGTCAGCGGCATCAACCCGGTCAGGCCCAAGATGCCGATCAGCAGCGCGCCGAAGACCATTCCGCCACCGGCCATCAACACCGGCGGAACCACATCGTCCGCCCGGGCGGACATGATGAAGTAGAACGCGGAACAGACCGCCGCGGCCAGGCCCCAAAGCACCCCGACGACGTCGATCGACTGGCTGCCGTTCAGGTCGAGCACCAGGAACAAGCCGCCGATGGCGCTCAGCGCGCCCGCAATGGTCAACACCCGGGGGCTGCGCCGGGTCAACGCCCAGCTGTACAGCACCAGCAACACCGGGGAAAGGTATTCCAGCAGCAGCGCAACACCCACGGAGAGGTGCTGCACCGCGTTGAAGAAGAACAATTGGCACAAAGCGATCGGCACCATGCCGTATACCGCGATCCGCCACAGCGATCCGCACACACTTGCCCATCGACGCACCAGGACGAAAACCACCGGGACCAGCATGACGATTGCAGCACCGCCGATCCGGCCCAGCGCGGCGGCTCCGGAGGACCAGCCGGATTCGAAGAGCGACTTCGCGAAGGTGCCGGAAAAGCCGAAGGCCGCAGCCGAAGCCAAAGCGAGTCCCAGACCGGACAACGCCGTGCGCGAAGTGGTGTTCATGGTCATCTCAAATATTCCGTCGTTTGATCCCGCGGCACGCCGCATCCTGCAGATTTCTTGAGCTACCGCTCATGTCATCAGCAAAGTGAGTTACGCTAATGACAATACGCTTTGTCTGAATCAGGAGCCAACATGGTCTTTGCTCATGACACGGAGGACGCGCTGCGCGGCGTCGCGGCCTTGGTCAACACCGGCGCGAATGCCGACTCCCTGCGCACATTCGACGAGCTGGACGAGTTCGTCCAAGCGCAGCAGTACAGCGGCTCCAGGACCCACGACGCGGCCGAATTGCGTGGCGTGCTGGCTTTGCGCAGCCGGCTCGCCGGGCTCTGGAGTGCCCCCGAGGACGTGATGGTGCAGGAAACCAACGCGATCCTGCGCGAAGCGAAAGCCCTGCCGCAATTGGTGAAGCACGACGGCTTGGATTGGCACCTGCACGCGACCGCACCGGAAGCGGAACTCGCCGTGCGGATCGGCGTCGAGGCAGCCATGGCGTTGACCGATGTGGTCCGGGCCGGCGAATTGGCGCGGCTGAGGATCTGCGCTGCGGAGGACTGCCACGCCGTGGTGCTGGATCTGTCCAAGAACCGTTCCCGCCGGTTCTGCGACACCGGCAACTGCGCGAACCGGACGCACGTGGCGGCCTACCGGGCCCGGAAGGCCTCCGCCTAGCCCCGCCGGCCCGTCCGCTTCCCTTTCTGCGAAAACAGCTGCGCCCGGGTTGCCCCGGGCAAGAAGCCAACTGTCCAACGTTGCCGCAAATTCACAGGTACAGTCACAGCCAATCACGCTTGTCCGGATAAACATCTTCACATAGACTCCAAAACATCGTTATTGATTACTAACTCGTCTTTAACGAATAAATGTTGCCTATTTTCGAAGAGGATATAGACAGTGAAGAAATTAATCAGAAATTCGATCGGCGCCGTTACAATTGCGGGAGCGATCGCTGGCGGCGCTCTACTCACCGCCCCTCTGGCCGGCGCACTCGCGCCTGGAACGTATTTCCTGCCTAACGAAAATGCTTGCTACGGCGCGCAGGACCGCATGGAACGAAGTGGATTCACGATTACCCAGCGTTGCACCTACAGCGGCCCGATGTTCCTTGGCTGGCGCACCGCGGACGGCCCGTGGCTGTTTGTGGCGAAATAGCTCGGCATACCCTTAAGGATTAATGCACTCTGGGTGGTGGCATCAACAATTGTTGATGCCACCACCCAGAGTGCATTAATTATTGATTGGAAGTTACTTCATCGTTCCCTGCGACACTGAACCTTGCAGCTGGCGTTGGAAGATGACATAGACGATCAGCACCGGGACTACGGTGATCACTACCGCGGCGAACAATGAGCCGTAGTTGACGTTGTAGTTCGCACCGGTCGCGAACGCGCCCAAAACTTGTGAAAGCAGTCGATTCTCCGGAACCCTGGCGTTCAAGGCCACGGCGAGCAGATATTGGTTCCACAAGCCCACGAAGTTCAGAATCGCCACGGATGCCAATCCAGGCCGCGCCATCGGCAGCATGACTTGGAAAAAGGTCCGCCACTCCCCGGCTCCGTCGATCGCAGCGGCTTCACCGATCTCGAAGGGCAGAGATTTGAAGAAGGAGAACAGGAAGAAGACCGTGAACGGGAGCGCGAACGAGACGAAGACCAGGATCAGCCCAAGATGGGTGCCCAAAAGGCCTAGACTCTGCAAGATTCCGAACAACGGAACAATGGCCAAAAAGATTGGAAACGTCAGACCAGCAAGCATTCCGATGTAGATGGCGCGACTGCCCCAGAACTTGAACCGCGCCAAGACGTAGGCGCACATTGAGCCAAGCAGCATCACCAGAACCAAGGAACAGCCGACGACGATGATCGTGCTGAGGAATGCCCCGCCGATCTTCGAATCCGTCCAGGCGTTCGCATAGTTCTCAAATCGCCAAACCTTGGGCAAGGCGAAGGGGGAGTCGAAAATCTCGGAGCTGGTCTTGAACGAGCTCAACAAAGTCCAGAGCAACGGCAGCACCACGATGACCGACCAGATCACCAAAATCGTGTGCGAAACGCCGCCAACGACCTTGTCCCCGGTGCTGGTCTTGGGCTTGCGCAGATCCAAAGCCCCTGATGCGGCCCGGGTTTTCGGCGGTGAAGTCAATTGAGCAGTCATCAGTACGAGGTGTCCTTACTTCCACCGGTGAGCTTGTTCACCAGGAAAACCAAGCCGGCAAAGCAAAGGGTCAACAGCGCTGCGATGACCGCCATGGCGCAAGCCAAGCCAAAACTGCCTTTTGTGAATGCCGTCCGCAACAGGTTCTGCGCCATCACCCAGGTTGAATTCTCTGGACCACCGTCAGGATTCAGTGCCGCCATGTAGACGAAGGCATCCAGAGCCAGGATTCCCATGTAGATGAAGGCCGTTTGTACATTGTCGCGAATCAACGGGATGGTGATCGAGACCGCCAATCGGAAGCGACCAGCACCGTCGATTCTGGCCGCTTCGTAGATCTCCGCCGGCACGCCTTTGATCGCCGCGATGAACAGCACCATGTAGAAGCCCACCAAGCCCCAGATGATGACGAAAATGCTGGCGCCCATCGCAGTGCTCGCCGAGCCCAGCCAATTCGAGCCCTCGATCCCGAATAGCCCGAGGATACTGTTCAACAGCCCGCCATTCGGGGTGTAGACCTGAGCCCAGATGATGCCGATGGCGATTGCCGGAATCACATAGGGGAAGAATGAGACCACCCGGTAGAAGCTTGAACCCTTCAGACCCCGGATCTGTCCCCGACTCGGCCCGCCAATGGTCACCATCGTGGAAAAGATCAAAGCGATGACGATCGTGACGATCGGCACGATGACCGCCAGAATCACGTTGTTCAGCAGGGCCTTCATGAACAGTTCGTCTTGGAAAACTTTGACAAAGTTGTCGAGCCCCACGAACGTGAAGTTCGTCGTAAAGCCGGACCAGTTGGTCAATGAATAGTAGATCGCCTGAACAAACGGGGAGACTACGAAAAACAAGTACAACGCCAGCGGCAAGCCCAGGAACACCAGGAAGAAACTCACCTTGTCCCAGGTGAGCTTCTTCCTGCCGCCACGGCGGGTGGCGACGTTGTCGTCGCCACCCGCCGATGGCTTCAATGGAACAGAAGTCACTTCACTTCAACCTTCGTCACCGACGAGTCGTTGCGGATCTTGTCGAAGATCTTTTGCGACTCGGAGGTCAGCGTCGCCACATCGGACTGCCCGTCCAAGAAGCTGTTCCACAGCGTGAGGAAGTCCTTGTTGGTGCCGTAGAAGTCATTGAAATTGAAAGTAAAGACTTTACTGCCGGCGGCTTCGATCATCTTGGTCTGCGAAACCAGCGCGGTGGAACCGAAACCGTCGGCCGGTACCGTGCCCTTGACGATGGTGGGCGCCAACTTGGTCTTGGCGAAGTTGGTAGCGGCGTCCTTCGACAGCATCGTGCGCAGCAGTTCCTTAGCGCCCGGCACGTTGTTTCCCTTGCTCGGAATCATGAACGGCTCGCCCGCTGCGCTGTGCAGCGTCTCGGCGGGCAGCTTGGAGTTCGCGGAAACCGTGAACGCCGGCACCCCGGCCATCTTGAAGTCCGCTTTGGTCTGGTCCTTCATTTCGTTTTCGATCCAGGAACCGGAAGGGTAGAGCAGGGCCTCTTGCTTATTGGCCCATTGCGCCTGTGCCACTTTGAAATCGGTGCCAGAGCCGCCGGGTACGAAGTAACCCTTCTGCACTGCCTCGGCGATCTTGTTGAACACGGCCTGGATAGCCGGGTGCGACCATGAATCGGCCTTGAGATTCTCCAGCGCGATCCGGACCTCGTCGCCGCCTTCCTTGACTGCTGAGCTGACCGCGAGTTCCATGTAGTAAGTTGCCGCCTGCTTGCCCCAAACGAAGAGCTTGATGCCTTTTTCTGCCGCCTTGGCGCCGAGTGCCAGAGCCTCGTCCCAGGTCTTCGGCGGAGTCCACCCATTGGCTTCGAAGAGCGAGCCGGAGTACCACACGGCATACACGGTGAGCGCATAGTTCAGGGCGACGAATTTTCCGCCGAAGGTGCCCGGAGCCGTCACGCCTTCATACAGCGTGTCCTTGATCGGGGTGCCTTCGAGGTTCTTGGCGTTGATCACCGAGTTGAGGTCTTCGAGCTGCTCCAGGATCGTGCTGATGCCGATTGACTTGGCACCGGAGTTGTCGAGCAAGTCCGGCGGGGTCCCGCCCGCGAAGCGGGGCTGGAGCTCTCCGGAGATGTCGGTTGACGGCGACACCTTGATGGTTACTCCGCCATGGGATTTCTTCACTACGTCGGCAGCGAACTGCACGTAGTCAATGCCGTATCCGCCGTCGAAGACTACCGCGTCGATGGTCGAGTTGTCCGCCAAACCGAACGGGTTCGAGTCGGATACGGTGCCAGTCTGGCCGCCCCCGGAGGTGCTGCCGCCGCCGGACGCGCAGGATGCCAGCGTGCCGCCGAGCGGGACCAGTACGGCTGCGGCGAGCGCGCCGCGCAGGAAGCCGCGCCGTTCAAAAGATTTGGTCTCGATAGTCATTTCTTGCCTTCCCTATATGGTGCGATTGTCATTGCTGTTGTGGCGCCATTGCACTGCCCGGGTCAATCGGGCCCAGCTCATGAAACCTGCCGGATTCGCTCGGCATAGAGGTCCTCCAGAGCATTGTTGTGTTCATCCCCGCCAGGGACGTTCGCCGAAATGTAGAACGGCGGGCGTTCCCCGGATTCGGCCAATTTCGCCGCAGTGCCGATGGTCAGCAACTGGGCGATGTAGGCCGCCGTCAACGAAGACACGGCCCCCACGCCGGTGCCGTCCGCTGTGGTCAAAGTGGTGTCGCCGAACGGCGCCAGGTTGTCGATCACGACGTCGGCCACTTCACTGAGCCGCTTGCCGCTGGAATGCTTGGGTTCTACCGCGTTGGTGTGCGCCAGGCTGGTCACCGCGATGAGTTTGTGGCCGCGGGCTTTCACGGCCAGGGCCAGCTCGACGATCGAACCGTTGACCCCGGAATTCGAAGCGATCAGGAACACGTCCCGCGGATCGATCGGGTAGAGCGAGAGCAGATCGCCGATCACCTCGGGGTTGCGCTCCAAAGCGGAGCCGGTGAGGATCTCCGGCTGGTACCCGCCGCGCAGCACCAGGGCCCGGAGGGTGATCCGGCTGGTCGGAATCAGCCCGCCGGCCCGGCCGGCGATTTCCATCGCGAAGGCCTCTGAGTGGCCGGTCCCGAATGCCTGGATCACGCCGCCGGCGCGCACCGCATCGGCGAACAGCTGGACAGCGGCGTCGAACCCGCCGGCGTCGGCGGTTTCCGCGAGCTGCGAAAGCCGGCTGGAGACCTGTTCGCTGAAGTCCTGCATCAAGGCTTTTTCTTCCGTGCGCCCAATGAGATCAGACAATGTTCTTCCTCTTTCGATCGACTGAATGCGGGGTCAGCCGAGCCATGTGCTCGGCTGCGGAAATCGCCCGGCCGGGCCGGCGATGCGGGGCCACCGCCATTGCCGAAGATGCCAGTTGCGCGGTCGCCCGGGGGAAATTCTCCTGCGCCACCAGCAAGTAGAGGAGGTCCATGGCCAGGAGTTGCACGTGTTTTGCCGAGAGGTCATCGGGCTGCAGGAACTGCTCGTGCACGCTGGTGGTGATTTGGAAGTCCGCCGATTCGGCCAGTGGAGAGTTCGGATTGTTGGTCAACGCCACGGTACTGGCACCGGCCAGGCCGGCCTGGCGCAGCATCTGGATGGTCTCCTCGGTGCGCCCGGTATTCGAGATGCCGATCGCGATGCACTCCGGATTCTGCAGCGATGCGCTGGTCAGGCCGGCGTGCACTTCGGTCCAATGATGCGTGGGGATGCCGATCCGATAGAGCCGGTTCTGCAGTTCCTTGGCCATCACCGCACTGCCCCCGATGCCGTAGATGTCCACGTGTTCGGCCAGGGCCAATCGCCGGGCGAGGTTTTTCATCAACCGCAGGTCGAGTACCGCGGCGGTCTCCTGCAAGGACCGGGTATGCGCATTCATCAGGGTGCTCAGTACGTCGCGCGGCGAATCATCCGGGCCGAAGGCCCGCCCGATGTCCGTTTTCCAAGACTCCCGGGCGTCGGAGCGGCCGACGTCGGAGGCGACACCGACTCGGAACGGCGCATAACCGGTGTAGCCGATCAAACGGCAGAATCTGGTCACGGTGGCTGCCGAGGTGCCGGTTTCATCGGCGAGTTCTTTGATCGAAAGCTCCAAGGGGGCCTGTGGCTTCTCGATCAAGAACCTGGCAATCTTGGACATCGCACCACTCATCTCGGGCAGACGCGCCTTGATCCGATTGACCACGCCCACCACGGAATCCACGGCGAAATGCGTCGCGGCGTTCCCCATAGTTTCCACGATGAAAATCCATTTCTTGCAAATGAGTGATGATGGAAAACTATTCTCATACACTCTTGTGTGTCAAGTCACAGAAGGTAAAAGGTAGGTTACAGTGGCACTTTTCCTGGCCGTGGATGCCGGCGGCACCTCGACCCGCGCAGCGGTCCTCGATCAGTTCGGCAATTGCCTCGGATTCGGCAAGGCCGGCCCTGGAAACCCTATTTCTTCAGGGGTGGAGCGGGCAACCGAGTCGGTAAGCGAAGCCTCCCGACAAGCTTTGGGTGAGCTTTCCGAGCCCCGGCCCGAGCTCCAGGGGGCCGCTTTGGCGATGGCCGGCGGCTCCGTCGAGGTGCCGCTCGACGGCATCCAGTCAACGCTTCGGGCACACGGCCTCCAGAATAAAGCGATGATCGAATCTGATCTTTTAGCTATGTATTTATCCGGAACTCATCATTCTGATGGTTTTGCATTGGTCTCCGGCACCGGAGCCATCTGCGCCCGGGTCGAGCAATTCGAAACCAGTCACGTGGCCGATGGCCTCGGTTGGCTGCTGGGCGACCAAGGTTCGGGGTATTGGATCGGCCATGAAGCAGTCCTCGCGGTCGCCGCCGCGCTGGACGGGCGGGCGCCGCGGACCATGCTGACCGGAGCGCTGCTGGAACAGCTGGCCGTGCCGCGCTCGGCTTTGCGCATCGAAGGCCGGCCAGCCGAGCTGCAGTCGTTCCTGTTGAAAATCTATGCGCTCCGGCCGATCCAACTCGCCGGCTTCGCCACCCTGGCGTTCGACGCCGCCGAACAAGGCGACCAGGTGGCCGCGGAAATCCTGCGCCGGGCCGGCCGGGCGCTGCTGCACAGCCTCGCCGCGGTCCGTCCGGAGGGAACCGCATTGCCCCTGGTGATCGGCGGCAGCATCCTGCGCGCCGGATCCCCGGTGCTGCAGACCGTGCAGGAAGCGCTCCCCGGCGTCGCGGTCACCCGGGTGGAGGACGGCTTGGCCGGGGCCGCCTCGATTGTGCTGCGACGCGCCGGCATCACCGTGGACGAAGCGGTGTTCACCCGGATCCGGGACAGCCTCGGCGGGCTCCGGAACCGCTGATCGGACAGCTCGATTCTGCATCGCGCCTCCGGCGCGTACGGTATTCCAATACGCGAAAAATTGCGGTCCGGTTAGCTGTACTCGGGCCGCGGCTTATCCTCCGGGCCAGGTGCCTGTGCAGCGGACTCCGACGGCTCGGCCGGCTCGGTCAGATCAGGCTCCACCGGTGAACTGGCCGGGGCCGGCTTTACCGACTTCTTCAACCGGTCTTCGGAGCGCAGGCTCACACCCGAGCCTTTGCCGAGATGATCGGCATTTTCCTTGTAGCTCATCGCGAGCATCGCGCACATCACCAGCGCCACCACGAAAGTGATGCCGAACGCGATCAGCCCGAGATCGAAGCGGACCACCCGGAGTTGGCCGTTGCTGGCGTCCCTTCCGGTACCGCCGGTAGCGACCACGGTAGTGATCACCGCGGCGATCAGGCCGAGCACTGCGGAGAAAACAAGCGGTCCCTTGACCGAGGTCCGCAGCTTCTTGCCGCTGCCTTCTTGGTCGGTCACGAGCGCTCCTTCAGAAATGTTGCTATTTGGGTACCGAACTTATTCTACGCCCGGTAGAGATTGTTTTCCGCCTCGACCGGCCGTACCGGACTGCATCGGCCGGGCGCCGTCGTGCCGGTAGCTGAGTGCGGCAAGGACCAGCACCACGCCGATGATCACGGCGGAGCCGCCAGTCACGCCGAGCGGCGCGCGCGGTGAACCGTTGGCCAGGACGAACAACAGGATTCCGGCCAGTGCGGCGACGCCGCCGGTGATCAGCCAATCCCGGCCCAACACCGTCTGCAGCCGGAACTTCAGCCCGAGCAGGATTTCCAGCACGCCGGAAAGCAACAGCCCGGCACCGAGCGCGAGTGCGATGGCCCCCGGGGCGACCAGCGCGAGGATTCCGCATGCCGCCAAGACAATGCTCTCGGTGCGCAGCAGCAAAGCAGACCCCTTGAGCCCGTGCTGTACCGCCAGATTGAGTGAAACCACCGCGATGCCGCTGAAAATCAGATAGATTCCGGCGACGAACGACGGCACATCCGGCCAAAAAACCGTCAACAATCCAAACCCCAAAGCGATCAGCGCCCGTAACAGCACAGGTTTCCACAAACCGGGTTCCGGCGTTGGCCGCCCGGCATCGGCGCGGTTCAAAGTCACTTCGTCTCCATCCGATGAGCTGCTTGCCGCTCCAGTCTATTCGGTTCCGGTACCTGGCCGCCGCCGCGGCCGGCGGGCCGGCCCGCCGGTTCAGGCGCCGGTCCGCTGCCAAGCGTCGGTACGGGCCCGCAGGCCCAGGCTCACCGCCCTTGCCAGCAGATAGCCGCCGGCGAAGGCGGCCCACAACCAGGCCAAGGCGGCTGGGCCTTCGACGCCTGAGCTTTCGACCCAGAACAGCAGCGGCAGATATCCGGCCAGGCAGAGCACGCCGACCAGCGCCAGATAACGGGCATCTCCGGCGCCGATCAGCACCCCGTCCAGGACGAACACGAATCCGGCAATCGGCTGGCCGAGCGCCAGCGCCAGCAAGGCGGCGGACAGCGCGGCATGCACGCCCCGGTCCGCAGTGAAGATCCAACCGACCCAGGGCGCAGCGAGGAATACCAGTGCACCGGTCAGCACGCCGAAGCCCAGGCCCCACAGCAGCATCTTCCGGGTCAGCGTACGCACCGCCACGAGGTTCCCCGCGCCCAGCTCCTTGCCGATCAGGGCCTGAGCGGCGATCGCCAAGGCATCGAGCGCGAAGGCCAGGAGGTTGAACACCGTCATCGCGATCTGGTGCGCGGCCAAATTCGCCGGCCCTTGCGAGGTCGCCAGCAGCACGGTGGCCAGAATCGCGATCCGCAGGCTGAGCGTGCGCAGCAGCAGCCAGCCGCCGACCGAAGTCAGGTTGAGCACGGCCTTCCACTGCGGCGCCAGACTCAGCTTCTCCCGCCGGGCCGCGCGGACCACGATCACCAGGTACACCGCAGCCATCAGCCACTGGACGATCGAGGTGCCGATCGCCGAACCGGCCACCCCCCATCCGACCGGGTAGACCAGAAGCCAGTTCAGTCCCGCGTTGAGCGCGAAGCCGGCCGCGGCGACGTACAGCGGCGTCCGGGTATCCTGCAGCCCGCGCAGCACTCCGGTGGCCGCGAGCACCAAGAGCATCGCGGGGATCCCGGGCAGCGAAAAGCGCAGATAGCTGCCCGCTTCCGCCAAGACCTGGCCCTGCGCGCCCATCGCCGTGAGCAATGGCTCAATGCTGAAAATACCCACGACTGCCAATGCGAGGCCCAAGACCAGGGCCAGCCACATGCCGTCCCGGCCGACCGCGATCGCATCCCGGTGCCGGCCCGCGCCGATCAGCCGCGCAACGGCCGGGGTCGTCGAATACGCCAGGAAGACCAGCAAACCGACCGCAGTCTGCAGCAGTGTGGCGGCCAGGCCGACGCCGGCCAGTTGGTTGACCCCCAGGTGGCCCACGATCGCCGAATCGGCGATCAGGAAAAGCGGCTCGGCGATCAAGGCTCCGAAAGCCGGAACGGCCAATCTCAGGATCTGCGCATTGCTGCCGCGGCGGGGCGCGGCCAATCCGGTCGGTTCGGCGGGCACAGCTGAAGTTTACCCGCCGATTCGAGCCCGGGAGGTGCAAGACTGAGTGCCATGGAAAGCCCAGCTGGAATCCCGTTACGCGGACCAGCGCGCCCGACGCCGGTGCAGCACCCGTCCATGAACCAGTTCAGCGCGGCCGCAATCAGCTGGGCGAGCGCCGGCGGAGCGGCTGGACCCGCGCAGCGCGTAGCCCGGCAGTTGAGCTCCGACTCCGGGGTGCGCTCCGTGGTGCTGGTCGAGGGTGCCAGCGACCAGGCCGCCGTCGAAGCCCTGGCACTGCGGCACGGCCGGGATTTCGAGACGGAGCGGATCGCCGTGATTCCGATGGGCGGGGTGACCAATATTGCGAAGTTCAGCGCCCTACTCGGTCCGGAAGGGTTGGGACTGACCCTGGCCGGTCTCTGCGATCTGGGCGAAGCCCGGTATTTCCGCCGCGCCTTGGCGCGGGCCTATCCCGCTGCGGCCGAGCGCGGACCGGACTGGATGCAGCGGCTGGGCTTCTTCATCTGCGATACCGATCTGGAAGTGGAGTTGATCCGCGCGCTGGGCGTCGACCGGGTACAGCAGGTGATCGCGGAACAGGGCGATCTGCGCCCATGGCAGACCCTGCAGCAACAACCGGCGCAACAAGGCCGCAGCATCGAACAGCAATTGCACCGTTTCATGGGCACTACGAGCGGGCGCAAGATCCATTACGGGGCGGTCTTGGTCGAAGCGCTCGATCCCGCCCAGGTGCCGGCACCGTTGGCCGGCTTGCTCGATTTCCTCGGCGTAGCGGACCGCCCGGCCGGTCCGGTTGGCTGACAGCTGCCAGCTCAGACGGGATCAGTAAGCCCCGCCGGCATTGTCCGGCGCCATGTTGGAGAACCTCGAATAGTGCCCTTGGAAGCCGACCACGATGGTCTTGGTGGGGCCGTTACGGTGTTTCGCGATGATCACGTCCGCCTCACCGGCCCGGGAGGACTCTTTGTCGTAGATGTCCTCGCGGTGCAGCAGGATCACCATGTCCGCGTCCTGCTCGATGGATCCGGACTCACGCAGATCGGAGACCATCGGCTTCTTGTCCGTGCGCTGCTCGGAACCACGGTTCAGCTGGGACAGCGCGATCACCGGTACGCCGAGCTCTTTCGCCAGCAGTTTGAGCGCGCGGGAGAATTCGGAGACTTCCTGCTGCCGCGACTCGACCCTTTTGCCCGAAGACATCAGCTGCAGATAGTCCAAGACCACGAGTTTGAGATCGTGCTGCTGCTTGAGCCGACGGCACTTGGCCCGGATTTCCATCAGCGACATGTTCGGGCTGTCGTCGATGAACAGCGGGGCTTCGTTGAGCGGACCCATCACTTTGGCGATTTTGGCCCACTGCTCGTCTTTCACCGTGCCCTTGCGCAGGTCCTGCAACTGGATCGTGGCTTCCGCGCTCATCAGACGCATCGCGATTTCGGTCCGGCTCATTTCCAGGGAGAAGAACACCGTGGCCATTTTGTGCTTGATCGCCGCCGATCGGGCGATGTCCAGCGCGAAAGTGGATTTGCCGACTGCCGGACGGGCCGCGATCACGATCATCTGGCCCGGATGCAAGCCGTGCGTGAGTTCATCGAGGTCGTAGAACCCGGTGGGCACGCCGATCATGCCTTCGCCGCGATGCCCTGCCGCTTCGATCTCGTCCATCGCGGATTCCATCACTTCGCCCAGCGCAACATAGTCTTCCGCAGACCGGCGTTCTGCCACTGCGAAGATCTCGGCCTGGGCGGCGTTGACGATGTCCTCGACCTCGCCGTCGTTGCCGTATCCGAGCTGCACGATTTTGGTACCGGCATTGACCAAGCGGCGCAAAACCGCCCGCTCGGCGACGATCTGGGCGTAAAAACCGGCATTCGCCGCGGTCGGCACGGATTGGATCAGTTGATGCAGATAGGCCGGACCGCCCACCTTCGAGATCTCGCCGCGCTTGGTCAATTCATCCGAGACGGTGACCGCGTCGGCCGGCTCGCCACGGCCATAGAGATCCAGCACCGCTTCGTAGATGCTCTCATGCGCGGGCCGGTAGAAATCCTGCCCCCGGAGGACTTCGACCACATCCGCAATCGCGTCCTTGGACAACAGCATGCCGCCCAACACGCTTTGTTCGGCAACCAGGTCCTGCGGTGGCGTCCGCGCGAATTCCGGCTCTCGCAACGACGCGACGTCCGCTTGCTGATCCGCTACCGACATCGACGCTCTCTCTCCACAAAAATCTCATGACCGCCGGCCCGGTTGCGATCGGCATCGCGGCCGGCGGATCTTTACTCAATTGTGCCGCTGCACTCCGACAATATTGGGTAACCCCCAGGCGTACCGCGCGCAGCGGAGCACCTGGCGCACGCTGCGCGGATCGAATCTTCCGAACCGCAGAACCTGTCCGTAGCGGGGCTTCACCGGGGGGTACCTCGCAACGTTAGACGCTGTGCCGGTCAACGCCAAGCCGCCTTGTGGCTCTACTTGTGGATAACTTGTGGATACTGCGGCGTGTTGTGTGCACAGGCTGGGGACAAGGTTGTGGACAGAAAGATTTTTTTCCACAAATAGTTGCTCTGACCTGCTGTTTTGCTAATCACACGCTGTGGAGGAAAAGAAGTTTTTCGGAAACCTTCATCCACAGCTTGCATGTTGACAACCTCACGGAATTGCGCATGCAGGGCGATCCTGGCCCGCTCGGCATCGAGGATGATGTGATGGATGTCACTGCGACCGCAGGTCTCCCGCGCGATCGCTAGGCACCGGCGATTCTGCGCACTAAGCTCGGTTCATGGATTGGTTGATCGTAGTCATCATTGGCATTGCCGGGCTCGCGATCTTGATCTGGGCATTGCGGGTCGGCCGAGGCAAGGGGGCCCAGCTCTCCGACGCGGACGTGTATCTGCGCGGACTCACCGCGAAATCGCACAGCTCCAAAGTCTCGGCACCGCAGAATCTGACCTCGGCGCAGTCCACCGCCGCGTACACCCAAGCCCCTGCGGCCCAGCTTCCACCGCATATCCATGCCCAGGCGCAAGCCATGGTCCGCGCCGGTCAGAAGATCCAGGCGATCAAATTGATCCGGCAGTCGACCGGCTGGGACCTGGCCACCTCGAAACGATTCGCCGACAATCTCTGAACCGGCCGAAGGGGTCTGCCCACGATGAATGCCGCAAACCTGACCATGCCCACGAACGCCCCGGCCACCGAATTCATCAATGGGGTGGAAAACCCGAAGCGGCGGGCTGACGCGATCGAACTGCTCCGGCTCTTCGAGGCGGCCACCGGCGCTCCGGCCGTGATGTGGGGGAATTCCATGGTCGGCTTCGGCTGGAACCACTACCGCTACCCGAGCGGACGCGAGGGCGATCAGATGGCGGTGGGATTCTCGCCGCGCAAAGCCAACCTTGCGCTGTACGGGCTGATCAACACGGACGCCGCCCGGCTCCGGCTGGCCGAATTGGGCAAGCACAAAACCGGCGTCGGCTGCCTCTACTTGACCGCCTTGGCCGACGCCGACCCGGCGGTCCTGGGTGATCTGGTGCGCGAAGGCTTCGAACTGATGAACACCGGGCCCGAAGGCACCATGGTCACTGCGCAGCTGTGAGCCCGGACTCCGTCAGCACGGTCCCGCTGACGCAACAAGTTGCGGCTCCGCCGATCCAAACCTCACCGTCCAGCAATTCCACGTGGATCCGCCCGGCGCGGCCCAGAACCGTGCCCTGCCGCGCAATATAGGACTCTGGAGCCAATCCGGCGCCGATCAGCCATTGCGCCGCACCGGCGTTGAAGCTCCCGGTGACCGGATCTTCCCGGACCGCGTCTTTGGCCATGAAGGTCCGGACTTCGAACTGCTCCGCCGAGCCTTCCGGGCACGCGCCGATGACGCCGACTTTGAGCTCGCCCAAGGCCTCGAAATCGGGAACCAGGGCAAGCACTTCCGCTGCGCTTTGCAACCGGACACCGATCCACTCCGGACCATTGACCAGCCAGCTGGCCTCGAGGAGCCGCTCCGGGGCGAGGCTCAGCCCCCGGGCAAGCTGAGTACGTTCCGCCTCGCTCACCGGACCGAAGCGGCTCATCGGCGGAGCTTTGAAGGCGAGCCGTCCGCCGTCGTGCCGGATCTCCACCAACCCGGCGCCGCATTCCTGGACCAATCGGCCAGTCTGCTTGGGCGTCCCTCCAGCGTCCAGCCAAGCCCGTGCCGAACCCAAGGTAGGGTGCCCGGCGAACGGGTACTCGGCGCTGGTGGAGAAGATCCGCAGCCGGTAGTCGGCCTCGGGGTGTTGCGGGGCGAACACGAAGGTGGTCTCTGAAAGGTTCGTCCAGTTGGCCAGCTGCTGCATCTGAGCACTGTCCATGCCGTCGGCGTCGAGCACGACGGCGACCGGGTTGCCTTTGAAAGGTTCGCTCGAAAACACGTCGACCTGGCTGAATCTGCGGCTGATCATCGGCCCAGCGTAACAGCGGTTAAAACGCAACGCGGCCTCGCGATTCCGCTGGAAGATCCAGCGAACCCCGAGGCCGCGTTGGCGCGTCCGGAAACCTGCGCAAATAGACCTGCTCCACCCTCGCACGCTCGGGCGGAGCCTCTGGCCTAGGTTCGCGAACTTCCCTCCAAGCCTCGTAAACTCGGCTTGAGGGGACCCTGTTCGCTTACTTGCTTGCGACGACGTTCAGGTCGATGACTGCGGAAACGTCCTCGTGCAGACGAACGTTTGCCTGGTACTTCCCGATGCTCTTGATGTGCGCCGGAATCTCGACCTTGCGCTTGTCGATGCTGCCCAAACCGGCAGCTTCAACAGCTTTCGCAACGTCTTCGGCCTTGACCGTGCCGAAGAGCCGACCGGATTCGCCGGCCTTCACTTCGAGCAGCACCGGCGAAGCGGAGAGCTTCGCAGCCTGGGCCTGGGCAGCTTCGACCGAAGCGTGCTCGCGGGCGGTGCGGGCAGCCTTGATCGACTCGACCTGCTTCTCGCCGCCTTTGGTCCAGGTCAGCGCGAAACCGCGGGGCAGAAGGTAGTTACGTGCGTAACCGTTCTTCACCTCGACGATGTCGCCCGCAGCACCGAGACCGGTTACTTCGTGGGTCAGAATGAGCTTTGCCATAGTAGTTTTCTCCTAACTTTCTGCGGTCGCTTAGCCGCGGCCAGCGCCGGAGTACGGCAGCAGAGCGACTTCGCGAGCGTTTTTGATCGCCTGGGCGATCTTGCGCTGCTCCTGCACGGTCACGCCGGTGACGCGACGAGCACGGATCTTTCCGCGGTCGGAGATGAACTTGCGCAGCAAAGCTACGTCCTTGTAGTCGATGACGGTGATGTCAGCGGCCTTCAAGGGGTTGGACTTTGGTTTGGGCTTACGGATTTCAGCCTTAGCCATCGTGGAGCTCCTTTTCTCGTGGAGCCCGTGGTTTTTCACGCCACGGGATGGGGATTGGGGCAGGCCCTTTCGTGTCGCTCGCGCGCCACCTAGGGACCCTGGCTGCCCCACTCAAATGATTTGTTTCGTGCTCTACCCGAAGATTAGAACGGCGGTTCGGAAGAATCCGGACCGGCGCCCCAGCCACCCGAGTTGGCCGAGGGGGTCGCCCACGGGTCTTCGGCTGGTGCAGACTGCGCGCCGCCCCAGGAGGAGTTTCCGCCACCCTGGTTATTGGCCTGTCCGCCGCCGAAGTTCCCGCCACCGCCGAAGTTCCCGCCACCCTGGCCGCCGGAGCGCTGGGTACGGTTCACTTTGGCATTGGCGTAACGGAGCGAGGGGCCGATCTCGTCGACCTCGAGCTCCATCACAGTGCGCTTTTCGCCCTCTTTGGTTTCGTAGGAGCGCGACTTCAGCCGCCCGGAAACAATCACCCGGGTGCCCTTGGTCAGCGACTCGGCCACGTTCTCCGCCGCTTCGCGCCACACCGAAGCGCGCAAGAACAGCGTTTCGCCGTCCTTCCACTCATTCGAATTGCGGTCGAAAGTACGCGGCGTGGACGCGATGGTGAAGTTGGCGACTGCCGAACCGGACGGCGTGAACCGCAACTCCGGGTCGTTGGTCAGGTTGCCAATCACGGTAATGGTGGTTTCGCCGGCCATATCTCCTGCTTCCTACGATGTTCTTTAAGACAACAGTCTTCAGATCAGCGGTGCACCGAAATTACTCGGCGACAACCTTCTGGTCTTCCGGGCGGATGATCTTGGTGCGCAGAATGGTCTCGTTGAGGCCAAGCTGACGGTCGACTTCCTGAGCGGTAGCCGGCTCAGCGGTGAAATTCACCACGGCGTAGATACCCTCGGACTTCTTCTTGATGTCGTAAGCCAAACGCCGACGGCCCCAGATGTCCACCTTGTCGACGGTTCCACCGTCTGTGGTGATCACGTTGAGGAACTTCTGCAGCGATGGCTCGACGGAACGCTCTTCGACCTCTGGGTCGATGATTACCATCAATTCGTAAGGACGCATATGTGAACCCACCTCCTTTGGGCTAAGCGGTTGCGGGATTTCCGTAACAGGAGGTTCATTTGCGTCGACCTGCCGCGCATTCGGCGTGCACTTGGCACACCTGCAGACGCAACACATCGAATCTGTGCGAACACAGACTTGTCAATGATACCGGAAACCCGGCCCGCCAAGCGACCAGCCTGCCGAGTGGCCAGCTCTGCAGGTTAAAAGCCGCGTTTAAGCTGCAGAGCTGGCCACTCGGCGGAATCTGGATCAGTCGGGGAGCGGCTTGAACGCAGTTTCGCGCAAGGCGAAGACGTAGACCGCCAAGGAGATCAGGCAGAGCGCCACCACGTACCAACCGAACAACCCAGGCACGCCCCAGCTTTTGAACAGGGTGCCGACGAACGGCGCTGTGCCGCCGAAGACCGCCACGGTGAGCGAATACGGGAAGCCGATCCCGGCGCTGCGCACATGGGTCGGGATGGTCTCGGCATTCACCGCGGCGGAAATTGCGGTGAACCCGCTCAACACCAGCATGCCCAGCAGGGTGACCACGAGCGCCCCCGCGAAGGTCGATTGCGAAACCAGCGAGAGGCCAGGCACGATGCCGACGGCGAAGATCCCCGCGGAGCCGATCAGCAACGGCCGGCGGCCGATCCGGTCCGAAAGCATGCCCACCAGAGGCTGGACCAGCATGAAGAAGAACAGCCCGATCGTGGAAATGATCAGGAAGTCCTTGGCTTCGAACGGCCCGTTGCCGGTCGCATAGGTCGGCAGATAGGTGGTCCAGGTGTAGTAGAGGATCGTGCCGGAAATCGTGATCCCGACAATCAGCAGCGACTGCTTCGGATATTTGGCCAAGGCGTCGAAGAGCCCTGGCCGGGCGGTTTCCGCTTTGACCACGAGAGTCTCTTCGGTGCCGCGGCGGATCCACAATCCCACCAGGCTCAGGAGTGCGCCGACCAGGAACGGCACGCGCCAACCCCAAGCTTCCATATCGGCCTTGCTCAGCGTGTTCAGCAACCAGGCGGCCAGCCCGGAGGCCAGCAATTGCCCCGCGGTGGTCGAGACATATTGGAAGGACGAATAGAAGCCCCGCCGGTGCGCCGGCGCCGACTCGACCAGGAACACGGTGTTCGCGGCGAATTCGCCGCCCACCGACAAACCGGAGATCAGACGCCCGAGCACCAGGATGACCGGTGCCCAGATTCCGGCCGCGGCGAAGCTGGGCGTGAGCCCGACGATCAACGAACCCAGCCCCATCGCGGCGATCGTCAACACCAGGGTGCGCTTCCGGCCGATCCGGTCCGCAAGGTTGCCCACCAGCAATCCGCCGATCGGCCGCAGCAGGAAGCTCGCCGCGAACACCGCGAAGGCGGAAAGCAGCGCCGCGGTCGGGTCTCCGGCGTCGAAGATCTGCGGTGCGAAGACCACGGCCAGGAAGCTGTAGATGTACCAGTCGTACCACTCCACCGCATTGCCCACCCCGGAGGCAATGATCTGACGTGCATGCCTGCTGACCGATTGGACTTGTGCGGTGGAGGTTTCACTCATGGCCACATGCTACGTCCGGGATCCGGTTGATTCGGGCAACCACGTCATCATCGGTCATCCGGGCGCCGGCTCGCGGCGGCGGGCCGGGTGCCGGGCCCGCCTCGGGTCAACGCCCGGCACCCGGGACTAGGATCGGTTCGTGGAGAATCACTCACGACGGGCCCGGATCGCCCGACGGCGCTTCCTGGTCATGGCCGGCGCCGCATTGGCCGCGCTGCTGCTCACCGGCTTCGGCGACTCCTGGCTGCACGCACCGGCAGTCGCCTGGGCAGTCGCCGCGGGAATCTACGACCTCTGGGTCTGGCTGGCGATCGCCAGAATGGATGCAAGTACGACGGCGGCGCATGCCACCGAAGAGGATCCGCGCCGGGACACGTCGAACCTGCTGATCACCTTCGCCGCGGTGGCCAGTCTGGCCGCCGTCGTGGTCGTGATGATCGACGGCAAAGGCGCAGACGGACCGGCCAAACTGGTCCTGGCCGCATTGGCCCTGGGCACCACGGCGCTGTCCTGGCTCATGGTCCACACGCTCTACACCTTGCGGTACGCGGAAATCTACTACACCAACCGCGGCCCGGACGGGCGGATCCAACCCGGCGGCATCGACTTCAACCAGAGCGAACCGCCGCAATACACGGACTTCGCCTACATGTCCTTCAGCTTGGGCATGACCTACCAGGTCTCGGACACCAATATCCAAACCCGGGCCATGCGCTCGGCGGCCCTGCGGCACAGCCTGCTCGCTTTCGTCTTCGGCACCGGAATCCTGGCCACCACGATCAACCTGGTGGTGAGCCTGGCCGCTTGAGCCGCCGACCGCCGATCAGAGTGCGGTACCGAAGAACCCTTCGGTGACCCGGGCCAGGTGGCGCGGATCCTGGACCCCGCACATCTCCCGGGCCGAATGCATCGACAGCAACGGAATGCCGACGTCCACGGTACGGATTCCCAGTCGGGTCGCGGTCAGCGGTCCGATCGTCGAACCGCAGGGAATATCGTTGTTCGAAACAAATTCCTGATACGGAATATTTGCTTCGGCGCACAGCCTGGAGAACGCTGCGGCACCGGTGGCGTCCGTGGCGTAGCGCTGGTTCGCATTGATCTTCAACAACGGCCCGGCATTGAGCTGCGGCCGGTTCGCCGGATCATGCCGTTCGGAATAGTTCGGGTGCACGGCGTGCCCGGCATCGGCGGAAAGGCAGAACGAAGCGGCCAGGGCCCGCCGCCACTGGTCGTCGCTCGCCGCCAGGCCATTGGAAATCCGGCGCAGCACATCGGCCAAGAACGGTCCGGAAGCTCCGGAGGCCGAACCGCTGCCGACCTCTTCATGGTCGAAGGCCGCGAACACCGCGATCGGGCCGTCTGCCTGCGGCTCGAAAGCCAGCAACGCGCTCAGCCCGGCATGCACCGAACTCAGGTTGTCCAGGCGTCCCGAGGCGAAGAACTCGCCGTTCCCACCGAAGACACCCGGTTCCTGGCAATCCGCAGCCACAATGTCATAGCCGCCGACCTGGTCGGCCGGCACCCCGGCGGCGTCCGCGAGCACGGCCAGCAAATCCGACTCCGAAGCCTCGCCCAATCCCCACACCGGATTCATTTGCTGCTGTTTGCCCAGCTGCAGGCCTTCGCTGTTCACCGCGCGGTCCAAGTGCACCGCCAATTGCGGGAACCGCAGCAGCGGGCCGGTCTGGGTCAATACCGTCCGGCCGTCCCGCAACACCAGGCGGCCGGCCAGGCGCAGTTCCCGGTCCAGCCAGGAGTTGAGCAGCGGGCCGCCGTAAACCTCGACGCCGGCCTGCAACCAGCCGGCCCGGCCGGTGCTGGGCTTGGGTTTGAGCTTGAAAGACGGCGAATCCGTGTGCGCGCCCAGAACATTAAAACCGGTGGTTGCTGCTGCCGCCTCCGGCACCACCCAGGCGATGATCGCGCCGTCCCGGATGGTGAAGAACTTGCCCGGCCCGCCGGGCCACTGGTCCCGCTCGAACAAGGGCGAGAATCCGCCGTCCAGCAGTCTGCGCCCGGCTTCGGCAGCAGCGTGGAAGCTCGACGGCGAGGCGCCGACGAAGCGGCCCAGGTCTTGGATGTGTTCGATGGCGGAAGGCATAGTCCGATTCAACCAGAAAACCCTGACAGGTTCTTGCAGCCGACCAGTCCGGGGATATTGCCAGGCAGCACGGATGGATATATCTTTCAGATATATATGTTGAGGAGTCCGATGTCCGAGCCGAGCACCGAATCCCAGCCGGGTAACGAACCGCCGGCTTTGACCCCGACTGCTTGGGCGATCCTGGGCTATCTCTCACTGAAATCGCAGAGCGGATACGAAATCCTGCGCGCCGCCCGGGAATCGATCGCCGAGTTCTGGGGCGTCAGCCCCGGCCAGCTCTACCCGCAGCTGCAGAACTTGGCCGAACTCGGATTCATCCAAGCCCAAGGCGCGGCCGAAGGCCCCCGGGCCAAGCAGCAATGGTCGTTGACCGAGGCGGGCCAGCAGGCGCTGCAGCAATGGTTCACCGCACCGTCGGAGCCATTGAAGATCCGGGACGAGGCCTTGGCCAAACTCTTCTTCGCCGCGAAGGGCGGGCCGGCCGGCCGCGATTCCGGACTGCTCGCCCGGCTGCAGGCCGAGCGCCGTCGAATCCAGGCCCAGCTGGACCGGACGCTCGCCGCGGCGCTGCCGGACGGCCCGCTCCCCGACCCGCAAGAAGCCGCAAAGCTCGGCGCCCCGGAACTCGCAGTGCGCTACGGCGCGCACGCCGCACGGACTGCCCGGCACTGGGCCAAAGACCTGCTCGGCAAAGACCCTCGCAACCGGGCGGAACCATGAGCGTGGAGACATCCTTGAATGAAGCCCTGCTGAGCATTCCGGCCTGGATCGTCACGATTGGCCTTTTCGCCTTCAGCGCCGGATTTCTGGCTCGGCGGCTGCTCGGCGTGCCTATCGGCTGGCCGCGTTCGATCGTCGTCGGATTGATCGTCTACGCCGCCGGGGCCCCGGTGGCGACCCTCTTCGCCTCGACCTCGGGGTTGAGCGCCGGCACTGAACTGTCTCCGTCCGCCCTGGGCGCAGCCGCGCTGATCGTGGTGCTGTCCTTCGCCTGGGCTTTTGCCTTCGGCATCGGGCTTCTGGTCCTGGTCGAAGTGCTCTGGCCCACCGGATCCATTCCCACGCCCTTGGCTTACTTCCGGGCCCGGCGCGCGTCCAAGGCCCGCCGCCGGCGTTACTTCCGGGTGGCCGCCCTGGCGATCCGGAATGGACTGCTGCGCCCGGTCGGCGCCCGCGCCATCCAGTCGGGGACCCCGGAGGCCACACGCACTGCCCGGGCGCTGGCCAAAACCTTGAACCAAGCGGGCGTGAGCTTCATCAAACTCGGCCAGACAATGTCCACCCGGGCAGATATGCTCCCTGCGGAATATATTTCCGAACTGTCCGTGCTGCAGACCCGGGCGGAGCCGGAGAACTGGACGGATCTGGAACCGGCCCTGGCCGCCGCCCTCGGCGCTCCTGTGGACCAGGTATTCGCCTCGGTCAGCACCGAACCGCTCGCCTCGGCATCGGTGGCGCAAGTGCATGCTGCGGTACTGCCGAACGGGGACGCCGTCGTGGTCAAAGTGCAGCGTCCGCAGGCGTTGGCCCAAGTCACTGTGGACCTGGACATCATCGAACGGTTCGCAGGGACTCTGGAAAACCGCACCGGCTGGGGCAAAGCCCTCGGCGTCAAGGCGCTGGCGAGCGGATTCGCCGATTCGCTGCGTGAAGAACTCGACTACACCGCCGAGCTGGAGAGCATGCGGACGATTGCCTCCGGCGCTTCCACGATCCGGATTCCGACGGTCTACCCCGAGCTCTCCTCGAAGCGGGTTCTGGTGATGGAAAGGCTCGACGGCGTGCCACTCGGCGAAGCCGATTTCAGTGCGGTTCCGGCGCCGGAGCGGCAACGCCTGGCGGAGTCCTTGCTGCGCGGCGTGCTGGCCCAGGTAGTGGTCTCCGGAGTGTTCCATGCGGACCTGCACCCGGGGAACATCTTGCTGCTGGCCTCCGGCGAACTGGCGCTGCTGGACTTCGGATCGGTGGGCAGGCTCGGCAAGGACACCCGGACTTCGTTGGCCGGCTTCCTGGTTGCGGTCAAGGCTGAGGACAATGTGGCGGCGGCCGAGCGATTGCTGGAAATGCTGGATCCACCCCCGGAGCTGGATCGGAGGCAGTTCGAACGGGATCTGGGCGTGCTGCTCACCTACCTGGGCGGATCGACGTCGTCCTTGGTGACCCGGCTGTTCCGTCTGGTCCAGCAGCACGCGCTGGGTGTACCGGCTCAGCTTGCCGCCGCACTGCGGGCAATCGGGGCGCTGGAAGGTTCGATCAAGCTGATCGAGCCGGGCTTCGACGTGATCGCCGAGGCGCAGAAGCAGTCCTCGTCCTTGTTGGCCTCGATGTACTCAGCCGAGTCGTTGAAGCACCTGCTGGCCTCGAACGCGATCGGCCTGGTCTCCGCGTTGCAGCGGCTGCCGGGGAATCTGAGCAGCTTGAGCGAGAAGATCGAACAGGGAACCCTGCAGGTGCGCGTCCGGCAGTTCTCCGATGCCGGCGACCGGAGCTTCCTGACCTCCTTGGCGCACGAAGGGATCGTGGCGTTGATCGCAATCGCCGCGGTGATCGGCAGCATCGTGCTGGTGGGCCTCGACACCGGGCCGATGCTGGCGCCGAATCTGCGGCTGTATACGTTCTTCGGCTATACCCTGGCGCTTGGCGGCTTCGTGTTCGGACTGCGCACGCTGGTGCGGGCGTTCCGAGGCAAGCGCGAGCGCTAAGCCATCGACATGCATCCGGGCGAACAACTCTGACGTCCTCAGCACTGGAACGTACCTGGCTCCTGACCCGGCGCCGGTGACCGGCTTCAGTCGTCTTCCGCCGCACCAGCCATGACCGCAGCCGGTGCCAAATAGCCGTTGGGGTCGAGGACCCAGCCCGCCGCCCGTGCTGCGGTGACTACTTCGGGAGCCCACTCCAAACGGACTCGACCATCACCGGGATTGATCACCAGGACTTCCCCGGTACCCTCGGTGGCTGCCGAGCTGCCAGCTTCGAGGCAGCGCAGTTCACGCCATACGTCCGCTGGAACCGACAAAGAATCCGAAGGGCCCAGCTCCACCGCCGAGCCTCCGTCCGCGTCAAGCGTCACGAGCCATCGCCCGCTCTTGACCAGCACAACTTGGGGGCGGTCATGACGGTGGCGCAGCAGGCCTTCCGCGGGCCGCGCCCGCAACCAAGCGATGTTAAAACTGTGCGGCTCATGAATCGGCGGAACCTGGCGGCGGTCTTCAGACATGCCATAGCCAATGGCCAGGCTGAGTTCGGCACCGCCGGCGGGCAGGCCGTTGCAAAGAAGTCCCCGGCGACTGTAAACCCGGTCATTGGGTTGCACCACTCGAGAACGCATGTCTTCGGCAGAATAATCGGTCAATTCGTCGATGTATTCCTGCTCCATCGGCTTGATCAAGGCAACGTCCGTCGGAAGCGTGTCGCCGGCAACCGTGTCGATGAGGCGATTGTCCGCGGTCAGGTGAAGCCCATAAGATTCCGCCTCCCGCAGCACCGATGGACCCCAGATGATTCCGCCGGTCTCATCGTGGCCGAGCACGGTGTAAAGTATCCCCTCGTCCGAGCCTTCATTGGTGAATCCCCGGAAAATCCAAGTGGGTATCGAGACAATATCTCCGTCTTTGGCAATATATTCTCCCTGTTTCCCGTCGACCCCCCAACGCAGTCTGAATTCACCGCCCAGGTTGATGAAAACCTCAGCTGTGAAGTGCAGATGCAAATTGTTGCTGATCCCTCGTGGCATTCCGGCGGCACCGGTATTGAAGCCGTGGGGCTCCGCCAAATTTACGTATTGATTGGGATTCTGCGAAACGCCGGGTCCGACGAAGGCGTAATTCTCTTTCTGATCGGAACCCGGAGTACGGCAGTCGATGAATGCCGCGTTGCAGGCCACCCAGTCCGCGCGGCGAATCGTTCGACGTGCAATTTCGGCGCTGTCGAGGCGCCCTTCGGGACGGTTGATGAGATTGCTCATAATGGTCCTTCCTTGAATTCTGGTCAGTGAATCGATCAGTAAATATTCGCGTTGGGCTCCGGCCCATCGCCACGTGCGGCGTTGATTTGCGCACGCACCGCAATGTCATCCCACAACTTGATTTCTCGGGAGATCCGTCCATCGTGGAACAGGAACTGCGAGATGCCCAGGATTTCCACGGGACTACCGGTGGTTGCGCCGAAGCGCGCCCTTCCGTTATAGGCGCCGGTGAATTTCCAAGTCACTGCAATGCGCAGGCCCCCATATCGGACCGCGTCCTGGGTCTGAATGTCGCGGACCTCAAACTGCCCAGAGGGGAATGCGTCGAGGAAGTGCAGCAATCGCCGCCGGTACCCCTCCGGCCGGATGACCAGCTCATTGCCGATGGTGTGCAGGGTGAGGTCCCTCAGGAAAAACTCATCGACCTGTTTCAGGTCCCGGTCGTTCCAGACTTGTTGAATCATTGCCAGAACAATCTCGACTTCTCTGCGGTAATCGTCCGGTCGGGGACCAGAATCCCCGGCGGCAATGACATCCACTGGTCCGGGTTGCGCAAATGAACCGGTGTAACCGCGAAAACTCTTGGTTCGTGCCACTTCGCTCGGGTCGAGGCCCAGGGCCAAGGTCTGTGCAAGTTCATCACGGACAACCCATTCTTCGACCATCCTGCCCCGTCGGTAAAGGCAATTGGCAATCGTTTTACCCACCACCTTGTAACCGGTTTCGCCGGAGAGCACCAGGTGCGAACTGAGGAATGCATCATTGCCACGCGCTTCCCAAACCACATCGCCTGCTTGTCCGATGTGTTCGGGTGCGTCCGAGATTCGCATCAGGCATCCCTCGATGACTTCCTGGCGCGAGGTCGAAGTACCGTACGAGCCGTGCACGATTGAATTCGGCTCATAGTTCTCCCGGATGAACCCGATCTGGCGTTCGACCCAAATGAGGTCGGTGACCTCCCGGATGAAATCGTCAGGATTCTGGTATGGGTGATAGGCAACCGGATCGAGGGGCATACTTGCTCGCTTTCGGCGGACAGAAACTAGCGGACACGATTAGTGTATGCGTATGCAATTATGCTTGCAAGGATATCCCTGGCCCCGGTCACGAACTGCTTAGGAGATACTGCCCAGCGTGTCTCGGACAACCAGCTCGGATCGGAATTTGCATTGCTCCACAGGCCGATCGGGCTCTTCGATGCGTCGGACCAAAAGATCCGCCGCCCGGCGCACCATTGCCTCCAAATCGAAGGACACCGTAGTCAACCGGATGATCGGCCACGAAGCGGCAGGCAAATCGTCGAACCCGATAATCGACACATCTGCCGGGACCTCGGCCCCGATGCAGCGGGCCGCATTGAGCGCACCGAAAGCGACAACGTCATTCCCACAGACAATGGCCGTCGGTGGCTGCGCCGCCTCCAACAGGGCTCGCGTCGCGGTGAACCCGGTCATCGTGTCGAAAGGACCCCGATGCACGTACTCGGCGGAAAGCGAAATGCCATGCCGGGCGAGGGCTTCCCGCAAGGCAAGTTCGCGGCCGACTCCGGTACTGGTATCAGCAGGGCCGAAGATGGCGGCGATCCGTCGATGCCCGCGCTCGAAGAGGGCGTCCGCCATTTGGACCATCCCGGGAATCGGATCAACCTCCGCCGAATCCGCTTGAACGGACGAGGACGTGCGGTTGAAGTAGACGAAAGGGAGTTCACGGTCGCGTAGCCGCAACGGCACCACCGAATCGACCTTCGAAGTCGCCAAGAGGACCCCGTCCAGGCCGTTGGAAATGAGGCGTTCGGCAACAGTCTCGGTATCCACTGCCTCCGTGTGCAGCATCAGCTGATAGCCGCGCGACTGGAGCTGTTCATGGGCAGGCGCGATGATGTGCGAATAGAACTGATTCTCGAGGTCGGTCAGCAACAGGCCGATCCGGCGCGTGCGACCACTGGAGAGCGCGCGCCCCGCCTCACTCGGAACGTAGCCCAGTCGCTCGGCAGCTTCTCTAATCCGCTTCTTCGTCGCTTGGGACACTCGCGGATCGTCGCGCAAGGCGCGCGAAACCGTCGGTTGTGAAACACCGGCCAAGCGTGCGACATCACGGCTCGTGACGACCATCTGTCCCTCCTGAAGATTGGGCGTGCGAAGTTTATCAGGTGCTTAGCCCTTGACCTCTACAGATCCAATTCATAGAATCTTGCATACGTATGTCTGTCTAGTAAGGAGAGTCCATGGTTCAGCACTTGAAACATGCGTCGTCCAAATCGTTCGCCGACACCGGCCACACGGAAGTGGCGGATCGGGTTCGACAAATCATCACCGAGGTAAGAAGCGAGGGCGACAAAGCCGTCCGCAAATACGCCGAACTCTTCGACCGGCAGACTGCGGCCTCGTTCCGGGTCCCCGAAGCCCACATCGCAGAAATCATGGACACCCTCGATCAGCAAATCATCGATGACATCGTTTTTGTCCAGGACCAGGTCCGCACTTTTGCCAGGGCGCAAAGAGCCTCCATGCAGGACGTCGAAATCGAAACCCTTCCCGGCGTCTTCCTCGGACACCGGCATATTCCGGTACAGGCCGTAGGTTCATACATTCCGGGCGGGAAGTATCCCTTGACTGCCTCGGCGCACATGACGATCATCACCGCAAAGGTAGCCGGAGTGCCTCGCGTCGTGGCATGCACGCCACCAATCCGAGGCGAAGTCCCAGCGGCGACCATCGCCGCGATGAAGCTCGCCGGCGCGGACGAAATCTACCTCCTGGGCGGCGTGCAGGCTGTGGCCTCGATGGCACTCGGCACCGAGTCGATGGAACGGGTCGATATGATCGCGGGCCCCGGAAACGCTTACGTCGCTGAGGCCAAACGCCAGCTGTTCGGCGAAATCGGTATCGATCTGTTCGCCGGACCGACTGAAATCCTGATCATCGCCGACGCCGACGCCGACCCGTTTCTGATCGCGGTAGACCTCCTGTCCCAGGCAGAGCACGGCCCTGATTCCCCCGCGATTCTGGTCACCACCTCGGCTCGGCTCGGCCAATGGGTTCTCGAATACATCGAACGGATCCTCCCGGGCATGCCCACCAAGGACTTCGCTGAACCGGCTTGGCGCGACTGGGGCCAAGTCATCGTCGTGGATGACCTGGATCAGGCGTATGCCTTGGGCAATCGGCTTGCTGCCGAGCACGTCCAGGTATTCACTGCCGACCCGGCGGCCGCCCTGATGAAAATGCACAATTACGGTGCCCTCTTCCTGGGCGAGAACACCTGCGTCTCGTACGGCGACAAGGTCATCGGCACCAATCATGTGCTGCCCACGCTCGGAGCCGCCCGGTATACCGGTGGATTGTGGGTTGGAAAGTTTCTCAAGACCGCCACATATCAATACATTGAAAACCCGGTTTCGGCCGCGGAGCTCGGTCGGGTTTGCGGCCGGGCGGCCAGGGTGGAGCTGTTCGATGGGCATGCCCGTGCGGGGGATGTGCGCGCTTGGCGGCATGGGGGCGACGACTTCGACTGGATAACGCAAGCACTGGCAGATGCGCCGAGGGGGTCGGGAAAATGACCCGTCTGACCGGACGAACCGCTTTGATCACCGGAGGCGGTACCGGACTCGGCGCGGCGATCGCCCGCGCGCTGCACGGAGCCGGTGCCAAGGTGGTGCTCGCCGGCCGCCGGGCCGAACCCGTCCGCAAGCTCGCGGAGGTATTCGGCGAACGTGCAGACTGGCGGACCGTGGATGTGGCCGACGCCGGTTCAGTAGCCAGGCTCGAAGCCACCTTGCGGGAGCAGGAGATCTCGATTCTGGTGAACAACGCCGGAGTGGCCGGTCCGGTCGCGCCGATGATCGACATCTCGGTCGATGAATGGGATGAAGTTTTCGGCATCAACGTGCGCGGCACTTTCCTCATGTGCCAGGCGTTCCTTCCCGCCATGGTCCGACGCGGTGCCGGGGACGTGATCAACCTGGCTTCGGTCTCCGGTAAACGACCCTTGATTCGACGCACCCCTTACTGCGCCTCGAAGATGGCCGTCATCGGCCTCAGCTCCACACTGGCCTTCGAAGTAGGATCGGCCGGAATCAAAGTCAATACGCTTTCCCCGGGCCCGGTGGAAGGACCCCGGATGGAGCGCAATTTCAGACTCGAGGCGCAGTGGAGCGGCACCAGTTATGAAAGCGCGATGGAGGCCTTTGTGTCACGTTCTGCGCTCGGTCGGATGGTGACCGAAACCGAGGTCGGCGCCGCAGTGCTGGCGATGTTGGGCATGCCCGGCTTGTCCGGTGCGGACGTGGACCTTTCCGCGGGGATGATCGCATGAACGGCCAGCGGAGATCCTTGCGCCAGCGAGTACTGGCCGGAGAGCGCGTCTGCGGTGTGCTGCTGCGGATTCCAGCCGAGGAGCTCGTCGAAATGCTCGCCGTCGCCGGCTTCGATTTTATTCTGATCGACTGCGAACATGGCCCGGCCGATGTGGTGGCTCTGCGGCAGCACATCGCCGCTGCGGCAATGCACGGCGTCGACGTCCTGGTCCGTGTCGGCACCGGAGAAGAGGCACTGATTCTGCGCTCATTGGACCACGGAGCGACAGGGATCGTGGCACCACATGTGGATAGCCCAGCCCAGGCGGCACAATTGGTCGCGGCGACGCACTACCCGCCGCATGGGCACCGTGGTTTCGCCACCTACGGCCGTTCCGGCCGTTACGGCGGAGTGGACGCCGCGGCACACCAATCCAGGCTCGCAGCCGAGACTCTGGTGATCGCCATGGTCGAATCCCCCACCGCAGTGGCGGCGGTTGCGGAGATCGCGGCCGTTCCGGGCATCGACGGAATCATGCTCGGCGCCGCAGACCTGGCCGCCTCAAGCACCCCGGAGCAGCTTTCCCTGTTGGAATCCCGAGGCCGGGTCAATGCGGCCCTGGCTGCGGCCGGTTCGCTGCGGCTGGACCTCGTCGGCGATGCCGAGGCGGCAGCGGCGGCCTATTCCGACGGGGCGCAAATGGTTGCATACAACCTGACGCAAGTGCTCATGAGGCAATTCGCGGGACTGCTGGCGCCAAGACCTGCAGATGCCCGGTGATCAGCGCGCCCACTGCTTGATCAACCGGCCCACTTCACCGGGGCGCTCCATCGGAACGACGTGTCCGGCCCGTACGGACGCCAGTTGCGCCCCCGGAATGATTGCCGCAATAGCCTGATGGAATACCGGGGGACAAATGACGTCCGCCGTTCCGGATATCAGCAAAACCGGCATCCGGAGCAGGCCGAGCGTCCGCGATTCGTCGATCCGGCTCTCTTGCATTTGGAGCTGGGCGTCCAGTTGCCCGGCTCCGATGTGGTCGGCCATCCGGAGCAACCGGTCAGCAATATCGGGATCCCGCAACCGGGCTGGCTCGCTCGACAAGGCACTGAGGATGCCTTGTTGCAGGCTGTAAGGCGTCTCTGCAGCAGCCAGCCGATCGCGCCAGGACTGCCAACCGGCACGCTGGGCAGGCGTCGGCGCTTTCGCATTGGTGGACATGAGGCACAGCCGAGCCACCCGCTCTGGGGCGCGCCGGCACAGCGACATAGCGACTACCCCACCGAGCGAGAAGCCGACCAAGGCGAAGCGCCGGGGCAGGCTGTCGAGCAATCGGTCGACTTGCCGGTCGACCGTCGTTTCCGCGAGCGCCGGTGTGATCGCACCGACCAGCCCGCACCCGGTCCAAAGATCCGGAGTGCAGTTCATTCCGGGCAGGAGAACCAGCGGTTCGCCGGAGACGGCGGAGTCGCAGAGCCGGTCCTTGTCCATTGTGGGCAAGAATCGGCTCATCCTTTGACCGCACCGTCGCTCAACCCGGCAACGAGGTACTTCTGGGCAATAAAGGCGATCGCGATTACCGGCAGCGTCAGCAGCATCGCCGCCGCACCGGCCTGCTGCAGCATCGGAAGAGTCTGTCCGAGCTGTGTGGTGATGAATACCGGCACTGTTTTGGATGACGTATCGGTGAGCACGAGCGCAGTCAGATATTCCTGGAACGCCAAAAGGAAGACGAAAATCCCGGCGGTGAGGATGCCGGGACGCAGCAATGGGATCATCACCCGGCGGAGCATGCTCAACCGGGTGCAGCCATCGATCATCGCCGCTTCATCGAGTTCCTTCGGGATCTCCGCGAAGAAGTTCCGCAGAAGCCAGATGGTGAACGGCTGATTGATCGCAACCAGGGCCGCTGCCAAAGCGAAACTCGTGTCGTATATCCCGAGCGCCTTGCTGATCTCGTACATCGGCAACACCACCGAAAAACGCGGCAGTGACCGAAAAATGAGCGCGATGATCAACAGGATCGCCGAAACATAGCCAGGATAACGCGACAAGGCATAAGCAGCCGGAATGCCGATCACCAACGCCACGACCGTGGACATCACCGCAACCATGATGGTGTTCACCAGGTACTCGGCAAAATACGTGGTTTCCCAGAGGTCGACAAAAGCTTCGAACGTCGGGGTGTAGCCCGTGAAGACCGGCGGGTTGGCGAAGGCCACATCGGTCGGTTTAGTCACCGACAAGGCGGTCCAGATAAAGGGGGCGAGCATCAGTAAGGCCATCAGGCTAAGCAGTAAAACCGAACCACGACTCCTTTTGCGGCCTGGGCTGCCGGTCCTTTTGCCCTTGAACCCGGCCGTCTTGGCGGTAGCGGTATGGATACTCATGCGCGCACCTTCGCTTCTTTGAGGAGTCCCCGGATGAACGGGAACAGGCAGATGAGGATGAGGAGAATCGCCAGTACATTGATCGCACTGCCCAGACCAAGCTGTTCCGACCCGTCACGGAAGGCCACATCGTAGATATAGAGCATGATCGACTCATTGCCGATGGCATCGGCTTGCGGGGAGAGCGGGATGAGATTGTCGAACGTACGAAGTACGTCCATGATCGTAATCAGGCAGACGAAGCCGAGGATTCCACGGATCGCGGGGATGATGACATAACGGTGGGTCTGCCACGGCGAGGCCCCGTCGATCTTCGAGGCCTCGCGCAATTCGGCCGGCACACCTTGGAGCGCAGCAAGGATCATCAGCATAGAAAACGGAAGCAGATGCCACACCGTATTCGCGATCACCATGATTCGGTTGGGCCAGGTTTCGGTAAACCAGAGCAGTTCAGCACCAGTCAGCGAACGGACGATTCCACTCACCACCCCGCCGAAGTTCTGATCGAACAACCAGGAAAACGAAACCGCTCCGACGATGTTCGGCAACACATAGGAGACGAGCATTGCCCCCAAAATCACCGGCTGGAGCCGGCCGAGGCGGTTCATTCCAGTTGCCACGAGATACCCGAGGACTAGAATCATGACGGTCACGACGGTGGTGATCAGCAGCGTGAAAAACACTGCCCGGCCAAATCGCGGATCGGACAAAGCCGAACTGAAGTTCCCCAAGCCGATGAATTCCCCGGGCTCACCGTACTGAACCTTTTGGAAGCTCCACTGAATGGTGCGGATCAGCGGGACTACCAGCAGTCCGAACATCACCAGCAGACTGGGTCCGATCAACAGGGCGAATTCGCGTCGTCGCATCGTCACTTCCTATCTATGAAGTCTCTGCAAGAACTTGAGTGCACTGATTAGCCACCGACCAAGCGGGACTCATTCCGGTTCCGGTAGAACGCCGCTCAGCGCCGGCCGGATATCGCACGTTCTGCGAGGTCTTGCATCTGAATCAGGCCGACCGGCACCTCGACCTGCCCGGTGATGATCTGCACCAGGACCGGGCGGATGGCGTTGCTCACCGCGGCCATCTCGGATTGACCGATTGCCGGCATGGTCTTGGCTATGGTGTCGATTGCCGCGGTGGCGTACTTCGAGCTGTCCGGACTCACCGTGTCCTCCCGGGCCGGGTAAGCAGCAGGCACCGCCGCCTTGGAAGCTTCCTCGCTGATCGAAGCTGCCATCATCTGGAACAACATGTCTTTGTCCAACGTGGTGTTTTTGGGTATCGACCAGCCATCGATCGACAATCGGCTGTACAGATAGGGAGCCCCAGCCTCGATCGCAGGCGAGGCCGCGAAGCCGAACTGGCCGGACAACTTGCTATTGGCCGGGAGCGTGAGGTCGTTCATCCGGCCAGAAAACATGATCCCCATGGCAGCGGTGCCATTGAACATCTGTTGCTGCACTTTGGGCTGGTCAAACGTGGTGACCTGCGGGTCCATGTATGGAAACAGCGACCGCATTCCCTCTAATGCCCGACTCGCTTCATCGGAATCAAACTGCACTCTGCCCGACGGATCGATGAAATCCTTGCCCAACGAATTCATCGCCGCTTGGTAATGAGTGGTGACATCGGCGGTGGCCAGCCAAGGCAAGGCGATCGGGTATCTGATCCCGCCGATGGTTTGGATTGCCTTAGCCGACTCGATCATCTCCGCAAAATTCGTGGGGGGCTTCAGGCCCAGTGAATCAAAGACATCCGTCCGGTAGGCAAGTACGAACATCTGGGCCTGCATCGGCAGAGCATAGAGTTTTCCGTCGAAGGACAGTCCTTCTCGCATCGCGGCATTGAGCTCGTTGAGCTTGTATCTGTCCGAGTACTTGGCGACCAAGTCATCCAGTGGTTCGAGTTTGCCATTGTCGGCCAGTCCGGGGAGCACGAATCCATAAGTTTCCAAGATGTCGTAGCTGCCTTCATCCCCGGCCAAGGTTGCCGTGGTCTTGGTCACCTGGCCCGCGAAATCGATCGGATCGTGTTTGAGTGTGACGCGGTCACGACTGCAACTCTTCACCATGGTGTTGGTGAAAGGGTCGATCGCGGAGGAGTTGTAAGCCAGGACGTTCACCGTGGTCGACTGGGTGGGCATGGTGTACCCGCATTCGACCGCGGTCGCATTCTGCGCTCCCACCCGCGAGGCGGCCCCGCATCCGGCAAGCGCCAAGACGCTTGCGACCATCGCCAAGCCGGCAGTCCCTTTCCGTACGACAGAAGTGTGTAGCATGAATCCCCCTCCAAAGGCAGTTCCCGGGTGCAGACAAGTCTGCATCGATAAACCCTTAACACATGCGTATGCAATTCCTGGTCGAGCAATTGTCCGTCTAATCTTAGGTCCTTCGACCACGCACCAGATCAAGGCGCAATTGGGCGCTGTCCCGGTGGGCCGGCATTTGTTCAAAATCCGAAATCACCACAGTCGGGCCGGCCTGGATTTCGGTCGCCTCACGGGTTGCCCGCTGGTAAGTCAGCTGCTTGAGGAACCGGGCAACCGAGAGCCCCCCGGTATACCGGGCTCCGCGACCGGTAGGCAGCACATGATTGGTCCCGGACATTCCCTTATCCGCATACGCCACGGTCGACCACTCACCAAGAAACAATGACCCGTAGTTACGCAGATTCTGGAGGTAGTAGTCCGGATCCTCGGTCAGGATCTCCAAATGCTCCGGGGCGAGAAGATCCATGACTTCAACCGCGGTCCGCGGCGAATCCACCAAGTAGATCGACCCCCAGTCGCGCCACGAGGCTCCCGCGACTTCCCGTGTCGCCAAGCCGGAAAGCTGCTGTTGGATCTCCCGCTCGACGTCAGCCGCCAACCTCGCCGAAGTGGTCACCAGGCAGGCGGGCGAGGTCGGACCGTGTTCGGCCTGGGCTAGGAGATCTGCCGCCACCATGGCTGCATTGGCTTGCTCGTCGGCGATTACTGCCACCTCCGATGGCCCCGCCAGTACATCAATCCCAACCCTCCCATGGAGCTGCCGCTTCGCCTCCGCCACAAAAGCGTTCCCGGCGCCGACCAACATGTCAGCAGGATCGGCGTCGAGCAATCCGAAAGCCATGGCCGCCAGCGCCTGCACGCCACCAAGTGCGAAAATCCGCTCCGTTCCGGATATCTGTGCAGCGTAAAGTACGGCCGGATGTACCTGCCCGTTCCGCGACGGCGGTGTGCAGGAAAGCACCTTCGACACCCCCGCGGCTCGCGCCACCCCAACCGTCATAAAGGCACTGGCCAGCAAGGGGAACCGGCCGGCCGGCAAGTACGCCCCCACCGTTTCCACCGGGACGTAGCGTTGTCCGCAGTGCACGCCAGGGACGACTTCGGCTTCGAAATCGCTCAACCGGTCGCGCTGCATCCGGGCAAAGTTGCCGGTACGCTCGGAGCCGGCATCGAGCGCCTCGCGCAATTCGACGGGAAGTTCGGCTACCAGACGCTCGGCGGCTTTCGGGGTGATCTCGAAGTCGGTCCCCCCGGTCCAACCATCGAGTTCCGAAGCATACTCCCGGACCGCATCCAGGCCCCGGGCTTCGATGGCGGAAAGCATCTCGGAGACCCTGGAAATGACGCCGGGATCGGCCTGTGCCGGCACATCTGGACGATTCGGCTCGCGGACCGCGGTAACGTTGCCGGAAAGGCGAATTTTGTCTTTCAGCGTCAAATGCATACGTATACTATATGTGACTCACCTAACATTAAGCAAGAGATGTCCGCACATTCCTAACGGGGTGGCTACGGGGTCGCACGACGACCGGGCAGGGCCTTCTCCGGCTGGCGCCCCCGGCGCAACGCAGGGTCGATTCTCTTGCTGAACTGGGAGGGGAAGTGCCTTGCCCGCAGCGTCAGAGACGCTGCGGGCAAGGGTTCACTTGCCGAGGGTGGCCGAAACCTAGTTGGCCGCCAAGGAGTTCATCGAATTGACCTCGTCGACGTCGCTTCCGGTGACCCAGGACCACGGTGCGGTAAAGAACCCGCCGTCGCCCCAGTTGGTGCCCCAGCTGTTCTCCACGGTCACCCCATCGGCGTCGTATCCGATGATGGTCACTTCATGCCCGGCATTGGGAATCAGATTTCCCTGCGCCGGATCGTAGTAGGAGTTGTTCGAGTCCAGATCATTGAAGTTGTCCCGGACCGAGAACCCGACGGCTACCGGGTGACCTTGCGAAATCGCCGACTTCACCGCAGTTTGGCGATCACTATTGGTCAGATCGGTGAAGCTGCCCAGTTTGTAGTTCAGCGCGTTCTTCTTCTGCGCGGCACTGGGCAATGTCTTGTAGTTGGTGGTGCCCTGCGAGTAATCGGACTGGGTGTCGATGCCGCGGGACTTCTCCATCGGGAGCGCCACCGAAGCGAACGTCCCGCTGTCCTGGCCGTTGTTGTTCTCCTTCACGATCTGCGAGTAGATGAACATCGGCGCCATCGGCGCGCCACTGCGGCCAGCCTCGTTCATCAGGATCCCATAGCCGCTGTAACCGGTGGCCCAGGTGACGCAGGAGCCCACTTGGCCCTGGTCCCCCGGGGACAGTGCATAGTCTTTGAGCGAATAGGAGTCCGGGGCGGCAATCGCCGGGCTGGACTCGAAGCTGGCCCGCTCATTGCCGGTCTTGGCGTGGTGCGCCCGGGCCGCTGCGATGTCGAAACCCATGCCGTGCACTTCGCCCGAGGAATCGGTCACCGTGCCGGGGACCACCGGTGCGGCCTGTGCCAGCCCGGCGCCGGAAGCGAGCGTGAAAGCGGCCGTCGCTACGGCCAGAGCTGAGAAAAACCCACGTTTGTTCATGCTGGTATTAACTCCCTTGTCAATAACGTCGCGGTCCCGAATGGAACCCAGAAAGGAGCCTGATCCTGCGGACTGGAAGCTAACTGAGAATCACCCGCAAAAAGCCTCGAATCGGCGAACTCCCAGCCAAGCCGCCGCCAACGCATAGAAAGCTATTCGGCGCCCGGCACCACCACGCCGGTTTCATACGCCCAAACCACCACTTGCACCCGGTCCCGCAAATCCAATTTGGTCAGGATCCGCCGCACATGGGTTTTCACCGTGGCTTCGGAGAGGAAGAAGTGTCCGGCGATCTCGGCGTTCGAAAGGCCTTCTGCCAGGGCGCGGACCACTTCGACCTCCCGCGACGTCAGGCCTTCCGCGGAACCGTCCGAGGCCGCGACCGGTTGCTTGGAGCGCACGAAATTCTCCAACAGCCGCTGCGTCACCCGCGGCGCCACCACGGCTTCGCCGCTGGCCACCACCCGGACTGCCTGGACCAACTCGCCCGGAGCCACGTTCTTGAGCAGGAAGGCACTCGCTCCGGCTTGCAAGCCGGCAAAGGCGTATTCGTCCAGATCAAAGGTGGTCAGGATGATCACCCGCGCGGACGAACCCGAACCCACGATGTTCCGGGTTGCTTCGATTCCGTCCATCACCGGCATCCGCACGTCCATGAGCACCACGTCCGGCTCCAGTTCGCGGACCATCCGCACGGCTTGCTCGCCGTCCTGCGCCTCGCCCACAATGCTGAAATCGGGCTCGCCTTCCAGGATCAGCCGGAAGCCCATCAGCAAGAGCGGCTGATCATCGACCAACAAGATCTTCACGGGGTCTCCTCACCGTCTTTGGAATCCGGGCACTGCAGTCTCGCATCCACCAGCCATCCGCCGCTCGCCGCGGGGCCGGCACTGACTTCGCCCTGATAGGCCGCGACCCGCTCGCGCATTCCGATCAGGCCGTTCCCACTGCCGACCTTCGGCGGCCGCAGCAAGGTGCTTCCCCGGCCGTCGTCGGCAATCCGCAACCGGACGTGGGGGTGTTCGTGTTCCATCTTCAATTCCACCCGGGAAACCGACTGCGCGTAGCGCAGCACATTGGTCAACGACTCCTGCACAATCCGGTAAACCGTCAGCCGGAAAGCCGGGTCCGAGGGCAGTGCGGGGCCGGAAATCGAAACCGAAAGCGGCATCCCGGCCGTGCGGAATCCGGCGATCAGCGACTCCACCTCGAAATCCGCCGGCAGCGGCTTGCGCTCACCTTGCTCTTTGGAGCCCTCCAGACGCAAGACGCCGAGCACCCGCTGCATATCGGAGAGCGCGCTGCGGCCGGTCTGCGAAAGCTTCACCAAGGCTTCTTCGGCCCGGTCCGGGGCCCTCTTCAAGGCCACTTGTGCACCGTCCGCGAGCGCGATCATCACGGACAACGAGTGTGCCACGACGTCGTGCATCTCGCGGGCGATCCGATTCCGCTCATTGGCCGAAGCCAGCTCGGCATTCCGGCTCGCCCAGGCACGCAACTCCAGTTCATGCTGGCGATCGCGCCACACCGAAACCCCGATCCCGGTGGCGATCACATTCGCCAGGACCATGAAGCCGGCCGGCAGCAAGAGCATGCTCACGGTTTGGCCCAGCCCCACCGGATCCCGGCTGAGCGAGAGCAGCACCAGCAAAACCGAGGTCGGAATGCTGACTGCCGCAGTCGCGATGAATCCGAATCGACCACCGCGGGCCGCGGCCACCGCGTACAGCGCGAAAATCGAACTGACGCCCAACCCGTCCGGGGCATTCGCCATCGACAGCGCCGAAAAGACTTCGAGGACACTGGTTGCCAGCAGAACCCGGACCGGGAACCGGCGGCGGAAGAACAACACCAGCGCAATCAGGAGACAGAACAGTACTGGCAACGGATTTTCGCGGAATGTCTCGGAAAAGAACCCGAGGCTGGACAGCAAAAGGTAGACGAGCACCACGACGGCGTCCATCCAGACCGGACGCTCATAGAAAAAACGCCGCAGCGGGCCGCGGCGTTTGGTGGTGAATTCGGTGAGGGCGACGCCGGCCGTTCGTTCCGGCACCGCCCCCACCTGGCTTGTTCTGCTCATGAGTAGAGCTTAGGCATCCCGTCGCTTGAGCACGATCATCGCCGGAATCGTGAAGAGCGCGATCCAGGCCAGGAAGATCAGCCCGCCGACACCGGGATCGATCAGTCCGTTGATCTGGGTGACCTCCAGCATCCGGCCGCCGGCGAAACTCGGCAGGTATTCCTGCACGTGCTTCCAGAATTCTCCGGGGATCAGTTGCGCTGCCTGGGCGGCGAAGGGGAGCACGAACATCAACGCCATCACCACGATGATCGCACCGGCCGAGCTGCGCAGCAGCACGCCGAGCGACAAGCCGATGACCGCGACTCCGGCGACGTAGAGCCCGCCCAACAGGATTCCCTGCAATACGCCGTTCTGGCTGAGGCTGATCTCGATGTTGTAGCCGTTCAAGATCGGTACCGCCAACGCGAAGGTGACAAAAGCGGCGACCAGCGTCAAAACATAGGAGACCACCACGAGTACCACGGCCTTGGCCAGGAAAGCCTGGATCCGGCCGGGAACTGCGGCGAAGGTGGAGCGGATCATCCCGGTGCCGTATTCGGAAGCGATGAACAGCACCGCGAGGGCACCGAGGATCAGCACGCCGATCTGCAAGCCGGCGACCGGAATCCCGGAAATTTCGAGTCCGCGCGGGGGGTTGTCCAGAACTTGTTGCAGGGTCAGCCCGGACGGGACGACCTCGCCGTTGGGCCCGGTGACGTTCCGGGTCATTTCAGTGAATGCCGTGGCGCGCAGCCAAGCCGCCAAACTGCCGATGCCGACCATCGCCACGAAGGTCACCGCGAGCAGCAGTTTGGTCGAAAGCAGAGTCCAGAATTTGATCGACTCGCTGCGCAGCACGCCGATGAAGCTCAGCCCGCGGGTACCGGCACTCGAGGTGCGGGCGGGCGCAGTCGCAATTGCATGTGACATGTCGGTTACTTCCCTTCCTGGGAGAGCGCGGCGAGCAACTGGGCATCGCCGGACGCGCCGCCGTCGATCGTGGAGTGGTACTCCACCTCGTCCTTGGTGAGATTGAAGTACGCCTCTTCGAGCGAAGCGTTCAGGGGCGAAAGCTCGTAGACCAGAACCCGGTTGTCCAGGGCGATCTGCGCGATCTGCCGCGCATCCAAGCCGGTGACCTCCAGCGTCTCCGCCTCGCTGGCGCTGATCGTGACGCCGTCCGAGGCCAGGAACCGGGTCAGCTCGGTAGCCTGCGGGGTCCGGACCCGGACCCGGGCGGCACGGCTCCCGGAGATCAATTCGGCGATCGGCGCATCCGCAATGATCCGGCCGCGCCCGATCACGATCAAGTGGTCCGCGGTCTGCGCCATCTCACTCATCAGGTGCGAGGACAGAAAGACGGTCTTGCCTTCGGAGGCCAGGTACTTGACCAGGTTGCGCACCCAGAGCACGCCTTCCGGATCCAAGCCGTTGACCGGCTCGTCCAGGATCAGGGTCTGCGGATCCCCCAAAAGCGCCGTCGCGATGCCCAGCCGCTGCCCCATGCCGAGCGAAAAGCCACCGGCCTTTTTCTTGGCTACTTGGCCCAGGCCGGTCATTTCGATCACCTGGTTGACCCGGCTCACCGGAATGCTGTGGGTCGCGGCCATCGCCCGCAGGTGGTTGTACGCGCTGCGGCTGGTGTGCACTGCTTTCGCGTCGAGCAAGGCACCCACTTGGTGCAGCGGGTCTTTGTGCTGTGCGTAGTGCTTGCCGTTGACCGTGACGTCGCCGCCGCTGGGCCGGTCCAGGCCCACGATCATCCGCATCGTGGTCGATTTGCCGGCCCCGTTCGGGCCCAGGAAGCCGGTGACTTTGCCCGGCTGCACGGTGAACGTCACCCCGGCCACAGCGGTCTTCTCTCCATAGTGCTTGGAGAGCTGCCTTGCTTCAATCATGAGCTTGCTCCTTCAAAGGTCGATTCCAGGTTCTACGCTACGGAACCGGCGCCCTGAATGCAGCCCGCTCAAGGATGAATCAACCGTCCTCCGCAAGGATGACGGCGGCCGCCCGGATCAGCGGGCTTCGTAGGTCAGGCAATCCGCCATTTCCGCGCCGGGTCCGATCCGGACGTCGTGCGCCTCGCACATCAGGTTGGCATTGTGCGAACACTCGCTGCGCTGGCAGGCACCCACCGTGGCCAGCACTTTGGGCAGCCCGCCGGTCGCCGAAGTGTCGATGAAGGTGGCGCAGGAAGCGTGCTCCGGAGAGCCGGAGACGGTGATCGCGTAAGCCGTGCAGCCATCGTGGTTGAACGAACAATTGTGCACGGAACAATCGGAAACATTGGCAACTGGCGTCGACATGGCATTCTCCTCGATATTTTAGGTAAGCATTACCTCAATAAATATTTACTGGAATGATTCCCGTTTCGAAGATAACACCGGGGATAATTAAAAGAACCGCTGAATTAGCGCATTTTATCTGCGCGTATTTCCGGCCGCGGAATACACCGTGAGCGCCCCGGGGCGCACCGTGAAGACCGCGGAGACCACGCCGGCGACGACTTCGCCGTCGATGGCCAGATCGAACGGCAGATCTGCCGCCTGCAGCCGGACCGACGTCGGCGTCTGCAGCCCGATGGCCTTCGAGACCTCGGTGCGGCCGGTGAGGATCGCAGCCAACAGCCGGAACCTGGAGAACGCCGAGTGGGCCGAGATGGTGCGAAGATCGAGCACTCCGTCATCGAGCACCGGGCGTTCCAACGGCGCAAAGCCCCGCGGGTAGTAGCGCCCGCGGCCCAGGTAGACCAGCCAGATCTTTTTGCGCTGCCCGTCGACGATCAACGTGGTGGGCCGGACCACGGCAAAAGTCCGCAGCCCGGCGACGATGCCGGCCAGCGGTTTGCCCAGGCTTTTCTGCAGCAGATCCCGGCGCTGCACCAGTTCCGGGTAAATTCCGACGCTGGCGGTATTGAGCATGATCCGGCTCGATGTGCCGTCCGAACGCTCGATCAGCACTTCGGCGACGTCCGTGCGGATCGCCGAGCCCCGCGCGAGCGCCTCCTGGACCGCGGCTGGATCCGCCGCGTGCACATCCCGGGCGAAATGGTTGAAGGTGCCACCCGGGAAGACCGCCAGCGGCAACGCTTCCTGGAGTGCCCGCTGCGCCACCGCGCCGACCGTGCCGTCGCCACCCCAAACCCCCAGTGCTTCGGCCCCTGGCCTGCGCAATGCGGCGTCGATGGATTCGGACAATGGCGCCGAGCCATCGTATTCGGTCAGCGCCAGCTCCGGCAGATTCTGCCGCAACCCGGCCATGGCGGCCGGCGAATAAGACCCGCTGGCGCGGTTCGCCAGCAATCGCAGTCCGGCCCCTGCGGCCAGCGGCACCGCCGGCACTTCGGTCACCCGGGTTTGCGGAGTCGGCGTCGCGGGCGGGAACCAATTGCGCACCAGCAACCCCGAGGCCACCCCGATCGCAGAGCCGAGCACCACATCCGAGGGCCAATGCGCCCCGGTGTGCACCCTGGAGTATGCCACGCCGAGCGCCAGCGGCGCCAAGGCCAAACCCAACGCCGGACTGGTGGTCGCGACTCCGGTGGCAAAGGCCATCGCCGAGGCCGAATGCCCGGACGGAAGCGATGAACTCACCGGTTGCGGCTTGACGAAGCGAAATCCGGGCAGCAGCTCGGCGCCCGGCCGACGCCGCGGCAACAACGTCTTGAACACCAGATTCGTGGTCCCCGACGCCAACCCGAGGGCCAGCAATCCGCTCAGCGCAGCCCGCCTCGGGGTGCCCGGAAAGAGTGCCGTGACCCCGGCGATGCCGAACCAGAGTTTGCCCTTCGTGGCGGCTGCGGACAGCTCGCGCATCGCGGTGTCCAGCGGCCCGTTGGGCAGCCGGCTGATCCGCCGGACAATGCGCCGGTCCAGCTTGGCGAACGGACGGAGAGCTTTGCGCATGCGCCCCAGCCTAGCCGTTCCGGCTTCGCCGACCGGTCAGCCTGCGGCTTTTTGCAGCTCGACCGGCTTCAACGGACGGGCTGCCGGAACCACCAGGATCGAGAGCACCATCACTGCCCCGATGGCCAGCAGGGCCGGGCGCAGCGTGAAGTGATCGCCGAGGAAGCCGATGATCGGCGGGCCGGCCAGGAACGCGATGTATCCGATCGTGGACACCACCGAAACCCGCTTGGCGGCCCGGAGCGGATCATCTGCTGCCGCGGACATCCCGGTGGGGAAGCCCAACGCTGCGCCGGCACCCCAGAGCACCGCGCCGACGCCGCTGATCCAGACGTTCGTGCCGAAGACGAAGATCACCAAGCCGGCCAGGGCGGCCAGCAGGCTGGCATACAGAGTCGGCACCCGGCCCCAGCGGTCGATCAACCGGCCACCGAGGAAGCGGCACATGGTCATCGAGGCGATGAACACCGCGAACATCAGGGCACCGGCCCATTCCGGCGCGCCCAGGCCGTCCACGGTGGCCTTCGCGATCCAATCGTTCGCCGCACCCTCGGTCAGCGCTGCCCCGAGCACCACCAGGCCCACCAGCAATGTGCGCAACTCACCCCAAGCACTGCGCGACGTCGTCTTGCCGGCAGATCCGTCGCGCTCCGTACGGTGTTCGGCCTCGGGCAGGAAGTTCCGGGTTGCCAGGAACAGCACGGCCAGCACCAGGATCGAAATGACGATCAAGTGCGGCGGCAATGGCACATCCAAGGCGGACAAACCGGCGCCGGCCAGAGCACCCAGGAAGGCGCCGCCGGAAAACGCGGCGTGGAATTGCGACATCACGGTCCGTTTGAGCTTCTGCTCCACCGCGGCGCCCTCGACATTCTGCGCGACGTCCCACAGCCCGATGCCGGCGCCGAACAGGAACAGTCCGACCACGGTCAGCGGCACCGAAGCCAGGCTCAACGCGAGCGCAACGAACAAAACCCCGATGGCGGCGATCACCGCAGCCACCCGCACGGTATTGGCCGTGCCGATTCTCGAGACGACGTTGCCGGCCATCGGCAATGCGATCACCGAACCGGCTGCCAGACTGAGCAATACCGCACCCATTTCACCACTGCTGAGTTCGAGTACCCGGGTCACCGTGGGGATCCGGGCCGCCCAAGAGGCGAAAGCCAAACCGTTCACCGCGAAGATCAACATCGTCGCAACGTAGGCGGGGCGGGCATTGAATTTGTTCGCGCCAATCACAGCGACGTCACCTCCACCTGGGCAGCGCGGGCCGCCGCGATTTCGGGTTGGGAAAATTCGTGGTCGGTGACCACCTGGTCGACCTGGTCCGGTCCGGCCACCACGGCCGGCGCATGCCGCTCCCATTTGCTCTGGTCGCAGACCACGATCACCCGCTTGGCAGAAGCGATCGCGGCTCTTTTGATCGCCGCATCAGCCAGGTCGTAGGCCATGATTCCGGTGCTCAGATCGAAGGCGCACGGCGTGATGATCGCGGTGTCGAAACGCAAGGCAGCAATATTGCGCTCCGCCATCGGCCCCTGGAACGCCAATTCGCCTTCACTCAGGTCGCCGCCGGGCACAATGATCCGGCTCCGGCCGCCGATGAGTTCATTGACGGCATGCAGACTGGCCGGGAAGACGGTCAGCAGGCGCTGCTGGAGCACCGAGGCGATCTGGGTCGCAGTGCTTCCGCTGTCCAAGAACACGAACTCGCGATCCTGGACCAGTCCATCGACTTTCTGCGCCAACGCGGCCTTGGACCAGCGATTCTCCAGTACCCGCTGGGCATATCCCGGTTCGTAGCCGCCCAGCACCAAGGAGACCGCAGCACCATGGACCCGGCGCAGCACCCCGCGCTGTTCCAACAGGTCCAGGTCACGCCGGATGGTGGCGGCCGAAGTCGCGCAGCGCGCCGCGAATTCGTCCACTTCGATGCGCTCTTGGTGTTGCAGCATTTCGGTCATCAACCGGTGCCGCTCGTCAGCAGTCATGTCCAAACGATAGCATCCCATGCTCAAATGAACATATAAGGTGTTCGTTTCATATTGATCTGGTTCAGCGCTTGCGGACCACCCGGGATTCGTCCCAGACCGGCGCATCCGATTCGTAGACTTTGCCCTCGGAGCCGAACACGAAGAACCGGTCGAAGGACCGGGCGAACCAGCGGTCGTGGGTCACTGCCAAAACCGTGCCCTCAAATGCGTCGATGCCCTGTTCCAAAGCTTCCGCCGAATGCAAGTCCAAGTTGTCCGTGGGCTCGTCCAGCAGCAGCAAGGTGGCTCCGGAAAGTTCCAAAAGCAGAATCTGCAACCGGGCTTGCTGCCCGCCGGAGAGCGAATCGAACGTCTGCTCGGCCTGTTTGGCCAATCCGTAACGGTCCAAGGCGCGGGCCGCCGGCTCCTGCGAAAGCCCATCCCGGTGCTCGTCGCCGCGGTGCAGGATTTCCAGCAGGGTACGCGCCTGCAAATCCGGGCGGACGTGCGTCTGCGCGAAGAATCCGGGCCGGATCCGGGCGCCGAGCTTCACCGTTCCGGTATGCGGAACCTCGGCGATCACCACTTCGGAGACTGGAAGGTGTTCCCGCTCCGGATCGGTTCCGCCAGCCGCCAGCAGCCGCAGGAAGTGCGATTTGCCGGAGCCGTTCGAGCCCAGAATCGCCACCCGGTCACCGAACCAGATTTCGGCGTCGAACGGCTTCATCAATCCGGTCAGCTCGAGCTTCGTGGCCACCACTGCGCGTTTGCCGGTCCGGCCGCCACGCAGCCGCATCTTCACGTTCTGCTCGATCGGAATCGCCTGCGGCGGACCGGCCTCCTCGAATTTCTGCAACCTGGTCTGCGCCGCCCGGTAACGGGAAGTGAACCCGTCGTTGACCGAAGCCTTGACCTTCAAGCGTTGCACCAACTCGCGCAGCTGGGCGTGCTGCTCGTCCCAACGCCGCAAAAGCTCTTCGAAACGGGCATTGCGATCGTCCCGGGCCTGCTTGTAGCTGCCGAAGCCGCCGCCGTGCGTCCAAGAATTCGCGCCGGAGGCGCCCGGTTCCAAGGTAATGATCCGATCGGCGCCATTCGCGAGCAGCTCCCGGTCGTGGCTGACGAACAGCACCGACTTGGCTGAAGCGTTCAAGGTGGCTTCCAGCCACCGCTTGCCGGGCACGTCGAGGTAGTTGTCCGGTTCGTCCAGGAGCAGGATCTGGTCCGGACCGCGGAATAGGGCTTCCAAAACCAATCGCTTCTGCTCGCCGCCGCTGAGCGTAGCCGCCGCCCGGTATTGGGCGCGTTCGAAGGGCACTCCCATCGCCGCCATGGTCACTTCATCCCAAGTGGTCTCGATCTCGTAACCACCGGCATCGCCCCAATCCGCGAGCGCTTGTGCATACTTCATCTGCACCGCTTCGGAGTCGTCCTCCAGCATCGCCAACTCGGCGGCGTCGACCGCCAAGCCGGCGGCATTCACCGCCTTCGGCGCCACGGCGAGCAGCAAGTCGCGCACCGTCGACTGATCCCGGACTTGGCCGATGAACTGGCGCATCACACCGATGCTGCCGCTGTAGGTGATCGCACCGTCATCGGCCTTGAGATCGCCGGCGATGATCCGCAGCAGCGTGGTCTTCCCGGTGCCGTTGGGCCCGATCAGGGCGCTCTTGATGCCGTCTCCGACCCGGAAGGAGACGGAGTTGAGCAGCTGCCTGCCGTCCGGGAGGAAGAAGTCGATGTTCGCGACGTCGATGTGTGCCACTGCACTAGTCTGCCACCAGTGCAGCAGCAACATCGTGTCCCCGCTGCCGTGCGGTTTCCGGCCGGGCTAACTCCGGCGGCGGCGCACCCCCAGCAGGAGTGCGGCTCCGGCGAACAGCGCGCCGAATCCGGCCAGCGCCAACGGCGTGCCGTCGAAGCCGGTTCCGCTCAATTGCCCGTCCGGTTGCGCACCGGCTCCGGAGCCCGGCAGCGGAACCGAACCGCCCGGATCTCCGGGGTTCGGACCCACCGTTTGTTCCGCCACCGTGAAGCCGATCGCCACCGGCTTGTTCGATACGGCGCCGGTCAGCACCACCTGGTGCGCACCCAAGGCCGCAGCGTCCGGAACCGTGAATTCGCCGGTCAGAATGCCGTGCGCATCGGCTTGGGCGGTGCCCAGCAGCAAGGGCTCGGAGTGCAGGCTGATGCTGACCAATTCGCCGGGCGCGAAACTGTCCCCGCTGAATCGGACGGTCTCGCCCCGGGCCGCCGAGCTCTGCTCCAGCCGTGCGTTCGGCGAGTAGCTCACCGGTGGCGTGGCCGCCTCCACCAGCACCGTGCCGCTGACCGGGATCTGGCTGGATGCACCGCGCAGGCGCACCGGGTAGACGCCCGGCTTGGCGTCCTGCGGCACCGTGAGCCGGAAGGCCACCGAACCGGTGGCATCGGCGTCGGCCGAGAGCTGCTGCACCGACCCGGACTCCACGCTGCCGAAGTCGAGCGACACCTTTTCTCCGGCGTCGAACTTGCTGCCGGTGACGGTCACCGGAGCTCCGGGGCGCACGGCCCCGGCCGGATCGATCTTCAGCTCCGGCTGCGGTTTCGCGGCCGGCTTGACCGTGACCGGGATCTGCACCGTGCGCGAACCGTTGGCGTCCGAGACGGTCAGCGCAGCGGTGAACGAACCCGTTGCGGAATAGCGGTGTTGCGCGGTGATCGCGGCGACCAGATCGGGCCCCGGCAGGGCGAACCCCGCATCCTCGGTCGGGCTGCCGTCGCCCCAGTAGACCCGGGCGCTGTATTCGCCCGGCACCGCTTGCCCGGCGCTCAGGCCCGGCGAACCGCCGGATGCCGTACCGAGCGTTGCTTCGACGGCGCCGCCCAGCTCGGCGGAAATCCCACTGGCCGGCTCGGCCCGCAGCACCGGCGGCGGAACGATGGCGCCGTCGGTGGCCACGGCGAAGACATGGATCCGCCCGTCGCGCTCCGCTCCGGCCTGCTGCGGCAAAGTCACCGAAGCCACCGTTTTGCCTTCCGGAATCCGGTAGGGCTTGGTGGCGAAGAGGAACGGGATGGCGCCGTCCTTGGCAGTCCCGGCGAGCCGGTACGGCGCTTTCGCCACTACGGTGTTGCCGAAGGCCGGCACCGCATCCGGCGTGGCACCGAGCGTCCAATCCGAGAATTGCATCGGCAGCGGCGCGCTGGATCCGTCGGTGAAGCCCACGGTCCCCGAAACGTCTTGGTTTCCCTGCGTTCCGGTGCCGATGAAGGACAACACCGTCGCTTCTTTGCTCAGCGTCAGCTTCACTTTCTGACCGGAGCCCATGGCATTGTCCGGTGCTCCCGGGGGGACCGCCGGCAGCGTGAACGCCAACGTCTTCCCGTCGACCTGCACCGAGTTCGGCACCCCCTGGACCACACCGGCTGCGGCCAGCGCCTGCCGCGAGAAGGCGTATCCCACCGAATCGCAGTTGGCTGCCGCCGGGTCTGGCACGCCCGGGTCATCACCCAGGCAAACCTTGTCGAAGGCGCTGGCGATGCCGGAAGCATCGGCGAGTTCCACAGTGGCCAGAAGGGCCGCACTCTGCTTGGCCAGGCCGTCGCTCGCGGTCACCGTCACCTGGTACACGCCGGGTTTGGCGTAGTTGTGGCTGGCGCTGACCGGACGGACGACGCCGGTCCCCGCCACGGTTGCCGGTGTCACCGCAGTGCCATCACCCCAGTCGACCGTCGCGGTGTAACCGTTCGCCGCAGCTCCGCCGCCGACCGTGCCGAGCAGCTGCTTGCTGTCCACGCCGGGGATCGCAGTGATTCCCTTCGCCGCAGTGACCGCCAGGTCTCCGGGCACGGCGTCACTGGCTTTGGCCAGCAATTCCAACTCGGCGAGCACTGGCAGGTCTCCGGATCTGCTCGCGGCAATGCTCAGCCGGTAGTGCGCAAACGGCGTCGGCGTGCTGATTTGGAACGGCTTGGTCTGCAACCTCCAGTCGAAGCGCACGTCCTGGCGGCGGTCCAGTTCGGTCCAGGCGCTGCCGTCGTTGGAACCCTCCAGCGTCCAGGCCGCCGGGTCCGCCCCGGAGGCCGCCGAGCCGGAGGTCAGGGTGTAGAAGCTCGCCTTTTGTTTCCCCGCCGGGTAATCCAGTGAAATCACCGGAGCCGGCACCGAGAAGGAAACCTGGCTCGCCGAATTGTCGTCGCTGAGGGTTTTCAGGTCCTCGCCGCCGCTGCTGCGCAGCACCGCATCCTTGGTGGTGTCCATGATCGGCTCCGGAACCGGACCCGGTTGTGCCGCAGCGCCCCAGTTCGAAGGGTTGGGCCCCATCACGAAATCGATGCTGCCGCCATCTGCGATGTCGCTTTGGTCCAGAGTCGTGGAATCATGCGCTTTGCCGTTGATCGACATCGACTGCACATAGACGTTGCTGGTGGAGTTGTTTCGGGCATTGATCACCAGGGTCTTGCCGTTGCCCCAACGCACCGTGGCTTTGCTGAACTGCGGCGAACCGATCGAAAAATGCGCTGAGCCGACTTGCAGCGGATAGAAGCCCAGGGTGGAGAAGATGTTCCACGAGCTCATTTCGCCATTGTCCTCATCGCCCGGGTAGCCCTGGCCGATCTCCGAGCCGACGAAGAGCCGGCGCTGGATTTCGCGCACCACGGCCTGGGTCTTGGCCGGTGCGCCGGCATAGTTGTAGATGTACGGAATGTGGTGCGAAGGCTGGTTGGACATGCCCAATTGGCCCATCCGGACCGCTCTGGCCTCGACCATTTCATGGATCACACCGCCGTAACCGCCGGGCTTGTCCGCGTTTTCCGGCGTCGCGAAAAAGGCATCGAGCTTGTTCTCCAAGCCTTTCGGCCCGCCGTAGAGCGCGGCCAGCCCCCGGCCGTCCTGTGGAGCGTGGAAGGCGAAGTTCCAACCGTCGGTCTCGGTGAACAGACCGCCCCAGGATTCCGGATCCAAGCCGGCTTGGAACTCGCCGCCCGGGCTGCGCCCGTTGAAGAAGCCTTGCTCCGCATCGAACATGTTCACGTAGTACTGGGCCCGGTTGAGGTAGTATGCCGAGTCTTCCTTGAGCTGCGCCCGTCTGGCGTCCGGGGTCGCCGGGTCCGCGGCCAGTTTCGCCGCCATATTGCCCAAGCCGAAATCGTTGATGAAGCCTTCGAGCCCCCAGGAGACGCTTTCCCCGGTACTGCTGCTGGTATAGCCGGTGAACACCGACGTGGTCAGGCCTTTGCGGCCGACCGCGGAATTTCCGATCGAGGGCACGGTCGCGTTGCGCACCGCGGCATCGTAGGCACCGAGCGGGTCCGGCAGCGGCACTCCCTTGAGATACGCGTCGGCGAAGGAGACGTCCGAGCTGGTCCCGGTCATCAGATCGGCGTAACCGGGCGACGACCAGCGCGCGATCCAACCGCCGTCCCGGTATTGCTGCACGAAGCCGTCGGCCAATTCTGCGACCTTTTCCGGATACAGCAAGGAATAGGCCGGCCACGCAGTGCGGTAGGTGTCCCAGAATCCGTTGTTGACATAGATCTTGCCGTCCAGGATCCGGCCTTGTCCGGTGGCCGGATCCTGGGAAACCGGGCTGCGGTACTGGTATTTCGGCGCGGCTGCGGTTCCGGTGTTTTCGAAACCGGAATTCGGGTACAGATTCAACCGGTACAGATTGGAGTACAAGGTGGTCTGCTGGGAGTCGTTGGCGCCCTCGACGTCGATCACCCCGAGCCGGGCGTTCCACAGCTCCCGCGCGGCGGCACGGACTTCCTCGAAACTGCGGCCGGCGACTTCCAGATCGAAGTTCCGCCGCGCCTGGGCCTGGTCGATGAACGACGTCGCGAACCGCAAAGTGACCGTGCCGCCGGCCGGTGCCGGCCCGGCGAAGACCGCCGCCGCCGGGGCACTCAGCGTGCTGCTCGGCACCGTGTCGAAGCTGCCGTACAGGTACATGTCGCCTTGTCCGGAGCCGCCTTGCGCCGGAACCGTCCCGGTGACCGTGCTGCCGTCGAAACTGAACCGGGCACCGCCCTTGGGCGAATCGAAGACCAGGCTGCGCTGCGCGCCCTCGAAACCGAAACGCATCAGCGCACCGTGGTCGCTCGCGGTCATCTCGGCTTTGACGCCGCCGGCCAACTGCACCCGGTAATAATCCGGCTGCGCAACTTCCTGATCGTGCGAAAAGGCGAGCGCCCGTGCCGATTTGCTGGCACTCGGCGTCGCGGTGGCCGCCGGCATCACGGAGAACTGGTTCCGGTCGCCCATCCACGGGCTGGGTATGTGCGAAACCGCCAAGCCCTGCAGAGTGGGCTGATTCGAGGCATTGTTGGCGGACTGGTAGTCGTACTCCCAGTTGGAAACACTGGCGTTGGTCACCGGGGCCAGGAAGTTGAAGCCATTGGGCACGGCGGTGATCGGCAAGTTGTTGCCGCGGGAGAACGATCCGGAGGAATTGCTGCCCCGGCGGGTGTCCACGAAGTTCGTTTTGGACGATCCGTCGATCCGGTTCGGAGTGCCCTCGATCTTCAGGTCGTCGATCCACCCGCTGAAGACACTCTGCGCCGGAGCCGCCGTGTTGTCGAAGCGCAGCAGGATCCGGTCAATGGTCTTCCCTGCCGCGACGGCGCCGATCTCGCTGAGCACATAATTCCATTGTGCGGCGAAGAGGATCTTGCCCTCGCCTTGGCCCGCTGCGGTGAGCGGCACGCCGTTCTGATCCACCGGAGAGAGCTCCGAGAGGTAACTGCCGTCGGTGAAGTGCAGGTCCACGGCGGCGTACGTGGCGAGGTAGTCCGTGTAGTCCGCGCCCGGGATGATCTTGTAGCTCAAGCGGCTTCCCGGCAACACCGGCAGATTGACGTCGAACAGCTTGTTCAGTGCAAAGGCCCGTCCGGCCTGGGTTTTGGTGCCGCTGTACTTCAGCGCCCGGACTCCGGTGAAACCGGCATTGGACTTGACGTTGTAGCCGCTGCCCGGCCCATTGCCCACCGCGGTGTCCATGGTCTTGCCGGTTCCGGGCTCCGGAACCGGCAAATCCGCACTGGCAAGGTCCCAATCCGCCAACTGCAGGATTCCGGAGTTTCCGGTCTTGGTCACCGAAAGCCGGTAGTACTGGTAACTGCCCGGTACCGCGACCGGGTAGAGCTTTTTCAAGCCGCGGTCGGCAAAGGACTGGCCGCGTTGGCCGTCCACCGTGGTCCAGGCTTGGCCGTCGGCGGAACCCTGGAGATCCCAGTCCACCGGATCCCGCAACGGCGCATCTCCGCCGCTGGTCAAGGAGTAACTCTTAACGGTATGCGCCGCATCCAGCTGGTACTGCGCCCATCCGGTGTCGCTGAAGACCAGCCACTTGGTGCCTGCGGAACCGTCCTTGAGATTGCCGGCCACTTCATTGGGCGGATTCTCCCCGCTCGCACTGACGTTGCGCACCGAATCCAAGATGCTGTCCTTGAGCGCCAGATCGGTGTTGCCGGCGCCGGATACCCCGGAGCCGACCGGTTTGCCGTCCGCTCCGGCCTCCGGGGTGCTCTTCGCCGGCTTGACCGGTTCGGAGTCTTCGAAGGAACTGGCGAAGTCGGTGGGACCCGGAGCAGCCCGGGCCGGGATCACGTTCATACCGGAGAACAATAGTGCGCAGACCGTGCCCAGCGCGATCATCGCGGAAAATCTCAATCCAATGTGCGGCCGGGGGAAGCGGATCACGGACGTCCTCCTTGACGTGACAGGGTTCAAATCGACCGGCTGGATCGATGAAAACGTTTCCAATTTGACGAGGCTACGTTTTCCCTGTGCGTCCGTCAAGAGTCCGGAAGCCGATTGGCCCAGCTCCGGAGCGCGGCCGCCGATTCTTCTTGGTAACGTTTCCAAGAAGAATCGCACCGGACAGGAGCCAGCATGAACCAGGCCGCCGCTTCCAGAGCCACGATGAAAGACGTCGCAGCACGTGCCGGCGTCGGCTTGGCCACCGTCTCCCGCGTAGTCAACGGCGATGCCAAAGTCAGTGAAAAAACCAGGATCCTGGTCGACCAGGCCATCGCCGATCTCTCCTTCCGCCGCAACGACAGTGCCAGGTTGCTGCGTCAAGGCATCGCGGCAAGCATCGGCGTGGTCTTGGACGACGTCGCCGACCCGTTCTTCTCCACCCTCAACCGGGCAGTGGAAACCCAGGCGATCGCCCGCAAAACACTGTCCATGACCGCCTCCACCGGCAACGACGCCGCACATGCCAAAGAGCTGATCGTGGCGCTGTGCGCCCGGCGCGTGGACGGATTGATCGTCGCAGCTCCGCACGGCACCGAGGAGAGCTACCTTGCGGACGAAATCCGCGCCGGCACCCCGGTGGTCTTCGTCGATCGCCCGCCCGTGGCGTTGAAAGCTGATGCCGTCTTGAGCGACAATGCCGGCGGGGCCCGGCTCGGCGTGCAGCACTTGATCGCGCACGGGCACCGCAAAATCGCCTGTTTGAGCGACGGGAGCAATCTCTACAGCGTCCGGCAGCGAATCGAGGCCTACCGCCAGGCCTTGGCGGAGGCCGGCATCCAGGCCGAGCCGGTCCTGGAGCACAGCGATGGCCACGATGGCCTGGACCTCGGGCAGTGGCTCGAAGCCGCCGACGCTTTGCCGGAATCGGATCGGCCCACCGCGTTGTTCTGCACCAACAGCCGGGCTTCGGTCGCGGTACTGCGCGCCTTGCGCAACCGCAGCGGCGCCGAACCGGGGGCGCCGTGGCCGGCATTGCTCTGCTTCGACGACTTCGAATTGGCCGACGTCGTACAGCCGGGCATCACCGTGGTGGCGCAGGATCCGGCCGCGATCGGCGCGGCAGCGGCGGATTTGCTGTTCCGTCGGCTCGATGGCGACACCGGCCCGGCGAGCACTATCACGGTGCCGACCCGGCTGATCGTGCGGGGCTCCGCTGAAACGCCTCCGGTCAGTGGGCGGCGCTGAGCACCGCGTCCTCGATGGCCGCGTCGTATTCGTCCTGCGCGGCCGCCATTCTGCCGACATTCTGTTCCGCCCAGGTGCGCAGGGTCTTCAACGCGGGCAGCAGGCTCGCGCCCAATTCCGTCAGCTGGTAGTCCACCCGCGGCGGCACCTGGGCAAATACCGTCCGGGTCAACAAACCGTCGCGTTCCAGTGTGCGCAACGTCTGGGTGAGCACCTTGGGGGTGACCACCGCGACCTTGGCCCGCAAATCGCTGAACCGCATCGGCCCGGGCTCGAGCACTTGGATCACCAGGGTGGCCCACTTGTCTCCGATCCGTTGGAACACCAGCCGGGACGGACAGTTCGGATCCATGATGTTGGTTTCCATGAGTATCTTCCAGGTTACTGAGTATCTTTGAAGCCATCAGTGTCAAATGGATACTTTTAGATTATCCGAAAACCAACCCAGGAGGAAACATGAAAATCGCCATCATCGGAGCCACCGGCATGGTCGGCCGCGAAATCACCGTCGAAGCTCTCCGCCGTGGGCACCAGGTCACCGCGGCGAGCCGCAGCGGGGCCGCCGTGGAGGGTGCCCCCGCGGCCACCCCGCAGGCCCTCGAACTAGGCGACTCCGCGGCGCTCCGCAGCTTGGCCCAAAGCAACGATGTCATCATTTCGGCGACCGGACCGAGCCGCACCGGAGGTGATCACGACGCTTGGTTGGCGCAGAACCAGCAGGCCTTCGACGCGGTCGGCGATACCCGGATCCTGGTGGTCGGCGGGGCGGGCTCGTTGCAGTTGCCGGATGGCAGCCGGTTGGTCGACGCCCCGGACTTCCCCGACGCCTATCGGTCCGAGGCGCTCAGTGCCGCCCGGCTGTTGGACGTCCTGCGCAGCCAACCGAACCGGCTGGACTGGACGATGCTCTGCCCGTCCCCGGTCATCACTCCGGGCGAGCGCACCGGAAACTACACCACTGCCCGGGACGAGGTGGCCGGCCCGAAAATCTCCAGCCAAGACTTCGCCGTCGCCATGCTCGACGAAGTGGAGCACCCGGCGCATCGCCGGGCCCGGTTCACCGCAGCCAACTGAATCCACCCCAGCCGCCCGGCGCGCAGCGGGTCAGGGGTGCCGGAATGCCCTGGCCTGCTGCCGCCGGGTCGCGGACCAGCCGGGCAGCGTTCACGGCAAGCGACGAGCGGTGAATCCGTCCAGCAGCGGATCGTCGACGCCGCTGCGGCGGAGCAGATCACGCCGCGGATCGAGCACGTCCCGCACCACCAAAGCCAACATCACCAAAGTAACGATGTTCGAGGTCAGCACCGCCAGTGCGTAATAGGGCAAATCGATCCCGTGCTGAGCGTTGTTGTCGCCCAACACCACGCCCAAGTGGAGCAGTTGTGCCAGATAGAACAGGATTCCGAAGAGCTGCCAGATCAGCAAGGCGCGCCAACGCGGCCGGGCCAGCGCGAACAATGGCAGTAGCCACACCAGGTGTTCCGGAACCGCATATTTGTCCACCACCAGGAACCAGCCCACGAGCAGCACCGCCAGCTGCGCGAGCCTGGGCGTCTGCCCGGTTTTGAAACACAGCACCGCGACGCCCAGCACGCCGAGCAGCAGCAACGCCGCCGAAACCAGCGAAGCCGCCACCGGGTCGATCCCGCCGACCCCGATGCGCTCGGCCAGCGCATTGCCCAGGTAGTAGAACGACCCGGTTGCCGGCTTGCCGTTCCAGGCATCGGTCCAGAAATTGAACCACGCCGGTCGGCTGAGCAGCATCACCGGAAGATTGACCACCAGCCAGCTCAACAAGCCGCCGACCAGCAGATGGAAAAGCACGGAGCGGAACCCGCGGCGCCACAGCACCAACGCGGCCGCCAAGAGGATCAACCCGGCGTAAGGCTGCACCGAGACGGCCAGGCCCAACACCACGCCGGAGGCCATCGCGCGCCGCCGGGACAGCAAGAACAGCGCCACTGCGGACAATGCCGCAGCCCACAGGTCCCAACTGGAAAATGCCGTGAAAAGCAGCAGCGGCGAAGCCGCGAACACCGCAGCATCCCAGGGACGACGCCGGTTGCTGCGGGCCAGGGCCAGCACTCCGATCAGCCAAACCAGTACCAGTAGGAAGGCATTGAGATCGAAAAACCCGAGCACCCGGGCATTGCCGGTCCCGGCGAACCCGCTCAACCAAGCGGTGACTCCGGCGATCAGTCCGGTCAGCGGCGGGTAGTCGAATCCGGTGTTCGCTGCGGAGAACGGGAAAACTTCGCCGATGCGGTAGGTTCCGAAAGCATTCGGGAACTCCGAGTAACAGGTAGTCGAGTACTGGTCCGGCGTCACCCAGCCGGCCCGCCGGCAATGGTCTTTGAACAGCAGCGCAAGCAGGCCCGATGCCAGCACCATAAAGACCAGGACCCGCTCTACGCTGAAGAATCCGGTCCGAGTCTGCCCCGGCGCCGTGTGCTTCCCGAGCGGGCCGCCAACCACCTCGGTCGACTTGGCCAAAAAGGAATCACTCCGGCTGGGCACCACAATGCGGCGGGCCGGCCGGCGTCGGAATTCCTGCATGAAATCGAGCATACCGGGGCCAATCGCCGGCACCCGCACCCAGCAGGCCCGTCCCATTGCCGGATTCAGTGGGCAGAGACGTCTGAACCCGCCGAACCGCTCGATTGGACGGGCGGGGAAGCGGGATTGCCGCGGTTAAACGAAGCAGCCCACGCTGGGCGGCGTGGGCTGCTTGCTGTGCATTCGGCGTCGATGGGGTCATCTTCAGCCTCCTCAGGTAGCAAGACTCAGCGGATGTTGAAGATGTTCATCGAGTTCAAGTCGTTCTGCACTCGCTCGCGGGTGCGGGCGATCTGCTTCTCGTCGATCGGAGCGAAGAAGATGCGCTTGATCGTGGACTTCGAGGGGAAGGGATTCATCGTGGGTCACCTCCTTGCGCGGTGTTGCAGGGAAACAGAGTGAGGAAAGGCATAGGTTCTCCAGTGGAATGGCAAAGCCAGAGGATGTTGCTGAATGAATACGTTATTTTTGGCGCGACAATTTAGCACTAATCGAATAATCGAATAATCGACCGCGTAATTGGACGCATAAAAGCGCGAACAGTTTATGCGTCTGATTGATTCAAAGCAGCCACGAATCCCAAGGATCGTCGTGGGAGGCGCCTTCGCGCCGAAGCTCAGTTAACGGGAACCGAGAATGCCACGAGTTGGGGCCTGGTACGCTGCGATCTTGTGACCGATCTTGCCGGCATCTACTGCGTTCATGTTGTAAAACATTTTGAGGCCTCCCTTCATCTCGTGACTGACAGCCCAGGCGGATGCGCTGAACTCGTTAATAACGTACACCATGAATTCGGCGCTCCGCCACAAAAATCCGAAGATTCTTGAAAATACTGTGAGAATTACGTCTCACTCGTGATCTCGGCATTGTGGCCCGCCCCGGGGCTAGAGTCCCCATTGCTCGACGGCGGGCGTCCGCTTGTCCCAGCCGAGCGTGCAGACTTTGGCCGTGCCGAGCACGAAATGCCGGCCTTCGGTGGCCGGCAGATCCAACCAACGCGCGGTCAGCACCCGGAGGAAGTGGCCGTGCGCCACGAGCAGCGCCTGGTTCACCACCCGGCCCGCCGCCGGACCCTCCGGCTCCGCCGGCTGCGGCGAAAGCACCCGGGCGATCACCGCGTCGGCCCGGGCTGCGACCTGTTCGATGGTTTCACCGCCAGGCACGCCATCTTGCCAGATCAGATAACCGGGGCGGCTGCGACGCACCTCGGCGCTGTCCACGCCTTCGTAATCGCCGTAGTCCCACTCGTGCGCCAACGGTTCCACGATCGCCGCCGAGAACCCGGCCAGCTCCGCGGTCCGCCGGGCCCGTTGCGAGGGCGAACTCAAGACCAGGTCGAAGTCGACACCGGCCAAGGCGGGCCGTGCCGACAACGCCTGTTCTTCGCCGTGCTCGGTCAACGGAAGGTCGGTCAGGCCGGTGTACCGCCCGCTGCGCGACCATTCGGTCTCGCCGTGCCGCAGCAACCACAATTTGGGCAGCGTCACATGGTCCCAGGGCACCGCGTCGGCGACCGGTCCGGTTTCCTTCGAAGGGCCTTTGCTGCTTGGCTCAGTGCTCATCGTCCACGCTTCCTGTCGATTCCTCGGCCGCCGGCGATCCGGGTCCGTGCTCCTGCCACCAGCCGTGCAGGCGGCGCTGTGCTTCCTCGGCGCCCAAGGGGCCATGCTCCATCCGCTCCTCGAGCAGGAATTTGTAGGCCTTGCCTACCAACGGTCCCGGAGCCAGCCCCAGCAGGGCCATGATCTGCGCGCCGTCGAGATCGGGCCGGATCGCGCCAAGCTCTTCCTGTTCCGCCAATGCCGCGATCCGCTGTTCCAAATCGTCATAGGCGAACGCCAAGCGATCGGCTTTGCGCTGGTTGCGGGTGGTCACATCGGAACGGGTCAACCGGTGCAACCGCTCCAACACCGGGCCGGCGTCGGTGACGTACCGGCGCACTGCCGAATCCGTCCAGCCGGCTTCCCCATAACCGTAGAAACGCATATGCAACTCCACCAGGCGGGCCACCGCCTTGATCGTGTCGTTGTCGAACCGCAAAGCCTTCATCCGCTTCGCGGTGAGCTTGGCGCCGACCACATCGTGGTGCCGGAAGCTCACCGCCCCGGAAGGTTCGAAGCGGCGGGTGGCCGGTTTCCCGACGTCGTGCATCAACGCCGCGAACCGGAGCACGAAGTCCGGACCGGGCACCGGCCCATCCGGACCGGTTTCCAAACCGGCCGCCTGCTCGAGGACCTGCAGCGAATGCTGATAGACGTCCTTGTGCCGGTGATGTTCATCGACTTCGAGTTGCAAAGCCGAAACTTCGGGCAACATCTGATCGGCCAAGCCCGTGCTGACCAGAACATCCACGCCGAGCCGGGCTTGCGGCGCGCAGATCAGCTTGGTCAGCTCGTCGCGGACCCGCTCCGCGGAAATCATGTTGATCCGTTCGGCCATTTCGATCATCGCGCCTTCGACCTCGGGATGCAGCGCCACCCCGAGCTGGGCCACGAATCGCGCTGCGCGCATCATCCGGAGCGGATCGTCGGAAAACGAATCCTCAGCCCGGCCCGGCGTGCGCAGCACTCCGGCGTAAAGGTCCTTGATCCCACCGTGCGGATCGACCAGTTCCATCCCCGGCAAGCGCAAAGCCATGGCGTTCATGGTGAAATCCCGGCGTTGCAGATCAGCCTCGAGCGAATCCCCGAAAGCCACCTCGGGCTTGCGTGAATCCGGATCGTAGGCTTCCGCCCGATACGTGGTCACCTCGATGGTGAATTCGCGTTTGCGCAATCCGATCGTGCCGAAAGCCCGGCCGATCTCCCAAAAGGCATCCGCCCAGCCCTTGATCACGGCGAGCGTCTGGTCCGGGGTGGCGTCCGTGGTGAAATCCAAGTCCGGTGACTGCCGGCCCAGAAAAAGATCCCGCACCGGCCCGCCCACCAGGGAGAGTTCAAAACCGGCGTCGACAAAGCGTTGTCCCAGCTCAAGGACGATCGGATCGAGAGTGGAGCTGTCCAGAACGTGCATCATAGTTCCTTAAGCCTGCCAGACTTTCGTTAGAGTGGGGTGCATGGCCCATCCAGTCCCGAGTGCACCCAAGCGCACGCCGTTGCCTTCGGCGATCAATGCGCAGATGCCGCCCGGGCAACCGCTGAGCAGCTTGTCCTCGCTGCCCACGGTGGAGGAAGTCTCGGCCGGCGGCGTCGTGGTGGACAAGCACGACGGCGGCCTGCGGGTGGCAATCATCGCCCGGCTCAACCGCGGCGGCCGGGTGGAATGGTGCTTGCCCAAAGGACATCCGGAAGGCGAGGAGACGCACGCGCAGGCAGCGGTCCGGGAAATCGCCGAGGAGACCGGCATCGAAGGCACGGTGCTCGCCCCGCTGGGCAGCATCGACTACTGGTTCACGGTCACCGGCCACCGGGTGCACAAAACCGTGCACCATTTCCTGCTGCGTGCCACCGGCGGCGAGCTGACCATCGAAAACGATCCGGACCACGAGGCGATCGATGTGGCCTGGGTGGAATTGCCGGATCTGGCCAAGCGGCTGTCCTTCCCGAATGAGCGCCGGATCGCCGATCTGGCCGGCGCGAGCTTGCCGCAGGACTTCTGAAACGCGGTTCGCCGGACCCTGCCGCAAGGCACTCGCATGGGATGATGGTGGCAAATGGCAGATCAAATCAACAACCCGGCAACCGAGCTGATCGCGACGGTCGGAACTGAACGAACCCCGGTCAATACCGCCCGGTCCAGCGCCATCATGGCCGCTGGGACCTTGTTCTCCAGGGTCTTGGGATTCGCCAAAGGCGTGCTGATCGCGGTTGCCCTGGGGACTACCGGCGGCGGGCTTTCGGACATCTTCGACATCTCGAACACGTTGCCGAACCTGATTTACATCATGCTCGCGGGCGGCGTGTTCAACGTGATCCTGGTCCCGCAGATCATCAAGGCCAGCAGACTTCCGGACCGCGGCGCCGACTTCATCAGCCGGATCTTCACCCTGGGCGGCCTGGTGCTGCTCGGCATCGCGATCCTGTTCACCTTGTTGGCCCCGATCCTCGTGCAAGTGCTGACCAAGGACTTCAACCCGCAGCAATTGGCGCTGGCCACCAACCTGGCCTATTTGCTGTTGCCGCAGATCTTCTTCTACGGGATCTACGCCCTGCTCGGCCAATTGCTCAATGCGAACAACCGGTTCGGCGCCTATATGTGGGCGCCAGTGCTCAACAACATCGTCGCGATCGCCGGAATCGGCGTCTTCATCGCGATCTGGGGCCAGGCCGAAGCCAGTCCGCACACGGTGGAAAACTGGTCGGCGGCGCAAACCTGGATCTTGGCCGGCAGCACTACGCTCGGCGTCGTGCTGCAGTCGATCATCCTGATCGTGCCGGTCAAGCGCTTGGGACTGGGCCTGCGGCCGAAATGGGGTTGGCGCGGGATCGGCCTGGGCGGCACGGGAAAAGTTGCCGGCTGGGCGCTGTCCACCATGATCATCGGCCAGCTTTCCTTCATGGTGATCAACTGGGTCGGCAGTGCGGCTACCGCGGCGAAGGAAAACCCGGAGACCTCGGATGTCGCCGGGATGTTCGTCTTCAACCGCGCCACGGACATCTACATGCTGCCGCACTCGGTCATCGTGCTGTCCATCGCCACGATCTATTTCAACCAGCTCAGCCGCTCGGCCGGCCAAGGCAATCTCCGTTCCCTCCGGAACACCACCTCCAGGCTGCTGCGCACCGTGGGTGTGGCCACGGTGTTCTTCGCCGTGGTGCTGCTGGTACTTGCCGCTCCGATCGGAATGCTGCTCAGCGGTGGCCGGGCGCAGGACGGCCTCACGGTGGGGATCGCCGTGGCGATCCTGGCCCTCGGCGCACCGTTCTTCAGCTTCAACTTCATGCTCAACCGGGTGTTCTATGCCACCGAAGACGCCCGGACACCGTTTTTCCTGCAGGCCTTCATCGTGATCCTCACCGTGCTTTCGGCGCTCATCGTCGCCGCGGTACCGGTGTCCGTCCTGGCGTTCTCGTTGCTGGCCACGCTCACTCTGGTGAATTTCATCGCCCCGGTGGTGACCGCCATGGTCCTGCGCAGCAAAATCGGGGATTTCGGCATCCGCCGGATTGTCCGTTCCCATGTGCAGTACGCGGTCGGCGCGCTGTTCTCCGCGGTCATCGGCGGCCTCCTGATGATCGGTTTCGGCGGATTGGACTTCGGCGACGGCAAGTTCCCCGGCTTCGTCTGGCAGAGCTTCGGGCACGCCGTGCTGGTGATCGCGGTGGTCGGCTCGGTGATGGCACTGAGCTACGTTCTGGCACTGCGCCTGATGAACGTCAAGGAACTCAATGACGTGATCGGGCCGCTCACCCGGCGTTTTTCCCGCACTAGATCCTGATCCGGCGGGCGCGCATCGGATAGGATCGGAACTCAGAGTTGCAACCGGAGCTGGCTGGCGTACCAACCGACCAGCTGAGGAGGAAACGTTGTCGCAGTCCATGGAAATCGGTACCGTCCTCGGCGGACGGTACAAAGTAACCGCGCACGTTTTGGATTCCGCGGAAGGCGATCAGGTCCTCGACGGCCTGGATCAAGTCCTCTCCCGCCCGGTGAGCATCGTGGTGGCCGGGGCGGGCAATGGCGACGGTCTGGCCCAGGGGGCCCGCGAAGTCGCCACCGGGGACCGGACGGCAGCCTTCCAGATCCTCGATTTGGGCTTGGGCGAAGGCACCGCGTATCTGATCGCCAGCAAGAGCAACGCCGCCGACCTGCTGGATCTCCTGGTACCGACGGAACCCTACGTGGAACCGCAGTTCACGGACACCCTGGGCGAAGAACTCTTCGGCACGCTCCGTGCGGAACAACCGGAGCAAGCCGCATATGTCTATGACGACGACGGTAGCCCGGTGATCCTGCCGGCGGCCCCCGCAGCCGTCCCGCCGCCGCCGGCCGTCGCGCCCCGGTCCACCGAGTTGCCGCCGACCACCGGGCAGCCCAGCGTCCCAGCGGCCCCGGTCGAGGCGGAGAAGCCGAAAGTTTCGCTGTGGTCCGATGAAGACTACGGTTTCATCAACGAAAAACCGGCGACAGAAGCAGGGAGCCAAATCCCGGCGGCAGCGGTCCCGGGTTCGGCTGCCGGACAACGCAAGCCCAGCACCTTCCCCTCTTCGGCGATCGCCTCGGTTCCGCTGCCGGATGAGGCCGAGTACGACGACGACGCCGACAATGCGCCGCGGAGCGGCCGCTGGCTGATCGGCGGCGTGCTGGTGGTGATCCTCGTGGTCGCAGTCGTCTTCGCCGGAACCCAGCTGATGGGTCAGTGGTTCGGCAACAACGCTCCGGCCGCCAACAGCTCGAACACTGGCCAAACGTCCTCCAGCGGCAACTCGGACAGCAGCCAATCGCCGACCGAAGGGCCGGTGGCCCCGGTGATCGCCGGGGTGACCCAATCGGTGCCCGGCGTGGTGAATGCGGCGAACTTCCCGGAAGGCCGGCTGAACTTCCTCACCGACGGCAACCCGGCCACGCTGTGGCAGACCTTGGAATTCTCCGACGACACCTTCGCGGCCCAAGCGACCAGTCTGGCGCTGGTCATCCAGTTGCAGGCAAAATCCGACATCTCCTCGGTTGCGATTGCGCAAAGCGGCACCACCGGCGGTAGTTTCGAACTGCTGGTCAACGACAAGGCCGGGCTGGACGGCGCCAAGTCGATCGGCACCGGGAGCTTCAACGGGCCGGACACCACCATCGCAGCGCCACCCGGCACCAAGGCCAGCTATGTGATCATCAACTTCACCAAGCTGCCCCGGGTCCAAGCCCCCAAGTTCTACCCCTTCGGGTTGAAAATCGGCGAGATCACGATCAAGTAACCTGATAGGTGTCCGTCACCCGTCCGGAATAAGCTGCACCGCCAAACCGTTGTGCAGATGCATTCCGTTTCCGACCCGCGACCCCCGCGGGCGATCACACCAAGGAGCTCTCAGTCCGTGAGCACTGAAACCAGTCAAAACGACGTCCGCGATGTCATCATCATCGGCTCCGGCCCTGCCGGCTACACCGCAGCGATCTATACCGCGCGCGCCGATCTGAAACCCTTGATGATCGCCGGTTCGGTCACTGCCGGCGGTGAGTTGATGAACACCACCGAAGTGGAGAACTTCCCCGGCTTCCCGGAAGGCGTCATGGGCCCGGATCTGATGGAGAATCTGCAACAGCAGGCCGAACGTTTCGGCACCCAGATCGAGTTCGACGACGTCACCGAAGTCTCGCTCGACGGCGAGATCAAAACCGTGATGACCGGGTCCGGACAGAGTTACTCCGCCAGGACCGTGATCGTCTCGACCGGATCCGCTTACCGGGAGCTCGGCCTGGACGACGAGAAGCGGCTTTCCGGGCACGGCGTGAGCTGGTGCGCAACTTGTGATGGTTTCTTTTTCAAGGACCAGGACATCGTCGTGGTCGGCGGTGGCGATTCCGCGATGGAGGAGGCCACCTTCTTGACCAAGTTCGCCAAGTCCGTGACCGTGGTGCACCGCCGGGATTCGCTTCGCGCTTCGAAGATCATGCAAGATCGGGCGTTCAACAACGAAAAGATCACTTTCGTCTGGAACACCGAGGTGTACGGGATCGATGGCGAAAGCAAAGTCACCGGAATCAAGTTGAACAACTTGGTGACCGGCGAAAAGAGCGAACTCCCGGTGACCGGAGTATTCGTTGCTATAGGCAACGATCCTAGGGTTGACTTGATTCGTGGAGTTTTGGATCTGACTTCCGAGGGCACCATCGCGGTTTCCGGCCGGAGTTCGAAAACCTCGCTTCCTGGAGTTTTTGCCGCCGGCGATGTGGTTGACCCCACCTACCGTCAAGCGGTGACCGCTGCTGGCTCGGGGTGCGTGGCTGCTCTGGATGTGGAACACTACCTGGCCAGCCTGACCAGCTGACTTACCCGCCAAGAAAGGATCTAACCTTATGAGCAATGCAAAGGCTGTCACCGATAGTACTTTCCAAACTGATGTTTTGGGCTCGGATAAACCTGTAATCGTAGATTTCTGGGCAGAATGGTGCGGACCGTGCCGAAAACTGGGACCGATTCTCGACGAGATCTCGGTTGAATATGCCGATAAGATCGAGGTGGTCAAAGTCGACGTAGACGAAAATCCGCGGATCGCCGCCGAGCTCGGAATCACCTCTATTCCCGCGGTGTATCTGTTTTCCGGCGGTGAAGTTAAGAACACCGTCATCGGCGCCAAGCCGAAGCAGTTCTTTGAAAAAGAGTTTGCTGACTACCTCAAATAGTCGAGGAGCATCGAAAGGCCCTGTTTCACGTGAAACGGGGCCTTTCGTCTTATCTAAGGCCGAACAAGCACAGACTCAGGGTGAGGCACCGTGGCCGATGCTCGGCAATCCAAGCGTCGCAGCAGTCAAACCTCCCAACGACCGGTGCCGCGGACGCCTTGGCGCATTCGTGGACATTGCGGACCCTCAAATCTCGGACATCAATGAATTCCGACGCAATCTGAGCGCCGCTATCGATAATGGAATCCAGCCTCGTTTCCGCTTGCCACACTATTTCGAAACCAGCACCGACCAGTCATATCAAAAGCTGGCCGTAGTCCGCAGTGATGCCAACCAGCTGGGCGTCGGCAGTGGCACTTCTCGAGGCATCCTGCGTCTGTAGCAAGGAAAGGCGGCAACAAGGAATCGGAAGTTCGGATCAATAAAAAGGGTGGTGTTTCACGTGAAACACCACCCTTTCCGTCGGATCAGGATCAACCGCGGTTGTCAGGGTCCAATACCGTCATGATTCGATTCAAGTCTTCGACCGAGGCGAACTCAATACTGACCTTGCCCTTTTTGGCACCAAGGGTGATCTTGACGCTGGTATCGAGCCGATCTGCCAGTGAACTGGCCAAAAAATCCAGCCGTTCATGCCGAGCACTGTTCCGCTCAGCAGCTGCCCGACGAGCGCTCGATGGCTCCTGGTATAGCGCCACAGCCTCCTCCGTCGCACGAACCGAAAGCCCCTCAGTGACAATCCGTTGCGCCAGCCGCTCAATAGCTTCGGAATCTGGTAGCGACAGAAGGGCCCGAGCATGACCGGCCGACAATACCCCGGCAGCAACCCGCCGTTGCACCAAAGGTGGAAGCTTCAACAGCCGCAGGGTATTGGAGACCTGTGGGCGCGAACGCCCGATTCGATCCGCAAGCTCTTCATGGGTAGTGCCGAAGTCCTCCAACAACTGTTGGTAAGCGGCTGCTTCTTCTAGTGGGTTCAATTGGCTTCGGTGCAGATTCTCCAAAAGTGCATCACGAAGCAAATCGTCATCGGCAGTATCCCGGATAATCGCCGGGACGGTACCAGTTTCTGCCAACTGGCTGGCCCGCCAGCGGCGCTCACCCATGACTAGCTCGTAGCTCGGACCACCCTTTTCAGATGACTTCCGCACCACAATGGGTTGCAGCACGCCGATTTCCCGGACCGAGTGCACCAGTTCCGCCATATCGTCTTCATCGAAAACGGACCGCGGTTGCTTGCGATTTGGATGGATGTCATCTAGTTTGATCTGCGCAAACCGAGCACCTGGCACATCGACTAGATCTTGGGCGGCGGATGTTTCACGTGAAACCGGCCGAGACCGGCTCTTCTTTTCCTTCGACTCAGGAAAAAACAGATCGACTGGCCGGCTGGCCGGCGCCGCTTGTTCAGTCTCGGAACTCTCGTCCGCCTCTGGAGCCGAAGGAATCAAAGCGCCCAAGCCGCGGCCTAAGCCTCTGCGTTGTTTGTCAGTCACTGTGCAATGCCAATCTGGATAACCCTAAGGTGCTACCGAACGTATTGCATCAATCCTACCGACTCTAACCGCGATTCACACCACGCTCAGCCAGTTCCGCCGCCGCCTCAAGATAGCTCAACGCACCAGACGATGACGGATCGTAGGTCAAAACGGTCTGCTGGTAACTAGGCGCTTCCGAGATACGAACCGATCGCGGGATGACCGCGGTCAAGACCTTTTCCGGAAAGTGCGATCGGACATCCGCCGCAACTTGCGAAGCAAGATTCGTTCGACCGTCATACATGGTGAGCAAGATCGTGGAAACTTCCAACTCCGCATTCAGATGCTTCTGAATCATGCCAATATTCTTTAGCAACTGACTCAGGCCTTCCAATGCGTAGTACTCACACTGAATCGGAATCAGAACCTCGAATGCAGCACAGAACGCATTCACGGTCAACAGTCCCAAACTCGGTGGGCAATCGATCAACACGTAGTCCAGTCGGGGCAGCCCGGTTTGCTTCCGATGCTCGGCATACGCTTCCAGGGCACGCCGCAGTCGCTGCTCCCGGGCGACCAAAGAGACCAGCTCGATCTCCGCGCCGGCCAAATGGATGGTGGCCGGCGCACAAATCAAATTGTCCAAGTCCGGACACGGTGCCACCACTTCATGCAGCGGAACATCGTCAATCAAGACATCATAGATACTGGCGACCTCAGCCCGATGGTCAATGCCCAAAGCGGTCGACGCATTGCCCTGCGGGTCGATGTCAATGACCAATACCTGCAGACCCGCGGCCGCCAATCCAGCCGCGATGTTCACCGTCGTCGTGGTCTTGCCGACGCCACCCTTCTGGTTGGCGACAGTAAGCACCCTGGTCTTGTCCGGCTTGGGCAGTTTCCGACCGACCAACTTTTCGCGCCGCCGGGTCTCGTTTGCCAACTCGCGACCAATCGGACTCTCGTCATCTACTTCGTCGATCACACTGCGTGCAGACTTGGTTTCACGTGAAACAGTCGAATTACTCTTTTTTGAAACTGATTTTGGTTGACTATTCGACAATTGGGCAGAACCAAGTGCTCCAAATGGGGGAATCCTTTGATTGGATCCATCCAGATTGCTCACCGGCTACCTACTTTCCATTCGCGGCCCTATGACCACGGTTGTCTTGGGACTAGCCTATCGTCCAGCAGCGCCAACCCGAATCCGCACCACGGTCGTGGGTTCTTCCAGAACCTCGGCGCCGACCACCAGAACGCTGGTATCCACACCACCCAATTTTCGGATCGCCTTGGCTGCCTTGGCGATCTCCGCCTCGGCGCTGCGGCCCTTGATCGCCAAAACCTCGCCGCTTCCATGCAGCAACGGAATAGTCAATCCAGCCAGCTTGTCCAGCGCGGAAACCGCCCGCGCGGTCACCACGTCGCAATCGACGCTGTCCACAGCCTGTTCCGCACGCATCCGAAGAATCGTCACTTGATCGGAAAGGCCGAGGTCCGCAACGATCTCGGCAAGCCAAATGACCCGGCGTTCCAGGGGCTCGATCAAAGTCAGGCGCAAATCCGGCCGGGCCAATGCCAGGCAGAGTCCGGGCAGGCCGGCACCACTTCCGACGTCGGCCACCGCGGCGCCTTCAGCCATCAGCTCGGCAACCACTGCACAATTGAGCACGTGACGATCCCACAACCGGGGAACCTCCCGTGGGCCGATCAGGCCCCGTTCGATTCCGGAACCGGCGAGATGCGCAACATAGCGCTCGGCCATCGGCAATCGATCTCCGAAGACCTGTTTCGCTGCCGTAGCGATCGTCCCACTCAGCTCCGGTACGCTCAGCTCGGGAATTGGCGTATCAGACACAGCGAATCAGCTCCTTCCAAGTCATCAGGGACCGATTCGGATCAATCCGCGGCAGTGACCACGATATGCCGGGCCGTGCCTTCGCCTTCGGATTCACTCACAAAACCCAGATCCGCCACCGCGTCGTGGACGATCTTGCGCTCATAGGCACCCATCGGCTTCAAGGCCACAGCCTCACCGGTGTCCTTCACCTTCTGCACCGCGTCCTGGGCGATCTGCTGCAAGACGCCCGCCCGGTCCTCCCGGTACCCGGTGATGTCCAGAACCAAACGGGACCGGTGGCCGGTGGCCGAAAGCACGTTCAACCTGGTCAGCTCCTGGAGCGCCTCCAGGACTTGGCCTTCCCGGCCAACCAGATTGGACAACGCTTCGCTCTGGTCATCGGTGACGATCGAAATGTACGTCCGTCCGTTGCGCACCTCGATATCGATGTCGCCGTCGATGTCCGCGATGTCCAGGAGTTCTTCCAGGTAATCTGCGGCTACATCGCCTTCTTCTTCGAGCCGGCTCGGCGTCGACGCTTCCGCATCGGCCAGCCCGGCATTATCATCGACGACCTCGGAGTTGCGCTCGTCATCCAACTCTTCAACAGCGGGGGATTCGGCAGTCATTTACTTTTTCCTTCGGTTCTTACGTTGTGGCTGGCTTCGCTGGCCCTTGGGCTCAATGACTTCTTCGACCTCGGGTTCGGTCTTCTTCGAGCCGATCAGCGGCAATCCTTTGGCGACGCGGCGCTGCATGTATTCCTTGTATGCAGGCGATCCGGGCGTCGGCATCCTGCGGATCACGAAGAACTGCTGGCCCATGGTCCACAAGTTGGTCGTGGTCCAGTAGATCAAGACGCCGATCGGGAAGTTGATGCCGCCGATGCCGAAGACCAACGGCAAAATGTAGAGCATCATCTTCTGCTGCCGCATGAACGGCGAAGCCATGGCGTCCTCGGACATGTTCTTCGCCATGATCTGCTTCTGCGTGATGAACTGGGAGGCGATCATGGCCAGAATCATGATGATCGAAAGGACGATCACCGAAACGTTCGGATCGCCACCCTGAACCTGCGGCAGAAAGGCCTTCGACAGCGGAGCGCCGAAAATATCCGACTCGTCGAACTGCTTGACCTGCGCCGCGCTCAACAGTCCGATTCCCTTGCCGTCCTGATTCGCCTGAGCCACTCCGGAGAGCACCTGGAACAGCGAGAAGAAGAACGGCATCTGGATCAGGATCGGCAAACACGCACTGAATGGATTGGTGCCGTGCGATTTGTACAGCGCCATCTGCTCCTGTGCCATCGCCTGGCGGGAAAGCTGATCGGTTTTGCCCTTGTACTTGGTTTGCAGCTTCTTCATTTCCGGCTGCAAAGCCTGCATGCCGCGCTGCGCCTTGATCTGCTTCACGAACACCGGGATCAGCGCGGCCCGGATCACCAGCACCAAGCCGATGATGGACAGCGTCCAGGTCCAGCCGCTCTCCCCGGGCAGGCCCAAAAACGTCAGCCCCTCATGGAAGCCGACCATAATGGCCGAAACCAGCCACTTGAATGGGAACAGAATTGTTCCGAAGATATCAGGCACTTACTTTTTCCCCTCGTGAAGCATCAGGCAGCCCGGTTCGATGAACCAAGGGACTCGGTGCGGTCAAGCTCATTGTTCAGGTAGCGTTCCGGGTGATTCAACATCACGATCCGAGGAGTGGATTCCCTCGGCAACCGGGCAAAATCTCGGTGGTCGTGCGCCGGCACATGATCGATTCCGCCAGCTGACCAGGGGTGGCAGCGAATCAGCCGCCGGGCAGCGAGATAGCTTCCCTTGACGGCCCCGTGCACGGTGATCGCTTCCAGCGCGTAACCGGAGCAACTCGGAAAATAGCGGCAAACTTGGCCGTAGAGCGGTGATATCACCGCGCGGTATCCAGTCAGGACAGCAATGAGCACGGTGCGCGGCAAGCGCCAAACGAAGCGGAAAACGCTCCTGACCACCTTCACTCATTCGCTCCTTGTTCGACTGCGGACCGTGCCGGGCTTGGAATCTTGGCAAAGGACGCCCGGAATGCCGACGCGTAATCGTCGTGCAGCTCCTGCCAGCTGGAGCCGGCAGCCGGCGGCAACGCCCGGACGACAATGCTCAACCCTTTTGGGTACTGCAAAACAGTAGGAGCGGCCATGGCCCGCAATCTGCGTCTGACGCGATTGCGGGTAACAGCAGTTCCCACTGTTTTGGCGACGATGAATCCGACCTTGCTGGGCACTATTGTCCCAGAAGTCGGCTCCACAGGCTCAACGAGTGTATATAACACCAAGTTCCGGCGCCCAGATCGGGCACCGGAACGGACGGTGTTGGAAAACTCGCTCGCCGTGCGAAGTCGGTTAGCGATCGGCAACATGGCTGGCTCTGAATTCCCGCCGAAGCGAAATCACTACCGACACCTTGCGCGATCCCTACCGAAACTCAGCAGGTCTAAGCGGAAAGCTCGGTACGGCCCTTGGTACGGCGGGCGGCCAGGATTGCACGGCCTGCGCGAGTACGCATGCGCAGTCGGAAGCCGTGCTTTTTGGCACGACGGCGGTTATTCGGCTGAAAAGTCCGCTTGCTCACGGTGGTCAACTCCAAGAAAATCTTGTGGCGCGCCGAGGCTGTTGCGACTGGGGAAGTAACAGGCCGACGCTGAAATATCGCGTGCCTGAAAACAGACACAAAGGACTTCACAACGTTAGGCCATCCCGGACCCGCCAGTCAAACTGACCCCTGCTCCGCTGCTGGACGAAAGCCGCTCGGCAGCCCGCCCCTGAGAGGTTTTCCACAGCCGCGGGATACCGGCCAATCCAGCTACCGTCTGCTCAACTTCATCACCTACTCTTGTTCAGTGACCTCTTATCCACTGGTTGTGAATAACTCTGTGGATGACAATGCCGGAATCGGCCCGGGGGCATCGATGACGTCAAGTAGGGGATTTGAGTGAACGCTGAAAGCAACAACGACATTGCCGGTTCGTGGCGCAAGGTCGTCAAAATCCTCGAGCAAGACGAGCATGTATCGCCGCGGCAACGCGGTTTCATCACCCTGGCCCAGGCACAGGGGCTGATCGGGTCCACCTTGTTGCTGGCGGTGCCCAATGAGTTGACCCGGGAGGTGCTGCAGAACCAGATCAAGGGATCCCTGGACCTGGCCCTGCGCGAAGTCTTCGGCGAAGACGTGCTCTGCGCGATCAGCATCGACACCGATTTGACCCCGGTGGCCGAAGAAGAACGCGAACTGGACGAGCCGGTGGAACCTTCTGAGGAGTCTCGGCCCCAGCCCACTCCGCCGAGCACTTCGAATGAGTTCGGCCGTTTGAATCCGAAATACATCTTCGACACGTTCGTGATCGGCCAATCGAACCGCTTTGCCCATGCCGCAGCGGTCGCCGTCGCGGAGGCGCCGGCGAAGGCGTACAACCCGCTGTTCATTTACGGCGATTCGGGACTGGGCAAAACGCACTTGCTGCACGCGATCGGGCATTACGCCCGCCGGCTCTACAACGGCATCCGGGTGCGGTATGTGAATTCCGAGGAGTTCACGAACGAGTTCATCAACTCGATCCGGTACGACGAAGGCACCAGCTTCAAGACCACCTACCGGAACGTCGACATCTTGCTGATCGACGACATCCAGTTCCTCTCCGGCAAGGAAGCAACCCAAGAAGAGTTCTTCCACACCTTCAATGCGCTGCACAACCACAACAAACAAGTGGTGATCACCTCCGATCTGCCGCCCAAACAGCTTTCCGGTTTCGAGGAACGGATGCGTTCGCGCTTCGAGTGGGGACTGCTCACCGATGTCCAGCCGCCCGAACTGGAAACCAGAATCGCGATCCTGCGCAAAAAGGCCATCGGCGAAGGCCTGCACGCACCGGATGACGTGTTGGAATACATCGCCTCGAAAATCTCCACCAATATCCGTGAGCTCGAGGGCGCGCTCATCCGGGTCACCGCGTTCGCTTCGCTCAACCGACAGCCGGTCGACGTCGGGCTGGCCGAAACAGTTTTGAAGGACCTGATCACCGACGACGGCGACCAACAGATCACCGCGGCCACGATCCTGGGCCAGACCGCTTCGTACTTCAAGCTCAGTCTGGAAGAACTGCGGTCCAAATCCCGGACCCGGACTCTGGTCAACGCCCGGCAGATCGCGATGTACCTCTGCCGCGAATTGACCGATCTGTCGTTGCCGAAAATCGGGCAGGAACTCGGCGGACGCGACCACACCACGGTGATCCATGCGGACCGCAAAATCCGCGAACTAATGGCCGAGCGCCGGACCATCTTCAATCAAGTCACCGAACTGACCAACTTGATCCGGCAGCAACAACGCGAAAACTGAGTGCTATCGGCCAAGCCTTGCCGCACGCACTTTTTAACACCTGTGGAAAAACCTGTGGACTACGAGGTGGACAACCGGGCGGATTCTGGTGACAACTCGGAGGGAGCTTGTGGATCCGCTAAAAGCCACAGAAGTTGTCCACTGGGCAAAGCTGAGCAATGCGTGCTGAACCAACATCTTGTACACAAGGCAGTTCGCCTGGATTCCAAGCCCCAGCAGAGTTATCCACAGTATCCACAGCAGTTATTAACACTACGAATCACAAAAAATTGATTCCATCAGATAACAAATACCACGGACCGCGAACCGCCCCGAGCTCCGGCTTCCGGACGCCGTGCGGCCAGAAGCTCGGTAAACCCCATGGATCCGGTGCACATGGACGAATGCCGTGCAGAAGCGGCTAAGCTGTTGAGCAATATGTAATTCCCGGCGTCTTCGCTGGGTACCGATGGATGCGAAGAAAAGGGGCGCCCTTCTGTGAAATTCCGAGTCGAACGGGATGTTCTCAACGATGCTGTGGGCTGGGCAGCCCGAGCACTTTCGCCCCGGCCACCGGTTCCGGTGCTTTCCGGACTCCTGCTCAAGGCCGAAGGGGGGACGCTGAGCCTGTCGAGCTTCGATTACGAAATTTCCGCCCGCTTGGAAATCGCCGCAGACGTCACCGAACCCGGAACGATTTTGGTCTCCGGCCGCTTGCTCGCCGATATTTGCCGGAGCTTGCCGGCCGCGCCGGTCGAAGTCAGCACCGAGGGCTCGAAGGTCATCCTGAGCTGCCGAAATTCGCGCTTCAATCTGGCCACCATGCCGGAAGCCGACTACCCCGAATTACCGGCCCTGCCGGAAATCAGCGGGACGGTGCCCGGCGAGGCGTTTGCCCGGGCGGTCTCCCAGGTCACGGTGGCGGCCAGCAAAGACGACACTTTGCCGATCCTGGCCGGCGTCAAAATCGAGATCGAAGACGATCTGATCACCATGTTGGCTACCGACCGTTACCGGTTGGCGATGCGCGAGGTGAACTGGAAGCCGACGACGCCGGGCATCTCGACCTCGGCATTGGTCAAGGCGAAAACGCTGAGCGAAGTTGCGAAGACCTTGGGCGGCGCCGGCGACATCAACATCGCGCTGTCCTCCGATTCCGAACTGATCGGTTTCGAAAGCGGCGGCCGGCGGACCACGTCCTTGCTGGTCGACGGGGACTATCCGAAGATCCGGTCGCTGTTCCCGGAAAACACGCCGATCCATGCCACGGTGGAAACTGCGGCGCTGGTCGAGGCGGTACGCCGGGTCGCGTTGGTCGCTGAACGGAATACCCCGGTGCGGTTGGCGTTCAGCGACGGCCAGGTCGGGCTCGACGCCGGTACCGGTGAGGACGCGCAGGCTTCGGAAGCCTTGGAAGCGGCCCTGACCGGAGAAGAAATCACGGTCGCGTTCAATCCGCACTACCTCAGCGAAGGTCTGGGCGCGTTCGAGAGCAAATACGTGCGTTTTTCCTTTACCTCCGCACCCAAACCGGCCATGATGACAGCACAGCAGGACATCGACGGCGACGACCAGGACAGCTACCGGTACCTGGTGATGCCGGTCAGGTTGCCCAACCAGTAATCGGCCTCGGCGGCTCAGCAACAGTTCTAAAGAAAAGGGTCATGATGCACATCGGTCTCATTGGTCTTGGAAAAATGGGTTTCAACATGCGTGCCCGGTTGCGCCAGGCCGGCATCGAGGTGACCGGTTTCGACCGCAACCCGGAAGTGACCGACGTCGAAACCATCGATGCCTTGGTCGCCGAGCTGCAGGCTCCGCGGATCATCTGGGTGATGGTTCCTTCCGGAGCGATCACCGATTCGGTGATCGCGGAACTCGGCGAAAAACTCAGCCCCGGCGATCTGGTGATCGACGGCGGCAACTCCCGGTTCACCGAAGACCAGAAACATGCCGCCGAATTGGCGGAAAAGTCGATCAAATTCCTCGATTGCGGGGTTTCCGGCGGAATTTGGGGACTGGAGAACGGCTACGGCCTGATGGCCGGCGGTTCGGATGAGGACATCGAAACCGCAATGCCGATTTTCGATGCTTTGCGCCCCGAGGGTGACCGCGCCGACAGCTTCGTGCACGTGGGCGGGGTCGGTGCCGGGCACTACGCCAAGATGGTGCACAACGGGATCGAATACGGATTGATGCAGTCGTATGCCGAAGGCTATGAGCTGTTGGCGGCCAAGGACATCGTGAAGGACCTTCCCGGAACTTTCCGGGCTTGGCAAAAAGGCACGGTAGTGCGCTCCTGGTTGCTTGATCTGATGGTCAAGGCCCTCGATGAAGATCCCGGTTTGGCGGCCATCGACGACTACGTCGAAGATTCCGGCGAGGGCCGCTGGACGGTTGAAGAAGCAATCGCCAGCGCGGTCCCGGTGCCCGCGATCACCGCCGCGCTCTATGCCCGGTTCGCCTCGCGTGAAGACAACTCACCCGCTATGCGAATGGTTTCCGCGCTGCGCAACCAATTCGGCGGCCACGCGACCAAACCGGCCAAATAGTGTGTATCTAGAGCGGCTTTCGCTGACTGATTTCCGGAGCTACAGCCAAGCGGATCTGTCTTTGCAGCCCGGGGTCACGGTTTTCCTGGGCTCCAATGGCTTGGGCAAAACCAACCTGGTCGAGGCACTGGGTTATTTGAGTTCTTTGGGATCGCACCGGGTCTCCAACGACGCGCCGCTGATTCGTTTCGGCGCCGAACGGGCGCTGATCCGGGGCCAACTGGTCCGCGGAGCGCAGCAGCTGAGCCTGGAAGTCGAAATCAATGCCGGCCGGGCGAACCGGGCACGGATCAACCGGGCGAACCCGGTGCGCGCCCGGGACATCCTGGGCTTGTGCCGGAGCGTGCTTTTCGCACCCGAAGACTTGGCCCTGGTCAAAGGGGATCCGGGCAACCGGCGCCGATTCCTGGATGATCTGCTGCAGTCGCTGCACCCCAAATATGCCGGGCTCCGTGCCGACTACGAACGGGTGCTCAAACAGCGCAATGCTTTGCTCAAATCCGCCCGCGGGCAGCGTGGTCTGCGCCGGGATGCGCCGCCGGAATTCCTGGCCACGCTGGAAGTCTGGGACCATCATCTGGCCACCCAAGGAGCGCAGCTGTTGGCAGCGCGATTGGCATTGTTGGAGCAGCTCAAACCGGAAATGGCGCGTTCCTATGCCGAGCTGACCGACGGTTCGAAAGTCCTGCGGGCACACTACCGTTCATCGCTCAGCGGCTATCAGGAGGACAGTGGCTTCCCGGAGGAAGCCGGCAGCGCGGCCGGGCCGGGTGATGACGATTCCCTGGTGCACAGCACTGCGGAACAACTGACCGAACAGTTTTTGGCCGCATTGGCCACTGCCCGGCCGCGGGAATTGGAACGCGGGTTGACCCTGGTGGGTCCGCACCGGGACGAGGTCGAACTGGTTCTGGGCAATGCCCCGGCAAAAGGGTACGCATCGCACGGTGAAACCTGGTCGGTCGCACTGTCCTTGCGGCTGGCCTCCTACTACGTGCTCAAAGCGGACCAGGAGCTCGAAGCAGCGGACCCGATTTTGATCCTCGACGATGTATTCGCCGAGTTGGACGCCGCACGGCGCAGCCGGCTGGCCGGCATCGTGGCTGCTGCCGAACAGGTGCTGGTCACGGCTGCGGTGGCGGAAGACGTCCCCGAGGAATTGTCCGGAGCCCGGATCAGGGTTTCCGCAATCGGGGTCGTCGATGGCTGAGCCGGAAGATCCGAAAACCGGGGCTCCGGAGCATCGCGATCCGGCGTCCGATCCTGAGCTCGATGCCGCCCAAGCGGCATTGAACCGGATGCGGGAAGCCGCGCAGTCCCGAGGCGAACGGCGGGTGCGCAGTGCCGCAGCCCTGAACAGCAGCCAGGCCAAACAGCGGCAGAGCGCAGCCCAGCGCGCGGCCCGGAAGAACAGTCCGTCCGGGCGCGATCCGCAAGGGTTGGGCGGGATCGTTTCGCGAATGGTCGCCGAACGCGGTTGGTCCGCTCCAGTGGCCGTGGGGTCAGTGATGGCGCAGTGGGATTCCTTGGTCGGGGCTGACATCGCGGCGCACTGCCGGCCGGAGTCATTCAGCGGGACGGTGTTGCATGTACGCTGCGATTCCACCAGTTGGGCGACTCAGCTGAGGTTGCTGTCGAGCAGTTTGCTGGCCCGGTTCAGCGCGGATTTGGGCGCCGGCGTGGTGACCAAAATCCACGTTCTGGGACCGACCGCGCCGAACTGGCGCAAAGGCGGGCGCACCGTGCAGGGACGGGGACCGCGGGACACTTACGGGTAAATGTCCGAACGGCCCTTAGCGGGCTGAGAACTCCTGCAGGTGTATCCGTCCCCATCCAGAGGAGCGGAAATTCGTCCTGAGCCGGATATTTGGCCGCTCAGGGGTATTCAAAGCCGGATTCACCCCCGAAATCCTTCCGACCCTGTAGAATGTCAAGAAGGAAGAATCGGACGCTCCTGCGACCGGTGCAGTGAGTCGTGTGCTCTGAGCGCATCGGTACGAGCTGATCAACCAAGAATAGAGGGGTCGAGCACGCCTGTGTCCACCAGCAACTCAGATAACCCGCAAGCGCCGGAACCGTTGAATCCGGAACCGTCGGATTCCGATCCGCAGGCGAAGAAGTCATCCGGGCCGAACACCGCTCCCGAGGGCGACCAGCATTACGATGCCAGCGACATTACGGTTTTGGAGGGCTTGGAGGCGGTTCGCAAGCGGCCCGGCATGTACATCGGCTCCACCGGTCCGCGCGGCCTGCACCACCTGATCACCGAGGTCGTCGACAATTCCGTCGATGAAGCCTTGGCTGGTTACTGCACGCACATCGAGATCACGCTCCAGGCGGACGGCGGTGTCCGGGTAGACGACAACGGCCGTGGCATTCCGGTGGACATCCATCCCACCGAGGGCAAGCCCACGGTCGAGGTCGTGATGACGATCCTGCACGCCGGCGGAAAGTTCGGCGGCGGCGGGTACGCGGTCTCCGGTGGTCTGCACGGCGTTGGCATCTCCGTGGTGAACGCACTTTCCACCCGGGTCGAGACTACGGTCAAGCGCCAGGGCTTCGCTTGGCGCCAGTCCTTCGCCGACGGCGGCAAGCCGGTTGGCGAGCTCCGCAAGGGCGAGGCGACGGAAGAGACGGGAACCACCCAGATCTTCTACGCCGACGGAAGCATTTTCGAGTCGACCGAGTACGATTTCGAGACCTTGCGGGCCCGATTTCAGCAGTACGCATTCCTGAACAAGGGCCTGCGGATCACACTCACCGATGAGCGGGTTCCGGAAGAGACCGGGGAAGAGTTGGCTTCGGATGAAGAGTCCGCCGACGCTGAGCCCAAGCACCGCCAAGTCGTTTACCAATACGACGATGGCCTGATCGACTACGTGAAGTACCTCAACTCGTCCAAAAAGGCCGAGGTGATCAACCCTGAGGTGATCGCGTTCGAGAGCGAGAACAAAGACCTCAATGGCCGGTCGATCGCCTTGGAACTGGCGATGCAATGGACCACCGCTTATTCGGAGAGCGTGCACACCTACGCGAACACGATCAATACGCACGAAGGCGGAACCCACGAAGAGGGCTTCCGTGCCGCGATGACCTCGTTGATCAACCGCTATGCGCGGGAGAAGAACATCATCAAGGAAAAAGATGAGAATCTCACCGGCGACGACATCCGCGAAGGTCTGACCGCGGTCATTTCGGTCAAGCTCTCCGAGCCGCAATTCGAAGGCCAGACCAAGACGAAACTGGGCAACTCCGAAGCCAAGGGCTTCGTGCAGCGGGTGGTCACCGACGAACTCGGCGACTGGTTGGAGCGCAATCCGACCGCGGCCCGCGATGTGATCCGCAAGTCGATCCAGGCGGCTCAGGCCCGGTTGGCCGCTCGGAAAGCCCGGGAATCCACCCGCCGCAAAGGGTTGCTGGAATCCGGTGGCATGCCTGGCAAGCTCAAAGACTGCCAGTCGAAAGACCCGTCGAAGAGCGAGATCTACATTGTGGAAGGCGACTCCGCCGGCGGTTCCGCGGTGCGCGGCCGCAATCCGGAGACCCAGGCGATCCTGCCCTTGCGCGGCAAGATCCTCAATGTGGAACGGGCGCGGCTCGACCGGGCCCTCGGCAACGCCGAAGTGCAGGCCATGATCACCGCGTTCGGGGCCGGCATCGGCGAGGACTTCGACGTCGAAAAGGCCCGCTACCACAAGATCGTGCTGATGGCCGATGCCGACGTCGACGGCCAGCACATCACGACTTTGCTGCTCACCTTGCTGTTCCGCTACATGCGCCCCTTGGTGGAACACGGCTACGTCTACTTGGCGCAACCGCCGCTGTACCGGATCAAGTGGTCGAATGCCAAGCACGACTACGTCTTCACCGACAAACAACGTGATGACGCTCTGGTCAAGGGACAGGCCGCCGGGCACCGGTTGCCGAAAGAAGGCATCCAGCGTTACAAGGGCCTGGGCGAGATGGACTACACCGAACTGTGGGACACCACGATGGATCCGGACCACCGGACCCTGCTGCAGGTGACCATGGACGATGCGGCCTCGGCGGACCAGACCTTCTCCATCCTGATGGGCGAAGACGTCGAGTCGCGCCGGAACTTCATCCAGCAGAATGCCAAGGATGTGCGCTTCCTTGACATCTAAAGCTGTTTCGACAACACCTTCCGACCAGGGTTTTGAACCCGAGATTTTGAACGGGGCCGCACGATGAGCGACGAGAACGACGAAATCGCTGAGATCGGCGAAGTATTGGAAGCCGAGATCCTCACCGATCGGGTCGAGCAGGTAGACCTGCAGGCCGAAATGCAGCGGTCCTACTTGGATTACGCGATGGCCGTGATCGTGGGCCGCGCTTTGCCCGACGTCCGGGACGGGCTCAAACCGGTGCACCGCCGGGTGCTGTACGCGATGTACGACGGCGGTTACCGGCCGGACCGGTCGTTCAACAAATGTGCCCGTGTGGTCGGCGAAGTCATGGGCCAGTACCACCCGCACGGCGACATGGCGATCTATGATGCGCTGGTGCGTCTGATCCAGGACTGGGTCATGCGGTACCCGCTGGCCCTGGGCCAGGGCAACTTCGGCTCCCCGGGCAACGACGGTGCGGCAGCACCGCGGTACACGGAAACCAAGATGGCTCCGCTTGCCATGGAGATGGTGCGCGACATCGACAAGGAAACCGTCGATTTCCAGGACAACTACGACGGCAAGAACCAGGAGCCGGCCATTCTCCCGGCCCGTTTCCCGAACCTGCTGGTCAACGGATCCTCGGGCATCGCCGTCGGCATGGCCACCAACATTCCGCCGCACAACCTGCGTGAAGTGATCGACGGCGCGCAGTGGTACTTGGCGAATCCGACGGCGAGCAAAGAAGAACTGCTCGAGGCCCTGATCCAGCGGATCAAGGGACCGGACTTCCCCACCGGGGCGCAGATCCTGGGCCACCGCGGCATCGAAGACGCGTACCGGACCGGCCGTGGCTCGATCACCATGCGCGCCGTGGTCAACGTCGAAGAAATCCAGGGCCGCACCTGCCTGGTGGTCACCGAATTGCCCTACCAGGCGAATCCGGACAATCTCGCGATCAAGATCGCCGAATTGGTCAAAGACGGCAAGATCGCCGGCATCGCGGATCTGCGCGACGAGACGTCCGGCCGCACCGGGCAGCGGCTCGTCATCGTGCTCAAGCGCGATGCGGTGGCCAAGGTGGTGCTGAACAACCTCTACAAGCACACCTCGCTGCAGGAGAACTTCAGCGCGAACATGCTCGCGATCGTGGACGGCGTGCCGCGCACGCTGAGCGTGGATTCGTTCATCCGTTACTGGGTGACGCATCAGTTGGACGTGATCGTCCGGCGCACCCAGTACCTGCTCCGGCAAGACGAAGCCCGGGCGCACATCCTGCGCGGACTGCTCAAGGCCTTGGACGCGTTGGACGAGGTCATCGCCTTGATCCGTCGCTCGCCGTCGGCCGAAGAAGCCCGTTCCGGCTTGAAGAAGCTCCTGGACATCGACGATCTGCAGGCCAATGCGATTCTGGACATGCAGTTGCGCAAGCTCGCTGCCTTGGAACGCCAGAAGACCTTGGACGAACACGCCGAGATCGAAGCGCGGATTGTCGAGTACAACCGGATCCTCGGCTCCGAGGACGTCCAACGCGGCATCATCAGCGAGGAGCTGCGCGAGATCGGGGAGAAGTTCGGCGATGACCGCCGGACCCAGATCATGCTCGGCTACGACGGCGACATGAGCATCGAAGACCTGATTCCGGAAGAGGAGATGGTCGTCACGATCACCCGCGGCGGTTACGTCAAGCGGACCCGGAGCGACAACTACCGCTCCCAGCACCGCGGCGGCAAGGGCATCAAGGGTGCTCAGCTGCGCGGGGACGACGTCGTCGAGCACTTCTTCGTCACGACGACCCATCATTGGCTGCTGTTCTTCACCAACTTGGGCCGGGTGTACCGGGCCAAGGCGTATGAACTGATCGAAGCCGGACGTGATGCCAAGGGCCAGCACGTGGCCAATCTGCTGGCTTTCCAGCCGGACGAAAAAATCGCCCAGGTCTTGGATCTGAAGGACTACCAGCAATCGCCCTACCTGGTGCTCGCGACCAAGAACGGCTTGGTGAAGAAGACCCGTCTGGAAGACTACGACACCAACCGTTCGGCCGGTGTGATCGCGATCAACCTGCGCGAAGAAGACGAACTGGTCTCCGCCCAGCTGGTTTCCGAAACCGACGACCTGTTGCTGGTTTCCCGCAAGGGGCAATCGATCCGGTTCACCGCGACCGACGAGGCATTGCGGCCAATGGGCCGGGCCACCTCGGGGGTCACCGGAATGAAGTTCCGCAGCGACGACGAATTGCTCGCCGCCGATGTGGTCACCGAGGATTCCTACGTCTTCATCGTCACCGAAGGCGGGTACGCCAAGCGGACTGCGGTGGAGGAATATCGTACCCAGGGACGAGGCGGGTTGGGTATCAAGGTTGCCAAACTGGTGGAGGACCGGGGCGACTTGGTCGGTGCCTTGATCGTGCAGGACGACGACGAGGTCCTGGTGGTCATGGAGGGCGGCAAAGTAGTCCGTTCCAACGTCTCCGAAGTGCCCGCCAAGGGTCGTGACACGATGGGCGTGATCTTCGCGAAACCGGACAAGAACGACCGGATCATCGAGGTCGCTCGGAACAGCGAACGGGGCTTGGAGAGCGAAGAGTCCGAGGATGAAGTACCGTTGACTGAAGACCAGACGGCCGAAGGCCAGACTGAGACTGGTACCGAGGAGGCACCGATTGAGCACGAATAACTCGAATTCCAAGCCCGCTGGGGGCGCCCGGGTGAGCGCCCCGGCACGTCCACCGCAGCGGCCGACGTCGAGCTCTTCTTCGGTTTCGCAAAGCCGCCCCGCCCTGGTCAAGCCCGCTCCGAAGGCCAAGGTCCGCCGGGCCCGGCTGCAGGTTTCCCGGGTCGATCCCTGGTCGGTGCTGAAGATGGCGTTCTTGCTGTCGGTGGCGCTCGGGATCATCACCGTGGTGGCTGCGATCGTGCTCTGGACGGTACTCGATCTGACCGGATTGTTCGGCCAGATCAACACCTTGATGAATGACATCCAGGGGTCCGAGGGTGGCGCATTCGACGTCAAGAAGTTCGCTTCGCTGGGCCAGGTGGCCTCCTTCGCGACGATCATCGCGGTGGTCAATGTGGTTTTGTTGACCGCTTTGTCGATGCTTTCCGCGGTCTTGTACAACATCTCCGCGACCTTGGTCGGCGGCATCGGGGTCACCCTGACCGACGACTGAACCTGGCTGGATTCGGCCGGCACCGGTTCTGGGCCTGCAGATTTTGGCAGCACGGGATGATGCTGTAGAGTTTTATCTCGGCCCGAGAGGGTCGTGGGGGCGTATAGCTCAGGCGGTTAGAGCGCTTCGCTGATAACGAAGAGGTCCCAGGTTCAAGTCCTGGTACGCCCACGGATCCTACTAAGCAGGAGGAACGATGAAGAAATTGATCGTGCTTGCGGCAGCGGTTGCTGGCGTGGTCTTCCTGCGGAAGAAATTCCAGGAATCCAACGCACAAAAGAATGTGTGGAACCAGGCGACTGACAAAGTCGACTGAAGCCACTTCGGGGGCATGGCGCAATTGGTAGCGCACCTGCTTTGCAAGCAGGGGGTTCGGGGTTCGAGTCCCCGTGCCTCCACCGGATGAAGAACCCGGACTCGCCGCGCGAGTCCGGGTTCTTCTGCGTCTGGTACCCGTCGAGTGGCCAGATCTGCAGGTCGAAATCTGCCTTTGAACTGCAGACGTGGCCGCTCGACGAAGGCTGGGGAATGCGGGACAAGGTGTTGGTCCAGACTGTGGCCTAGGCTGATCCTGTGAACTTCATCCTGGCCGCGGTTGCGGTGCTCGGCGTCTCGGCCTCTGGCCCGATCATGGCGGCGACTGCGGCGCCGGCTTTGGCGATCGCCTTCTGGCGCAACGCCTTGGGCGCGGTTTTGATGGGCGCGCCGACCGTGATCCGGCAACGCAGCCAGTTCCGCCAGCTGAGCCGGCGCGACGTGTTCTGGGCGGCCGCTTCGGCTACGGCCCTGGCCCTGCACTTCGCTGGCTTCATCACCGCCTTGAAGCTGACCTCGGTGGCCACCGCGACGGCTTTGGTCTGCCTGCAATCGGCGTGGATCGTGCTGTTCCAGCTGTTCCGCAAAGTCAGCCAGGTTCCGGCGATCTTCATCGGCTTGGGCATGGCACTGCTGGGCGTGGTGGTGATCACCGGATTCGATCTGGGCAATTCATCGGAAGCGCTCCTGGGTGACCTGTTGGCGTTGTTCGGCGGCATCATGGCCGGAGCCTACACGCTGATCGGCGCAAAGGCCCGGCAGACCATGGGAACCGGGGTGTACACCACGCTTTGCTACGGGTTCTGCGCGGCGATCCTGTTGATCCTGCTCTGGGCCTTCCAGGTGCCGCTGCTGGACTTCCCCCCGGTCGCCTGGCTCGGCATCCTCGGCGTCACCTTGGTGGCGCAGATCCTCGGCCACAGCGTGTTCAACTACCTGCTGGCGAGCATGAGCGCACTTTTGGTCTCCATGCTCATCCTGTTGGAGATCCCGGGCGCAGCGCTGCTTGCCGCAGTGTTCCTGGACGAGCGGCTGCCGGCCGGAACTTATGCCGGGCTGGCCTTGATCCTGGTCGGATTGGCCGTGGTCATTTTCGGCCAAGGCCGGTCCCTGCCGCGGCGCGGCAAACAGCCGGCGCCAGGAGTTTAGGACCGCAACGCCCGTCGGGCCATCTGGTTCACGCTGGCCGTGTGCACGGCGCGCAGGACCTTCGCCGGGAAGTAGACCGAGAAGAAGACCACCATGGGTGCCTTCAGGGCCAGCCCCTTCACATTGTGGGCCTTGTAGGTGCGTTCGAAGCGGGTGACGTAATAGCGGTAGTCGCGTGGAGAATCTTCCAAGCGGCGCGCAGACATCCCGGAGACCATCGAAGGCACGTATTGCACCTTGAGCCCGTGATCTGCCAGATGCAACGACAAATCGATGTCTTCGTGCATTTCGTCTTTTTCGTCCCGGCAGGTTTCGGCCCGGATTTCTTCCCAGGCGCTGCGGCGCAGGGCCATGTTCGATCCGAAGAGGAAATGGTACTGGTGCTTGGCCAGCTTGAGCATCAGCTGACGCATTTTGTCGTCGGCTTTGAGCCCGAAGCGCCGCATCGGCATGTCGTAGTAGACCACGGGTCCGGTCGCGGCGGAAATCGCGGGATCCAGGAAGGCGAGCTGGACTTGCTCCACCCAATCCGGTTCGATCACCGAGTCGGCGTCGATCCGGCCCAGCACGTCGCCGGTGGCACGGTCGAGACCGAAATTCCGGGTCGGGATGAGTCCTTGTTCTTCGCTCTGATGCAGCAACCGGATGGGACTTTCCGGATACTCCAACTGCATTTGCGCCACGATGGAACAGGTGGCGTCATTGGAGCGGTTGTCCACCACGATGATTTCGTCGGCCGGGACAGATTGGTAGATTGCGGCGATCAGGCACTGCCGGATCACACTTTCTTCGTTATAGGCCGGTATCACGATGGATACACTGGGCCGGCCCTGGTCGAATCCAGAACCCAGATTGTCATCGCCTGGCGCGGCTAAGTCACTTGGCATCGGATCAAATCTAGCATCCAGCAGCTCGGACCGGCGGGTTGACCGCCGGTCCGAGCACCGGAATCACTTGTCCTTGAGTTCTTCGGCCTTGTCCTTGACGGCTTCTTTGGCTTCGGCAGCTTTGTCCGCAACCTTCTCGGCTGCGCCTTTGGCGGCGTCTTTCACCTCGGTTGCTTTGTCGGCAACCTTGTCCTTGAGCTCTTCCGCCTTCTCGGCAGTTTCGGCTTTGACGGCTTCGGCCTTGTCTTTGGCCTCGGTTGCTTTGTCGGCAGCCTTGTCCTTGAGTTCTTCGGCCTTGTCGGCAGCCTTTTCCGTGGCTGCTTCGGCTTGGTCTTTGACGTCGTCTTTGGCCGAGACGGCCGCGGCTTTGACGTCTTTGGCGAAATCATTGACCGGCGCCGGGGTCTTCCAAGGGTCTTCCACCGGGCGGGAAGCCCGCCACACCGCTACACCGGCGGCGATCGCGGCAGCGAACACGCCGAAGACCAGCCAGCCCCTGCCGCCTTTGCCGGAGCTCTTCTGTTCCCGCTTGAGCTGGGCGGCGGCTTCTTTGGCAGCTTGTTCGGCTGCCTTCCGGGCCTTCGAAGCGGCCCGGCGGCCTTGCTTGAGCGCGGGGGCCACTGCGCTGGACGCCTGGCTCGCCGCCTTTTCCGCAGCCGGGGCAACGGTTTCGCTGACGTACTCGGTGACGTTCTGGTTTGCACTGTCCAACGCCTTGCCGACTGCGGTTGCGGCGTCGCCGAGCTTGTCCGAGATCAGTGGGAAGTATTCCCCGACGACCTTGTCCTTCGCGTTCTGCAATGCCGGGGTGGCCTTTTCCAGAGCTTCGGCGATCTTGGGTGCGGCATCGTCTACGGCATCGGAAATCCGCGGGCCGAGTTTTTCCAAGCCCTCTTGGATTTTCGGCGTGACGTTGGCTACTCCGTCGGCGGTGAATTGGGCGGCTTTGCGAAGGCCTTCTTGGACTTTCGGCGAAGCATTGTCAATGCTTTTTTCGGCCCAGTTCTTGGCCGACTCGACGTGGGGCCCGACCCATTCCCTGGTGCTTTCGACTCCGTTGGCCAAGGTTTCCTCAAGGTCACGGGTGACGCGGTCTGCTTTTTTCACAACTACCTCCCGAGTATTTGAATCTTTGCCTAGCCTACGTGCAATGGGCCGTGCGGGCGAGTCTGCGCTCTCAGGGGAACGACAGCGCGCAATGCAGCCGGGCATGGAAGAATTGCAGGCATGACTGCGATTCCTACAGCAAAAGCGACTCTGCACACCAACCACGGCGACATCCGGTTGAACCTGTTCGGCAACCATGCACCCAAAACGGTGGACAACTTCATCGGGCTCGCCACCGGCGAAAAGACCTGGACCCACCCGGCGACCGGCGAGGAGAGCAACGAACCGTTCTACAACGGCGTGATCTTCCACCGGATCATCCGTCAGTTCATGCTCCAGGGCGGCGATCCGCTCGGTCAGGGCATCGGCGGGCCGGGGTACCAGTTCGACGACGAAATCCACCCGGAACTCATCTTCAACGAGCCTTACAAACTGGCAATGGCCAACGCCGGCATCCAAATGGGCCGCGGCACGAACGGTTCACAGTTCTTCATCACCACGGTGCCGACCCCGCACCTGCAGGGCAAACACTCGATCTTCGGCGAAGTCGCCGATGACGAGTCCAAAGCCGTGGTCGACGCGATCGAAGCCGTGCCCACCGGTCGTGCCGACAAGCCGCTCGAAGACGTCGTCATCAACTCGGTCACCATCGAGAAGCTCTAAGGCCAGTCGAGCGTGAGTTACGGGATTCCGACGGCGGCTTCCGGCCAGGGGGCCGAAGTACCGGTCTGTCCGAGGCACCCGGACCGGGTGGCCTACGTCCGATGCCAGCGGTGCGGACGTCCGGCGTGCACCGAGTGCCAGCGGCCGGCCGCCGTCGGGATCCAATGCGTCGATTGCGTGCGGGAAACCGCGAAGAACGCTCCGGTGAAACGCACCATGTTCGGCGGGGTGGCCCGGGGCGGCCGCCCGGTGGTGACGTTCAGTCTGATCGCGATCTGCGTCCTGGTGTTCGCTGCGGAATTGATTCCCGGCGCCGGAGTGATCAATTACCTGGCTTACGCCCCCTTCGTCACCGAGCAGGAACCGTGGCGGATGCTGACCTCGGTGTTCACCCATTCGACCAGTTTCCTGCCGCATATCCTGCTCAATATGTACTCGCTCTACATTCTGGGCACGGTGTTGGAACCGATCTTCGGGCGCTTGCGGTTTTTTTGGCTGTTCTTGGTTTCCGGCCTGGCCGGCTCGGTGGGCGTGCTGTTGCTTTCCCCGATTTCTTCGGTGGTGGTCGGCGCCTCGGGAGCGATTTTCGGCCTCTTCGGCGCTTTGTTCGTTTTGCAACTCAAACGCCGCGGTGACTTGCGGCAAATCATCGTGCTTCTGGTGATCAATGGCGCGATCGGTTTCTTGCCCGGCGTGAACATCGCCTGGCAGGCGCACTTGGGCGGATTGATCGGCGGTGCTTTGCTGGCCGCGGTGTTCATTTACGCCCCGGCGGGGAAGAGCCAGAAGATCCTGCAGTGGGGTGGAATGACCGCGATCATCCTGCTGCTGGTGGTTTTGACGGTCTGGCGGACTTCGGCGATCCAGACGCTGTTCGCGCCGACCGTCGGACTCTAGTTATCCACAGGTCTATGCACAGTTGGGCATAACTTACACACCTGTAGTTCAGCAATTTCAACCGCAGTTCATGTGCTGGTAGCGGTTGTCCGGGCGGGAATATCCGCGACGCAGAGCGGCTTATCCGGATGGTTCCCGGTGAAAGAGGTTCTGGTGGAAATCTGGCAATGTGCAACCTGCGGCGTCGAGCGGTCGGGGCAACCCGGTGCGCAGGAGGTCTGTCCGATCTGCGCGGACGAGCGGCAATACGTACCGCTCGACGGGCAGCGCTGGACCACCTTGGCAGCGCAGGCGGCCAACGGGGCGGTGATCGACTTCTTCGAGGTCGAACCGGGGCTCTTCGGTCTGACCTCGAGCGGCGCCGGCATCGGGCAGCAGGCGATGTTGCTGATCACGCCGGCGGGGAATGTGCTGTGGGACCCGATCAGCATGATCAGCGATGCCGTGGTCGAGCAGGTGAAAGCGCACGGCGAGGTGGTCGCGATAGCCGCCAGCCATCCGCACATGTTCGGCGTCCAGGTGGAGTGGGCCAGGGCCTTTGGCGCCCGGGTGCTGGTGAACCAGGACGACGCTCAGTGGCTGCAGCGGCCGGACGGATCGATCGACTTTTGGTCGGGCAGCCGGGAGGTGGTACCCGGAGTGACCTTGCACCAGGTGGGCGGGCATTTCAAGGGCAGCGCCGTGCTGCATTGGCCGGCCGGGAACGCCGGCAGGGGAATTCTGCTCGCCGGGGACAGCATCTTCGTCAATCAAGACCGGACTGCCGCCTTCATGCGCAGCTACCCGAACAAGATCCCGTTGTCGGCCGCAGTGGTGGACCGGATCGCCACGACGGTCCAGGAATTCGCCTTCGACCGGCTGTACAACAACTTCGGCAGCGTGCTCCCGCACGATGCGCCTGCGGTGGTCCGCCGGTCTGCCGACCGGCACATCGCCTGGGTCCGCGGCGATTTCGACCACCTCACCTGAGCTCGAGCGCGGGGACCGGTTGCAGCTCGAGTGCGATGCCGAGCCGGTCCAGGGTCTGGGCGAAGTCCCGAACGGTCAACGCCGGACTCTCCGTCACCAAGCTGAGCAGCTTCCCGGTGCCGGGTACCGCGTAAGGGGCCGCGGACCGCGCAACGTCGTCGGCCGGGTTGAAGAGCTGCCACCCGGGGGCAGCGCGTTGGAAGGCGAAACTGAGCCACGGCAGGTGGGTGCTGGAGAGCAGGACGCCGCCGAGCTCCGGCCACGATGCAAGCTGCCGGCCGAGGAAGTCGGCGACTTGGTCCACGGCAGTTTCCGGGTCGGTCAGGAACTTTCCCGATTCGACGAGCTCGATGAGTGCGGTCGCGGCTACGGCGTGGACCCGCGCCGCGGCCTGGCCGGCCTCCCGCTCGATGAACTCGTGCAGCCGGGGACTGCCGGTCATCGAGGCGGCACCGGCCAGCAGCAGGCCCTGTTCCGGCGCGATGGCGGCCAGAGCCTGCCGCACCGGAGGCAGCACGCCGAGCACCGGGAAGTCGCAGTCGGCCGCGACCGCCGCCAAGACGGTCACCGATGGGGCATTTGAGCCGATGACCACGCACCCGGCACCGAGCGATCTCAGATACCGGCAGCTGGCCACCGCGATTTTCAGCAACTGCGCCTCGGACTTCGCCCCATAGGGGAAGCTCGCCCGGTCCGCGAAGTAGATCAGATCGCTCTCCGGATAGTGCCGCCGCAAGGTCCGGACGATGTCATAACTGCCCAACCCGGCGTCGAAGACGGCAATGGGCGAATTCAGGGCATGGGGATCGACGGGGTTCCTCGGTGGCACCGGGCCAGGCTAACCGCAATCAACGTCTCCGGAGCCGGAGCCTTGACGGTCCGCTGTGATCCAGCTCATACTGATGTAGATGTCTGAGTCACTTGACCCAGATTTTTGATCCGGTTGGACCCATCGTCTCGAGGTGAACCACCATGCCGAACATTCCGGCCGTTGAACGCCGCCGCTCGCTGATCGACGCGGCGTTCTCGATCATCGCCCGGGACGGCATCGCCGCGGCGAGCACTCGCGCTGTGGCCAACGAAGCCGGTGCTTCACTGGCCAGTTACCACTATGCCTTCCGCTCCCAGGCCGAACTCATGGAGGCATTGATCGAAGACACGTTGTCCTTCGAGCGGCTGGGCCTGGAATCGGCGATGATCGATGCCACCGATCTGCGTTCCACGATCGAGTTGTGCCTGCGGAACTATTTCGAAGGGCTCAAAGCCAACCCGCATCGGGAAATGGCGATGTTGGAGTTGACCCAATACGCGCTGCGGACTCCGGGCCTGGAACACTATGCGAGTGCCCAATATCAGCGGTACTACGCCCTTGCCGAAGGGCTGGTCAATGCTTTGGCGCAAGGCTTCGGGGTGCGGTTCGCACTGGATTCGGCTGCGCTGGGCCGCCTGATCGTGGTGTTCACCGATGGTTTGACCACGACCTGGCTCGCCGAGCGCGACGATGCCCAGGCGTTGCAGAATATCGACACCGTCGCCGGTGTCCTGATGGGGTTCGTCCAAGGAGAGCCAGCATGACGAATGAAGCCGTGGACCTGAGCCGGTTGGATCTCGGTTCGGAAGAAATCCGCTCCGCCGCAACGCGGGCGCCTTGGCGCAGCCCGGAAAAGTTCTGGCCGCGGATCGAGGCGGTGACTGCCGAGCTCGACCCGCCGTTCGGCGTCGTGCATGTTCCGGCACTGGCGCACAACGCCTTCGACCTGCTCCGCCGGGCACAAGGCACGCCGATCCGGCTCGCCTCGAAGTCCATCCGGGTGCGTGAGGTCCTGGCCGCGTCCTTGAAACTGGAAGGCTTCCACGGTGTGCTCGCCTACACCGTGGCCGAGGCGAATTGGCTCGCCACCGATGCCCCCGGCTGGACCGGGATCGACGACGTGGTGGTCGCCTACCCGAGCGTCGACCGGGCTGCTCTCCGGGCACTGGCCGGTTCCGAAACCCTCGCCCGGCGGGTGACTCTGATGGTGGACTCGACTGCGCAATTGGACCTCATCGACTCGGTCCTCCCGCCGGCGCAGCGCAACCCGGTCCGGGTCTGCATCGAGCTGGACTGTTCTTGGGATGCGCCGGTGCTCGGCCGGATCGGAGTCTGGCGCTCCCCCGTGCACAGCCCGGAAGCAGCCCTGGCTCTGGCCCAGGCGATCCACCGGCGGCCAGGGTTCTCGCTGGTCGGCATGATGGGTTATGAGGCCCAAATCGCCGGATTGGGGAATGCTCCGATCGGCAATGCCGCCCGCGGCATGATGATCCGCGGCCTGCAAAAGCGTTCCGGTGCCGAATTGCTGGAACGGCGGCAGAAGGCGGTGGCCCTGGTCCGCCAGGTGGCGGATCTGGAGTTCGTCAACGGCGGCGGCACCGGTTCGCTGGAATACACTCATCGGGATCCTTCGGTGACCGAGATCGCCAGCGGCAGCGGGCTCTTCGGACCCCGGCTGTTCGACAACTACGCGCATTTCCGGCCTGCCCCGGCGGCCTCTTTTACGCTCGACGTGGTGCGCAAGGCGGTGCCCGACATCGCCACCGTGCTCGGCGGCGGCTGGATCGCCTCCGGACCGCCGGCTTGGGATCGGGCGCCCTTCCCGGTCTGGCCGGAAGGGCTCGAATACCTCCCGCGGGAAGGGGCAGGCGAAGTGCAGTCGCCGCTGAAGGGCGATGCGGCGCGCTCGCTCGCCGTGGGCTCGCGGGTCTGGTTCCGGCACACCAAGGCCGGGGAGATTTCCGAGCACCTCAACCAGGTGTACTTCATCGACGACGACGGTGTGCTCGGCGCGGTGCCGACCTACCGCGGCGAAGGGAAGGCCTTCTTATGACCGGCCGGCAGTCGGTGCGTATGACGGAAGCCCGCTCCGTCCAGCGGGCAGTCAAGCCCTGGTCGAATTGGGGGCGCAGCGAGTCCGGACACCCGGTAGCCAGGGTTTCGCCGACGACGGTCGAGGCAGTCCAGGAAGCGGTCGTCCGGGCCCGGACGACCGGGCAGACGGTCAAAGCGATCGGTGCCGGGCACAGCTTCAGTGCGATAGCGGTGACCGACGGCGTGCAGCTCAGCTTGGACGGGCTCAGCGGTTTGCTCAGTGTGGACGCGGGCAAGCAGCAAGCGACCTTCGCCGCGGGCACCCGGCTCTTCGACGTGCCCGGACTCTTGGCGCCCTACGGATTGGCGATGCCGAACTTGGGCGACATCGACCGGCAAAGCCTAGCCGGTGCGATATCCACCGGCACGCATGGCACCGGGGCAGCTTTCGGCGGGATAGCCACCCAGGTGACCGGCATGGTCGTGGTGACCGCCGACGGCGGCCTGCTGTGCGCCGATCGCGAGCAGAATTCGGAGCTGCTGCCGGCGCTGCGGGTGGGCCTGGGCGCCTTGGGCATCATCGTCGAAGTCACCTTGCAATGCGTTCCGGCGTTCAGCCTGCAGGCAGTGGAAAAGCCGATTCCCTTGGACGAAGTGCTAGCGACCCTGGACGAGCGCTTCGAGACCGAAGACCACTTCGAATTCCACTGGTTTCCGCACAGCGAAGTCGCTTCCACCAAAACCAACACCCGTCGGATGGGGCATGAAGCGTTGCGCCCGCGCGGCGCACTGGACCGGTTTCTGGGCGACACCGTGGTGGCGAACGGTCTGTTCCGGGCGCTGTGCAATGTGGAGCGTCTGGTTCCTGCGCTGACCCCCGGGGTGAACCGAATCGCCGCACGGCAATTCGCCAATGCCGAGTTCACCGATGCCTCGCACCGGGTGTTCGCGACGAGCCGCGGCGTGCGTTTCCGGGAGATGGAATATGCGTTGCCGCGTGCGGAGTTGATCCCGGTCTTCCAGCAGGTCCGCGAGCTCATCGGCAAACGGGGTTGGCGGATCGAATTCCCGATCGAGGTCAGGGCTGCGGCGGCAGATGAAAACTGGCTCTCGACCGCTTATGGCCGGGAAACCGGGTACCTTGCGGTCCACCGCTTCTTCAGGCATACCGAAGCCGAATTCTTCCCGGCCGTCGAGGAGATCTTCACCGCGCACGGCGGCCGCCCGCACTGGGGAAAAATGCACACCCGGGAGCTGGCGTATTTGCAGGGCGTCTACCCGAAAATGCCGGAGTTCCTGGAACTGCGGCGAGAACTCGATCCGACCGGACTTTTCGGCAATGCCTACCTCCGCCGGGTGCTCGGCGGCTGAATCGGGCAGCAGGATAACCTAAGGCTCATAACTCTGCGAGAGGTTGCAAACCATGGATGCCGACGCCATTGTCATCGGAGCCGGATTGGCCGGTCTGGTCGCCGCGCACGAGCTCACTGCGAAGGGCAAGAAGGTCGCGGTCGTGGAGCAGGAGAACCGGGCCAATCTGGGTGGCCAGGCATTCTGGTCGTTCGGCGGGATCTTCCTGGTCGACTCGCCGGAGCAGCGGCGGCTCGGGGTGAAGGATTCCTTCGATTTGGCCTGGAACGATTGGCAGGGCAGCGCGCAGTTCGATCGGCTGCCGGACGAGGACGCCTGGGCGCTGCGCTGGGCCCGGGCATATGTCGAGTTCGCGGCCGGTGAGAAGCGATCGTGGCTCAACGGCCACGGGATCAGTTTCCTGCCCTCGGTGGGTTGGGCGGAGCGTGGCGACCTGCGGGCCGATGGGCATGGCAACTCGGTACCGCGTTTCCACGTCAGCTGGGGCACCGGCACCGGAGTGGTCGGTCCTTTTGTGGACTACGCGCTCGCCGCAGAACAAGCCGGATTGCTGACCTTCCACCACCGGCACCAAGTGGACGAGTTGCTGATTTCCGACGGCGTGGCGACCGGGGTGCGCGGGACCGTACTGGCCGCGGACGATTCCGCGCGCGGAGTCAGCTCGAATCGGGACCAGATCGGCGAGTTCGAGCTTTCCGCGCCGGTGGTGATCATCGCCTCCGGCGGAATCGGCGGCAACCACGAGATTGTCCGGCGCAGCTGGCCGGAGCGGATGGGCACGCCGCCGGCCTCGATGATCACCGGCGTGCCGGCCTACGTCGATGGCCGGATGCTGGAGATCAGCGCTGCTTCCGGAGTGCGCTTGGTCAACCGGGACCGGATGTGGCACTACACCGAGGGGGTGCAGAACTGGGATCCGGTCTGGCCGCAGCATGCCATCCGGATCCTGCCCGGCCCGTCCTCGATGTGGTTCGACGCCTTGGGCCGGCGATTGCCTGATCCCTGCCTGCCCGGGTACGACACCTTGGGCACCTTGCGGCATCTGCGGACCACCGAAGACATCGCCCGGTTCGACCACTCGTGGTTCATTTTGACCCAGAAGATGATCGAAAAAGAGTTCGCGCTCTCCGGCTCGGAACAGAATCCGGACATCACCAGCAAGGACCGCAAGGCGGTCTTGCGGGAACGCTTGTTCAGCAAGGGCGCTCCAGCGCCGGTGGAAGCTTTCAAAGAACACGGCGCGGATTTCGTGGTGGCGGATGACCTGGCCGACTTGGTGGCCAAGATGAACCGTCTCACCGATGAACCGACATTGGATCCGGCCTTGATCAAACAGCAGATCGAAGCCCGGGACCTGCAGATGGACAATCCCTTCAGCAAAGATTCGCAGGTCCAAGGCATCCGGAATGCCCGCCGGTTCATCGGCGACCGCTTGGGCCGGGCAGCTGCACCGCACAAAATCCTGGACCCGGCGGCCGGGCCGTTGATCGGGGTCAAACTGCATGTGCTGACCCGCAAAACGCTCGGCGGCATCCAAACCGACCTGCAATCCCGGGCGCTCGACGCCGCAGGCCAGCCGATTCCCGGCCTCTATGCCGCCGGTGAAGTGGCGGGATTCGGCGGTGGTGGAGTGCATGGCTACAACGCTCTGGAGGGCACCTTCCTGGGTGGCTGCCTGTTCTCCGGCCGGGCGGCCGGGCGGCACGCCGCCGGCCAGGTGTGAGGCTATCGAAAGTATGAGTAAATTGTCGGTATGAGCGATGCGCGTACGGTCGGGCTCGCCCGGAAATTGAGCACTTTCGACGCAGTGCTCATCGGGGTCGGTTCGATGGTCGGGGCCGGCATTTTCGCCGCGTTCACGCCCGCGGCGGCAGTGGCCGGTTCCGGTTTGCTGATCGGTTTGCTGATCGCGGCCGGTGTCGCGTTCTGCAATGCGACCTCCTCGGCCCAGTTGGCCGCGCAATACCCGAGTTCCGGCGGCACTTATCTCTATGGCCGGGAACAGCTCGGTGCCTGGCCCGGTTTTTTGGCCGGCTGGGGCTTCCTGATCGGGAAGACGGCAAGCAGTGCGGCGATGGCGCTGACCTTCGCGGCTTATGCGGTTCCTCCCGCCTGGCAGCGTCCTGCTGCCGTCGTAGCGGTGCTCGGCTTGGCGCTGGCCAACTGCTTCGGCGTCACCCGGACTGCGCAACTGACCAAGCTGATCGTGATTTCCGTGCTGGCGATTCTGGTGTTGGCGATCGGATTGGTCTGGACGTCGGGAGCGGCACAGCCGGTTCAGTTGCCGGGAAACGGATTTTTCGCGTCCGGCTGGTATGGGATTCTGCAATCGGCAGGATTGCTGTTTTTCGCCTTTGCCGGCTATGCCCGGATCGCCACCCTGGGTGAAGAGGTCCGTCGTCCGAGGCGGAGCATTCCGCGGGCGATCGTGATCGCGCTAGCCGGCACCGCCGCGTTGTACGGTGTGGTTGCGGTGACGCTCTTGGCGGTGTTGACGCCGTCGGGAGTCGCCGGGACGCCGGCGCCATTGCTGCGCGCGGTGGAAATTTCCGGTGCCGACTGGGCGTTGCCCTTGCTCCGGCTCGGCGCTGCTTTGGCTGCCCTGGGTGCCTTGCTCGCTTTGCTGGCGGGGCTGGGCCGGACCGCGCTCGCCATGGCCAGGGAACGTGATCTGCCGCAATGGCTTTCCGCCGTGCACCCGAGATACCAGGTGCCGCGGCGTGCCGAACTGGTTTTGGCCGCGGCGATCTGCCTGATCGTGGTGTTTGCGGACGTGCGCAATGCGATCGGGTTTTCGTCGTTCGGCGTACTGGTCTACTACTTGGTGGCCAATGCCGCTGCGTTCCGTCAGGATTCGGTGCATCGCCGATATCCCAAGGCCATCCAGGTTCTGGGCGGCTTGGCGTGCCTGATCCTGGTCGGCACCCTGCCGTGGCCCGCGGTCGTGGTCGGTCTGGGCGTTTTCGCGGTGGGCGGCGGTTACCGGCTCATCCGATTGCGGCTCAGCCGGCCGGCTCGTTGAGCAGGCGCTCCAGCAAACCGATGGTTTCGTCGATCGCATGCTGCGCTGCGGGAACGAATGGCCCGAGGTTGACGAAGCCGTGGGTCAAGCCCGGGAATTCCTTGAAGATGACCCGATTTCCGGCCGCCTCGAGCGCTTCCGCATAAGCCGCGCCCTGGTCTTTGAGCGGGTCGAACTCCGCGGTGACGATGACGGCCGGGGCCAATCCGCGCAGGTCGCCGAGCAAGGGCGAGACCCGGGAGTCGTTGCGCAACGCCGGATCGCTGAAATAGGAATTTTGGAAGAGCTTCATGGACGTCGAATCCAAGAAATAGCCATCGCCGTATTGCTTTGCCGAAGCATAGGTTTTGCTGCTGTCCGTGGCGGGGTAGATCAGCAGTTGGGCGGCGATGTCCGATCCGCGCAGCGTCTGTGCGATCACCGCGGCGAAATTCGCACCGGCACTGTCGCCGCCGATCACCACGGGGTGATCACCGCCGCCGAGCTGGTCCGCGTTCGCCAAGGCCCACCGGGTGGCCGCCGTCGAATCTGCCAGGCCCGCCGGGAAGGGATGTTCGGGTGCCAAGCGGTAGTCGACCGCGAGCACGGTCAGGTTCAGCCCGTTGCTCAGGGCACGGCAGGGCAGATCATGCGAGTCCAAGTCGCCCAAGACCCAGCCGCCGCCATGGTAGAAAACGAAGGTTCCGGACGGCGCATCGCCGGCAGGCCGGTAGATCCGGACCGGGATTTCCCGGCCATCGTCCGAAATCGTCCGGTCGGCCACGTCGGCCACCGGGGCGGCGAAGGCGGCCATCGCCGCCGGGTCTGAACGTGTCCGATACGCTTCGCGAGCCGCCGCCGCGTCATGTGCGACCTCGGGAGCCACCAATGGCGGAGCTTTTTCCAGGACCATGGCGAGTATCGGATCCAAGGGCATGGGCATCTCCTGTTCGGGTGCGGGCTTCGTCATCCCGAGCCTACGCTGCGCCGCGGTCCGGTGGAACCGTTCATTGCACGATGACCACGGCACCGCTCAGCGCGGCCGCACGGTTGCTCGCCAGCGGGTTCTTGTCACCGGTGCAACTGAGTACCAAGGTGTGCGGGACCGCGGGATCCAGGCCGCCGAAAGCGGCAATGACCTTGACGCCGTTGCGGACCAGGGCGAAAAGATCCACGGTGCCCCGGTCCTGGCCGTCCAGACTCAACCGGACGATGCCTTGGCTGGGTCCGGGAGCGGCCTGCAGGTACACCCGGCCGCCGAGGAATCGCAGCGTCGCGGTAGCTCCGGCCGTGGTGCTGTAACTGTCCAGGCTGCCGATCGTCCAGCCGCTCGAGTAGCTCCATTGGTTGACCGCCGGCCCGGTGTTGTTGTGCTTGACGGTGAGCCCCGGCGCGCCGAACCGGACCAACTGTTCGTGGCCTCGGGTGCCATTGGTCGGCACGGTGAAGCCGGTGCCGCCGGGAACCGTGCTGAAGCTGATCCGCTCCGGGTACTCCAATGCGGTGCCGCTGGTGCGATTGACCGACACCGCGATCGGTTGGTTGTGCCGGGACGGGTCGGCAACCGTGACCACCAGGTCGGTGCCGCCGAGCTGATCGGGCGCCTCTCCGACGACCACCGCGGCCGCCCGGTCGACGGTGACGCCGCCGGCGGCTCCGGCGGTGAAGAAATTCGCCAGGACCAGATTGGCTTCGACCACGGAAATCGCCTGCACCGAGGTGCTGTTCGCGAGCACCGAAAAGCCGCGCTCCCCGGAACGCGCTTGGGTCTGCGCTGCGCTGGCGCCGGGGAGCAGCGCATACCCGTAATCGGCGCCGGACGGGTTGCTGCCATGGTCGAAAAACAGGCTTTGGTAGTCGTCGCTGACCTGGTCGGTGGGTCCGTTGACATTGACCGTGCGCCAAGCACCGCTGCGGGATTCGCGCAGGGCGGTCACCGGTTGCGACTGCAGGAACAGGTAGCCGCCCACGGCGGGCAAATGCGCCCATGCCGGATCGGCGAACGTTTCCGCCGGTCCGACGGCGTCAGACCGTTGCACGCCGTCGACGGTCAGCGGCTGGGCTTTCCCGGCTTGCAGTTTCCGGGATTCGACGGTGGTGTGCACGGTCTGGCCTTTGCTGGCGGAAATTCCGCTGCCGAGCGCGATGACCGCATCGGCCAAACAGAACCAGGACTTCTTGGCGACCAGGTCGCCGTCATACGCTTTGTGGTCCATGCCGACGGTGCCGACGCGATCCAGCCAGCCGACGCCGCCGGCCCAGCTCTGGCTGGCACCCGGGATCCCGGTGCCGGAGACGGCGCCGTTCTCCCGGGGCTGCAGGCCGTTGGTCACCCCGGGCAGATGGAACGGGTCACTGGTCGCCCAATAGTCCCCGTCGAAGCTGAGCCGATCTCCGGCGGTGTGGATCTGCAGCATGCCGTCGCCTTGGTACCAGCCTGCGTTGTTTTCGCCATTGCCCCATTCGTAACGACCCATCCGGTTGGAGGAGATCGAAAATGCGGCGGTCCAGCTGCCTTGATGGTGGATCACCCGGTCCTGGTCCGGGGTCTGCACGTGGCGTTGCAGAGCCGCCCCGGCTTCGATCGCCGGATTGCCCAGGAGCGCTTGGATCTGCCGGGAACGGTTCAAGGTGTTGCCCAGCAACGGGCTCACTGCGGTGTTCCGGCTCAGCCAGCCTTTGACCATGCCGTTGATCCGCGCTGCATATTCCGGCGAAGTGGCGGCGAGCTGGACCAACGCCCCAGCCAGGGTGTGCCCGGCGGTCTGCCCCGGGTTTTCCTGCCGGGACACCGCGCGGCCGCGGACCGCGTCGACGAGTTGGCCGTCGAAGACGAACCAGCCGTAATTGCGCAACGCGGCATCGTAGATGATCCGGACTTTGTCGTCGGTCACCGCCCAGGCGGTTCCGGCGAGCAGGGTCAGGATGTCTGCCAGCCCGTCGATCGTGACCAGGCCGTAGGAGCCGACGTAGGCCAGTTTGCTGTGTTGCACGAAGGATCCGTCGGCGTAGAAACCGTCACCGGAAATGACATAACCGAAGACCGAGTTCCGCCCGTTGCCTTCGACGTCGCTGAGTGCGTCCCGCCCGGCAGCCACCCGGGCCGGGCTTTCCATGATCAGGCCGTGCCGGATCGCGATATGCGCTTTGTCCGTCCGGTTGGCGCCGGTCTCCTTGAGCGAGGGGCTGTTGGTTCTGACGTTGGGGTTCGCGACGAATTTGGCGATGAAGCCGTCGATGGAATTCTTCTGTTCCGGGCTGAGCTGAGGGAAAAGCACGATGCCGAGGTCGGCCAGCAAATTCGGCATGCCGATTTCCCAGAACCACCAGTTTCCGGTAGCCCGGCTGTTCGCCGAGTATTTGCTGGCCCAGAAGCTCAATGCCGAAAGCACATCGGTCAAGAGGCCGGGGTTCTGATACAGCGAGCTGCTGGGCGCGGACCAGGCGACCGCCATGCTCCGGAGCCGGATCAGGCTGTTGTTGGCCAGTTCCGGAGAGCTGAACGGCGAATAGTCGCTCCAGAGGTAGGTCCGGTTCGCTGAAATATCCAGACTTGACCAGAAGGATCGGGCTTGCGCATCCGAGGCATCGATCGCTGCGGAAATCTTCGGGTCCGAGCGGCTCAGCGTGCCGCCGTTGAGGATTTCGGTGCGCCGCTCTCGGGCGGTTTCGAAGTCGGTGGCGGCCCAGGCCGGCGTCGCCCCGGCCAGGCCGAGCAGGGCCGAAGCGGAAACCGCCCCGGCGGAGACTTGCAGAAAGCGGCGTCGGTTCAGGTCCATCGTGTTCCCCCATCACGTAGTTCCGGTGGCACCGGGGCGACTTTGCCTCGGTGTTCCGATTGCCCAGGTATAGCAGTACCGACCGCCCTGGGGATAGGCCAGGCAGGTACTCACAGCTTGCGGTGCATTCCGGCACGGAAAACCGGCAGCCGACCCCTGGAAATCCGGGGCCCCGCACCGCGAGGATGCAATGCCCGCGGTACCCCGAAGAAATGTGACGGAGCCAGGCAGTGAACCGTCCCCTCGGGCCAGGTTTTCCACAAGGGTTATCCACACTGGGCATAAGTTACACACATGTAATTCCACAGGTGTGGACAACCCAGGGCAGCGATCCGGAGTTGTGAAAGTTTTTTACCCACAGAGTTGTCAACACTGTGGATAACTTTCACCACAGGGTGTGCACGGTGGATCTCCGGCCGGCTGCGGTGTTCGATGCGCAGGCCCTGATGCGGCCTTCGTCAGGCCGGTTGGACGCTCCTGGCCGGCATTGCCCGGTCGGTGCCGTGCCGGTTGTGGCGGGCCGGGTATTTTCTTCGCTCGGTAGCAGCTCGGAGATCGATTAGGCTTCATGAATGTGCCCCAAAAAACTGTTCAAAACCGTGGGAAGCTCAAGCAGCAGCTGATCTTGGATTGCGCCTTGGAACTGCTCTACACCGAGGGTCCCGCCGGCATCACCCTCCGGGCGGTCGCCGCGAAGGCCGGGGTCCCGGCGTCCAGCGTCTCCTATTACTTCCCGACTTTGGTCGAATTGGTCCAGGGCGCCTTTGCGCACTATTTCGACCAGTTGATCCCGAGGATGACCGGGAACATCCAGCGGGAACTGGGCGGCAGCCGGGATTTGAAGATCTTGGCCAAGGCGCTCGCGACCGAGGTCAGCTCGCGGGACTCCCGGACCTTGTTGCCGTTGTACGAAACCTATTTGGCCGTTGCCCGGCATACCGAGCTCTACCCCGAGGCGGACAAAGCAATCGCGCAGATCCCGATCGTGGTCAAAGCCTTCCTGGATGATCTGGCGGTGCCGGAAAGTGCCACGCTCTCGGCTGCCATCGTCGGGCTGATCGAGGGATTCGGCCTGCGCAGGTCGAACGGACGGGTCGAGGCATTGTGGGGGCAGGAGTCGTTGCAGCGCAGTTTCGAAATGCTCTTCGAGAGTGTTTCGAAAAAAAGCTGATCGAGCGCTCAACTTTTGCTATGGTTGCCAGCAGATATCAACGCGCTGTCTGAAGGGGCAATCTGATGGAAGCTGCAACGCCGAATGCGACGCCGGAAAATTCGAGCCGGCTCGATGCCGCCAAGCGGCATCGGAAACAGGGGCTGAAGTGGTTGGTCACCGGGGTGCTGTTCTTTGCCGCGGCAGTGGTTTACTACTTCCTGGTGGCCGAGACCAACCGGGCCAATGCGATCGTGCTCTTGGCCGCCTACGCGATCGTCTACGTTGCTCCGGTGGTGGCGGGCATTGGATTGATCAGGATGGTCTTCGGCATGGTCAGGATCGCCAAGCTCAAGCCGCAGCCAGTGCGGTGAGCCTGCCGTCGCGCATTTCGGCCGTCGAGTCGGCCAGTGCAGCGAATTCGATGTCGTGGGTCACCATCACTGCGGCCACCTGGAACTCGTCGGTGACTTTCCGCAGCAAGCGCATGATGGCGGCGCCGCGTTCATGGTCCAGAGCGGCCGTGGGTTCGTCGACCAGCAAGACGTCCGGTGCGCCGATCAAAGCGCGGGCGATGTTCACCCGTTGACGCTGTCCACCCGAGAGTTGGTGCGGCCGCTTGCCGGCACAGTCCGCCAACCCTACGAGATCCAAGAGTCCGATCGCCCGCTGGCGGGCAGTCTTTGCGGACTCGCCGCGCAGCTGGGCGCTGATCAGAAGCTGTTCGACGGCGTTCAGCGAGGCGAGCAGGTTCGGCTGCTGGAACACGATGCCGAGCTTCTCGCGGCGCAGCGCGGCACGGGCCCGTTCGCTGAGTCGGGTGACGTCGACGCCGCCGATGCCGACGGAGCCCGAGTCGGGGCGGATCAGCGTGGAGGCCACGGCCAGGAGGCTCGATTTGCCGGAGCCGGAGGGTCCGACGATGGCAGCCAGTTGGCCTGGCCGTACGCTGAGATCCACCGAATCCAGGGCATTGATGGTTCCGGTCCCGTCCGGGTATTCGAGGTGGACTCCGTTGAGGGCAAGGCTTGGTGCGTTGGACATAGCTTTCCTTTCAATTCCCGCCGAGCGCGACCAGGGCGTTGATTTTGGTGACGCGGCGCACCGCCACTGCGGCGCCGGCCAGGCCGAGCACGATGATCCCGAGGACCGGGAGCAAGACGGTTGCCGGAGTGAGCAGAAAAGGCGCCGCTTGGGCGGCCAAAATACCGCCCGCGACGCCGACCGCACCGCCGATTCCGGCACCTGAGACCAACACGATCGCGGCTTGGCCGATGGCATCCCGCAGGACGAACCCATTGCCGGCCCCCAGGGCTTTGAGCACGGCGATGTCCCGGGTCCGTTGGATGGTCCATACGGTCAGGAAGGCCACGATCACCAGGGCGGAGATTCCGTAGAGGAAAGCCTGCATCAGCAGCAGCGAGCCGTTTTCACTTCGATACGAGGCCAGGGCTTGGAAGGAGCCGGTCAGCGAGCTGCTCACGGTGCGGGCTCCGGCGTCCGCTGCGGCTTGATCGACGGTGGCGCCGGGTTGGTAGCTGATCGCGGCCACTGTGGCCAACTGTCCGGGGTCGTTGAGATGGGCGAGTTCCCGCCAGGCCGGCAAGGCAAGCCAGAGCACGCTGGTATGCGAGTACCACTGATCGGGAACGACGCCGCCGACGTTCAGCTCGGTCCCGTTCAGGCTCAGCTGGTCGCCGGTCTGCACGGCGAGGGCCTTGGCCACCGAGCTGCCGATCAGCACGCTGCCCGGCGTGAGCCCGGCCGGGGCAAGTCCGCCGTCGGGATCGACGCCGAACAGGGTGACATTGCTGGTGCCCGGGCTCGTGCTGCTGACGGCCTGAACCCGGGCCTGGCTGATGCCCAACGCGCGGGCATCGCGAACTCCGGGGGTGTCCTGCCAACGTTGCAGTTGCCCTGGGCTGATGGCACTTTCGGTGAACGATGCTTTGGGTTCAGCGGAGCCCGGCGCGCCGAAGGCGATGGCGTCCACGGCCGGTGCGGTCGTGGAACCGCTTCGGTCCGCGCCCAATGCGCTGATCGCCGACGTCGACTGGTCGGCGAGCCCGGCGGTCAATCCGGAGAGCATCACGAGGAGCAGGGAGATGAGGGCGACGACGGCGCCCATCAGGGTGAATCTGCCTTTGGCAAAGCGGATGTCTCGGACCGCGAGGAACACGTTGGACTTCTTTCGGTGGCTGAATCGTCTTCTTTCCCACTCTCCCGCCGATCCGGGAATCCGGCATCGTGGGTGCGGTTGATCCCGGACGGCCGATGGGTTGGCCGGCAGGTCAACCATTTGATTGATCCGCCCGGCGACCGTGCTGCATAGACTGGTCCAGTGCCGGTCATGAAAGGTCTTCGCCCTCGGGGGCAGGCGGCGGACCCGCCGAGCGGGACAGCATCCGCATCCACGATGGCGATTCTGCGTGCGCTCCGGGTCGCCTTGCACGTGGGGTTCGCCGGTCTGTTGACTGTTGCGTTGCTGCGGTTGCTGTTCGCCGACAGCCGCCCATCGGCCAAGTTCCTCCTGGTCGGCCTGGCCGTTCTGCTGGCCGTGGTCTATTTGGCCGGAACCGTGTTGGAGAAGCGGTTTGCTTCCGGAGCGCTCGGTGCCGATCCGCGGCGTTACAGCTTGTTGTGGCTCGGCGCAGTGACCGTGCTCTGGGCGCTTCTGCTGGTCGGCAGCGCTGATTTTTCCTGGCTGGCTTTTCCCTTGTTCTTCCTTTACCTGCATTTGCTGCCGCGCTTGGTGGCGCTGCCCGCCATCGCGGTGTTGACGGCAGCCGTGATTGCCGCCCAATGGGCCGCCGGCGGGTTTCTCGTTCCGCAGCTGCCGGCGGTCTTGGGTCCGCTTTTCGGCGCGGGGTTCTCGGTGGTGACCGGTTTGGCCTATCAGGCCCTTTACCGGGAAGCGGAAGTGCAGCGCCGGGACGCCGAAGAGCTCCGGCGGACCCGTGCCGAGTTGGCTGCGGCGCAGCATCGAGCCGGAGTCCTGGCAGAGCGGGGACGGATCGCCCAGGAAATCCATGACACTCTGGCCCAGGGCCTTTCCAGCATCGTGCTGGTCGCCCGGGCTGCAGAAAAGTCATTGGCCGCGGGCGACCCGGACACCACTGCGTCGCGGCTGGCCTTGGTCCAGCAGACCGCCTCGGAGAACCTCGCCGAGGCGCGGAATTTCGTCCGGGGCCTCAGTTCGCCGACGTTGCAGGAAAGTTCGTTGGTGGACAGCCTGCGGCGGCTTTGCGAACGCACGGAAGCCGATGCGGTAGCGCGGGGTGCGGCTCTGCGCTGCATTTTCGAACTGCAAGGGGATCCGGTCGAGCTGCCGCAACCATACCGGGTTGCGCTGCTTCGCACCGCCCAGGCGAGTCTTGGCAATACCCGGGAGCATGCCCGGGCCGACCATGCCGTTGTCACCCTGGCGTTCCAGGGCAACGACGTCACCTTGGACATCTACGATGATGGCGTGGGGTTCGACCCCGCTGCGGTGCAACTCACGGAACGGCCGGATGGCCGGGGCTTCGGGTTGCAGGCGCTGCGCCATCGGATCGGCGAACTCAATGGATCGCTCGGGCTGGAATCGGCGCCCGGCGAAGGAACCGTGGTCGCGGTCCGCTTGAGCATTGACGTCAGGCTGGAAACCGGGGAGCGTGCGGCGCAATGAAGGAAATCGGAATTCTCCTGGTCGACGACCACCCTGTGGTGCGCGCCGGATTGCGGGCCATGCTGGCGGACTTCGAAGGCATGTCGGTGATCGCCGAGGCGGCGGATGGCGGGGCGGCGCTTCAGGAGTTGGCGCGGCTGGCGGCACTGGGCGAGTCCGTGGACGTGGTGTTGATGGACCTCCAAATGGGAGCCGGGCTGGATGGCGTCCGGGCAACTGAGCAGATCAAGCTGCTGCCGGATCCGCCGCCGGTACTCATCCTGACCACTTATGACTCCGATGCGGACATTTTGGCTGCGATCGAAGCGGGCGCGACCGGCTACATGCTCAAAGACGCCCCGTCGGAGCAAATCCGCCAAGCGGTGCTGGCCGCCGCCGCGGGCGAGACTGCACTCGCCCCGCGGGTTGCCGCGCGACTCATGGGCCGGATCAGCAACCCGGCGCCGAATCTCACGCCGCGGGAAGTCCAGTTGTTGGAGTTGTTGGCCACCGGGCTCTCCAACCGGGCCATGGCAAAACAGTTCTTCATCTCGGAGGCGACGGTCAAAACCCATTTGGTGCACATCTACGGAAAGCTCGGCGTGGATAACCGCACTGCGGCGATTTCGGTGGCGGTCCAGCGGCGAATCATCCGGAGCGGATAGCCCGGAGGTACGGCACATCGCGGCCCCGGGGATGCGGACGGTGGGCTGGAAGCCTATTCGCCGAGCAGGGTTCGCAGCGTCTGCCGGAGCTGCTCGCCGACCGCGGCATCGACCGGCGCGAGGAATTCCCGCTCCGCAGCTTGATAAGCCTGATCGGCACGCCGGAAGAGCTTCCGGCCGGAATCGGTCAGTTCGACGACGTTCCGGCGCCGGTCCTGCGGGTCCGGCCGCCGGGTCACGATCTGCTGCGCTTCGAGTGCATCGAACAAGGCGACCATGGTGGTGCGGTCGACGCCCAAGGTCTGGGCCACCTGTTGCTGCGACATCGGTTTCTGCCAGACCAGGATCCGCAGGACGCCATAGGCCTTGCTGTCGATGCCCAGGGGCTGCAATGCGGCATCGGTGATTTCGACGAGCCGCCAGTTCGCATGCTTGAGCAGGTACCCGAGGATATCGTGCGGGCTGCCGCCGGCGGGATTTTCACTTGACATGATTCCATCTTATCAGTGATGATGATCATCAGTAATCCTGATGATCAGATTAAGAAACGAAAGGGCTAGAGATGATTCTCGTTACCGGAGGCGCCGGATTCATCGGCTCGCACACCGTCCGCGCACTGCACGAGGCGGGTGAGGAATGCGTCCTGATCCAGCGGCGCAGCCCCGAGGTGCCCAGGCAATTGGCCGATCTTCCGGTCCACGTCGTGCAAGGCGACGTCACGGACAGCTCCGCTTTGCTCCGGGTAGGCCAGCAATACCCGATCACCGGAATCGTGCATCTCGCGATTGCCCTGCCCTGGCCGGTCACCGAGGAGGATCCGGTCGATGCCGCCGGTCGCGCGCTCGAAGGCTTTCTCAACATCGTCCGTGCGGCGCGGGCCTGGGGAGTGCGCCGGATCGTCACGGCGAGCACCATCGGGGTCTACAGCGGGGTGGCGGAGTCCGGCGCGCTGCGGGAAGACACCCCGCTGCCCATGGAGTACCTGCACGTCATCCCGACCTTCAAGAAGATCGCCGAACTGCTCGGCAGCCACCTCAGCACCGTGGCCGACGTCGAAATCGTGAATGCGCGGATATCGGGCACCTGGGGGCCGGGCGGGCATCTGCCCGATCCATTTTTCGCCGCGCCCTCGCTCGCTTATGCTGCGGCGCACCGCACCGTGCCGGAACTGTCCGGTCTGGTGGCAACGCCGTACCTCGAGGACGCACTCGACCTCTGCTATGTGAAAGACACTGGTCGGGCGCTCGCGCTGCTGCAATTGGCGGAGCGCCTGCAATACCCGACTTACAACGTCGGCTCCGGGCATGCGACCAGCAATGCCGAGGTGATCGCAGCGCTCGCGGCCGCCGAGCCCGGTTTCACCGCCGAGCTGCCCTCGAGGCCCGGCCGGCCGGTGAGCTGGTTGGATACCGCCCGGCTCCGCGAAGACACCGGCTTCGAGCCTCGATTCCAGGTCGCGGCCGCTGCGGCGGACTACATCGCCTGGTTCCGTGCGGAAAGCCAGCGGTAGTTCCTCGCGGTCGGACGGCGTTGCCGGTTCGCGAATCGAAATCAGTTCGGGCCGCGGCCGGACCGCAGCCAAATCCGGGCTTCGGACAACAATCTGGCGAGCGGCATCCGGTTGAGCTGGGGGCCGATGACCCGGCTCAGATCCGGAGCGATTCCGCCGCGAAGATCGAAAATCTCGCTTTCCACGTGTTTTGCGCCTTGACGGCGGGCCAGCCGCCTCAGCCAGCGGGTCATTTTCACCGGCCCGCACAGCACCACGTGGGCGCCTCGCAGGCCCGACGGGCCGAGTTCCTGCAGCAAGGACTGTTCGGTGAGCGGTCTGCCTGCGTCGGAATCGAAGTAGTGGAGTTCGATCCTGCCTTGGGCTGCAGCGGCCTCGACCTCGGAGCGGGCATGCGCGGAGTCTTCGTTGCGGACTGCGTGGATCAGGATTGGCGGCTCTTGCCCGGAGGTCCCGGGCAGTTGCTGGAGTGCAGCGAGGAATGGCGTGATGCCGACCCCGCCGGCGATCCAGACGGTGCGGCGCGGAGATCCGGCCGGGAAGATCCGGAGCTGTCCGTAAGGCCCCTCGACGAAGGCGCGATCCCCGACCGCGACCGCATCCTCCAACTGATCAGTCCAATCGCCCAGCCGGCGCACCATGAACCGCAGCCCAGGCCGTTGCGGGTCGGTCGCAATCGAAAACGGATGCGGTTCGCTGAGCCCGGGGACTTGGAGTTTTAGAAAGGCGAACTGGCCCGGTTTCCAGCTCAGCGGCCGGCCCTGCGGGGTGAGTAGGATCTCCACCGCGCCCGGGTGCGGAATCAACTCGGCGATCCGGTACGGCGAACCACGCCAGATGGCGTCCCGGCCGACGACCCGGATCAGGTAGCCCAGGATGCCGGCGGCAATCACTAGGCCGAACCACAACCCCCATGCGGAGAAGTTCCCGAAGGGTTTTTCCGCGGTAACCATATGGTAGGCGGCGAAGCCGAAGGGAATGATCAAGAGCTTGTGGGTCAAGCGCCAGAGCCGCCACGGAAGCCAACGCAGGACGCTCACCAGTACCAAGAGGTAAAGCGTCGGTTCGGCGATCCCGGCCAGAGTCGTGCCGAATTCGGCGGCCGCCGGGTTTGCTCCGGGCACTCCGGTGACTTGGTTCGACGATTGGATATGCCACCACATCAACACCACGGCGACTACCCCGAGCCAGCGATGCGCCACGTAAACGCGGTCGAGCCCGCCGAAGAGCCATTCGCTCCACCGGGTGCGGATCGCCAAAACGAAGGTCCAGGACATCGCCAGGATCGACTCGGTGCCCACCAACAGCCCCAGTGCGTCATCGCCTGGTTGGTCGAGCATGCCCAGGAACGGCAGCGCGCTCAGGGCGAAAGTGGCGATGATCAGCAGCGGTCCCAGAAGATTGCGCCCCCCTGGAAACGGTGCGAATCCTGGAATCCAGTCCGACTTCCGACCCAACAGGGTCTTGGTTGCCCCGGAAAGCGCCGACTGGGCCGGCCGCTGGTCATTGTCCATGCTGCATTGCCCTGACTCGGTGAATCACGATGGTCCCCAGACTCCTTGATTCCATTCGGCGGGTGCCGTGTTCACCAGCTTATCGGCCGGCGGCAAGCCGAACCCGCTTATTCTGGAATCATGACCCAAGCCGCTGCATCGCCGACGGACCCCGCCCAGGAACCCAATCCCCAGTGGTCCCGGGTGCAACTCAATCTGGCCGCTTTGGCTATGGGCGTGGCGGCCGGCATCATCGGTCTGCTCCCGTGGTTGCTCAGTGGCCGGCGGTTGTCGCTGCAGAACTTCTGGATGCTCGAAGCAGCCCCGGAAACCATGCCGTTCTCGGCGCTGCCATTGAGTCAGTATTCGCTGTTCTCCCTGTTGGTGCTCCTGGTCACCGGTGGCGTCATCGGCGGTCTTGCGGCGCGTTACTTCCCGGCCGGCAACCGGCGGAGCATGATCTGGTGCACGGTGGGCGGACTGCTGCTGGTGCATTCACTGGCTGCGCTGCAGAGCTTCGTAGTGCTCGGTTCCGGGCTGGGCATCGGGTCTCAAGTGCGTCAGCTGGCGCAGGTCTATTTCTTCGGGCTGTTGTGCGGCGTGCTGCTTTTGATCATTGCCACCGCGCTGTTGCTCGGCCTCATTGCTGCGCGCAGCCGGGCTGCGGCTGCGGTCGGATTCGGCTTGGCCGCCGTGCCGGCGTCGTCGTGGTTCATCTCCTGGTTCAGCTATTTGCTGCCCCAAGGCCAGCTGCCCAACTGGATTTCGGTATTGGACCGCTGGTTGCCGGCGGTGATCGTCGGCATAGTTTTGTTCTGGTGCGGCCTTCGGCCAGCCGGCCGGTTGCTCGTGTGGGTGGTGAATCTGCTGCTGCTCTGGAGTGTCCCGGCGGCGGTGACGGCGCAGCAGTATGCCTTCGGTTCGCGGGTTCTCGCCGGAAACCTGGCCGACACGGCAGATGCCTTCGGCCAGGTTTTCCGCCAGGCTCTGGGTCCGGCCGGGGACGGTGGCTTCCGGCTCGTGGTGGCGCTCGCGATCGCCGTGCTCGGCACCGCGGTGCGCGAAGTCGTCATGCGGCGGAGCGCTCAGGCGGACGCTGCTTCTTCGGCTTGAGCTTCGGCGATCCAGCGGGTGCTCCAGGCATCCAGTGCTTTGATGGTCGGTGCCAGCTCTTCGCCCCAATGGGTCAGGCTGTATTCGACCTTGGGTGGCACCTGGGCGAAAACTTCGCGACGGATCAGACCGTCCGTTTCCAGCTCACGCAGCTGCCGGGCCAGGGAGCGTTCGTTCACGTCACCGACCGAACGGCGGAGTTCGCCGAAGCGCATGGTGCCGTTTTCCAACAAGCAGCTGAGCGCAGTGAGTTTCCAGGCACCGCCGATCATGCAGATGGCGACTTCCACCGGACAGACCTCGATTGCTTTGGCGATAGAATCTCTCATGGCTCAATACTGACATATTTGACGGTATGTGTAAGTAAGATCGGTACTTATATTAAATCGCGCTACGCGATATTTTCATAGGTATGACAACAAGGAAGCAAAAAGCGCTCTGGGTGTACGCGAACCCGTCCAACCCCTCCTTCAACCAGCAGATCTTCGAGGCCGGGGTCGTAGCCCTGGGCGATGGCTACGACGTCGAGACGTCCGACCTGTATGCCATGGACTTCGACGCGCGCCTGTCCAGCCGGGACCTGGGCACGGTAGGCGAGCAGGCCGAACCGGGCAGCTCGTTCGTGGAATTGACCGGGGATGCTTTTGCGGCTGGCCAGTTGCCCGAAGAGGTGCAGCGGGAGCAGGCCAAGCTGGCCGAGGCAGATCTGCTGGTGCTGCAGTTCCCGCTGTGGTGGTATGGCGCCCCGGCAATGGTCAAGGGCTGGTTCGACCGGGTGCTGACCAACGGCTTCGCCTTCGGCGATGACATCGATGGCGACGCCGGAGTTCCGCGCCGTTACGGCGATGGAAAATTCGTCGGACGCAGAGCACTGATCGTGGTGACCGCCGGTGAGGACGCGGCTTCGATCGGCCCGCGTGGCATCAGCGGCGACATCGACTCGTTGCTCTTCCCGATCACGCACGGCACTTTCTGGTACCTGGGCATGTCCTCCTTGCCATTGCACGTGATCACCGACGCGGACGGACTCGGTGCCGAGGACGTGGAACATGAGATCAACCGGTTGGTGGAGCGGCTCAAGGACATCGATTCGGAATCCCCGGTCCCGTTCCGGAAGCTGAACGAGGGCCAGTACCGCCCCGGCCGCGCACTCAATCCGGAAATCCTGCCCGGGCGCACCGATCTCGGCATCCACTTGCACGCCTGATCGGCGTGGCCTTGCTGCGGCAGCAAGCAAAGACGAAACTCGGAATTGATGGACCAAGATGGACCAAGATGAACCGGGAACAACCAAGCAGAACGAAACACGTAACTGGAAACGAATATTTGGTGCTCGGTGCGAGCGGAAAGACCGGCAGCCGCGCGCTGCTCTTGTCGTCGCGCAATCTGGAAGGCAATTTCCTGTTCGAGGCCTCGATGGAAGTCGCTGAAGCCGCGTTGCAGCAAAGCAGCCTGGAGTGGACGATCGTCCGGGCGAACTTCTTCATGCAGAACTTCGGCGAAGAATTCCTGCTCCCGACGATTGAAGCAGACCGGCTGGCGGTGCCGACCGGGGGCACGCCGGAGGCGATCACTTATGCCGATGCCGTGGCGCAGATCGCCGAAGCCTCGGGACGGTCTCTACTCGGAAGTGACCGAAACCGTGCGTCAGGTGACCGGTCACGGTGCCTGCTGGGCCTTGAGCGCGCTCAGTTTCCGGTTCAAATAGCGCTGTTCCGCCTGGCTCCGGGTGATCTGGGCGGCCAGCGCGAAATGTTCGACGGCGGCCGGCCGGTTGCCGGCCGCGTCGAACAAGTGCGCCAAGACCGCATGGGTCCGGTGGTGTTTGCGCAGCACCGGGTCCGCCAGCAGCTTTTCGACGATCGCGATGCCGGCGTCGGGGCCCAACACCATCGCGGTGGCGACCGCGCGGTTCAGCGTGACCGCTGGACTGGGCGCGATTGAATCCAGCATTCCGTAGAGCAGATTGATCTGGAGCCAGTCGGTCTCCTGCCAGGAGGCAGCCTCTGCGTGGACTGCGGCAATCGAAGCCTGCAATTGGTAACGGCCCACATGTCCGCGGGGCAGCACGGCCTCGAGCAGCGCCACGCCTTCGGCGATCAGCTTCCGATCCCATTGCGAACGGTCCTGGTGTTCCAACGGAACCAGGTTGCCGGCGGAATCTATGCGGGCCGCCGAACGCGCGTGCGTCAGCAGCAGCAACGCCAGCAGCCCGGCCGCCTCGTCGTGGTCGGGCAGCGCCGCGCGCAGCATCCGGACCAGGCGGATCGCCTCCTGCGCCAATTCGGGGCTGTGCAGCTCCACTCCGGAACTGCGGATGTACCCCTCATTGAAAATCAAATGGCAGACGTCCAGGACTGCGGCCACGCCGTGCGGCAGCTGCTCCGGTGCCGGAAAGCTGAACTTCGCCCCGGCCTCGCGCAATGCCGTGCGGGCCCGGGAAAGCCGTTGCGCCATGGTCGACGCCGGCACCAAATAGGCGGCCGCGATCTGCTCGGTGTCCAGGCCGGCCACGCAGCGCAGGCTCAAGGCGACTTGCGAAGCCCGGCTCAACGCCGGGTGGCAGCACAGCAGCAGCAATTGCAGCGAATCGTCACGGTCCGGGACCGGTTCGGATTCCACGGCGGAATCGAGGCGTTGTGCACCGGCGTCGAGCATTTCCCGTCGTCGCCGGCTGGCATCGCTGCGGAACTGATCGGTCAACCGCCGTCCGGCGACTCGGATCAACCAGGCCCTGGGATTGTCCGGCCGGCCTTCGTCCGGCCACTGCTGGGCCGCGGCAAGCAGCGCCTCCTGGGCCGCATCCTCGCAATCGGCGAGGTTGCCGTGCTTCCGCAGCAACGCGCCGAGGACGTGCGGCGACTCGCGCCGCCACACGTCCTCCAGCGCGTCAGGAGTCACGAGTCGTCGCCACCGGGCCACATCGCGGGCCGCAGCTCCACGGTGTCGCCGGGTCCGCTGAACTGGGCTGCGATTTCTTCAGCCCTTTGCTGCGATGCGACATCGATCATGAAGAAGCCCGCGAAGTGCTCTTTGGCCTCGGAGTAAGGGCCGTCGGTGACCACCGGCTGCCCGGCGGACCATCGGTACAGTTTCGCGCTCGCCGGATCGGCCAGAGCCTCGCCGGTGACGAGTTCGCCCTGTGCTTGCAGCTCGCCGAGCAACTTCTCGAAGTCCGCGTTCATCTGTTCGCGTTGGGCTTGCGGCAGGGCCTGGAATTCGGCGACGAAGTCCGAGGTCGGGTGCCCCCAGGGCTGTGGGTTGGAATGGATCAGGATCACGTATTTCATGGTGTGGATTTCCTTGTCTCGTGGAAACATTTGCCGGCTGATAACGATGCTACGTCGGAGCCGGTGTGCAGGACTCGACATCGCGGCCGGGATTTTTTCCCGGAGATCTGTTCAGAGTCCGGCAAGGAGCAACCGCATTTCGTCGATTTCGCCCTGCTGGGCGCCGATGATGTCCTTGGCCAATTGCACGGCTTCGGGGTTCGAGCCGGTGCGCAGCTCGGTTTTGGCGGATTCGACCGCGCCTTGGTGGTGCGCGATCATCTGGCTGAGGAAGAGCTTGGCAGCTTCGACTCCGTTCGCGCCGGCCAGCTCGGCGAGTTGGCTTTCGTCCAGCATCCCCGGCATGGACATCGATCCGGACATGGTTTCAGGCTCGCCCCAGGTGCCGAGCATGGTTTTCATCTTCTCGATTTCCGGGTCCTGGGCGGCCTTGATCCGCTGGGCCAGTCCGGTGACCCGCGAATCGATGCCGGGCGCGGCGAGCACGGTGTCGCTCATCGACACCGCCTGCCGATGGTGCACGATCATCATTTGGGCGAACATCGTATCGGCGGCATTGTGGTTCGAGGACGCCGTCGCGGATCCGGTCGGCATGGCGCCATGATCCATTCCGCTCATCGAAGATCCGGTCGGATTTCCGGCACAGCCGGCAAGCAGCAGGATCAGTGCCGAGGCGGCAAGGGCATGGCTGGTGGTCTTTTTCATGGTTCAACTTTCAGTAAGCGAAGCGGAAGGAATCGGCCGACCCCGGAAACGGGCGGGCCGCAACAAGGTCTCCGGACGGCGTGCTGCCGGCGGAGTCCGCTGACGCTATCTGCGATCGATGGAAAGTTGCTCGAGCGATGGTGGCTGTGGATCGACGTCGGCCGGGAACGCCAGTGCCTCCGGGACCGGCATCGAGGGTGCGGACGGTTGCAGCCGGGACTCCGCGTGGATCGCCGCGCTGAAGGCGTCGCTTTGCAAGGGCACGCACGGGGTGGCCATCCCGGTTCCCGGTTCCGTCGGGTTGCCGCAGGGCATTGCCGGCGCCGGGTCGGCACTGCGGTTGCCGGAGTCCGGCTCGCCGGTAGCCCGCGGTGAATGTATTCCAGAAGCGGAATATTCCGCCGATGCCATGTTTCCCGACATGGAGGTCTGTGGCATGCCCATCGGTGCACTGCCCTTCGCGACTGCGTGCATGCCGACGAATCCGAGCAGCAATACCGCGACCGCGAGCACCAGGAACACCGGGTGGAACCCGGTTCTGGTGCTGATTCGCTTCCTGCTGGTCATCGGATCGCTGCCGTCCATCGGTTGTCTGCCAGTCGCCGTGGGAGTTCGCCGCCGAGTTCGGATCCAGGCGGTCCCCAGGCTGAGCATACCCCGGTTTTCCCGGACTTCGTGGAAGTTCGGGCACGATTGACATATACCCCCCCGGGGGTATATGTTCACTGGCATGAAAGACATGGTGCAAACGCACGGGCATGCCGGCCATCCAGTTGCCGCAACGCAGACGGACCACCCCGAGGCCGCTCAGGCAATGGACCACGGGCACGGTGGTCACGGTGATCATGTGGCCAGATTCCGGCGGCTGTTCTGGATCATGTTGCTGATCGCTGCCCCCGTGGTGCTGCTGAGTCCGATGTTCGCGATGATTGCCGGCTATTCGTTGCCCGACCTGCCGGGCCTGCCCTGGGTTTCGCCGGTGCTGGGCAGCGTGGTGTACTTCTGGGGCGGCGCGCCGTTTCTGACCGGCGCGGTCAGTGAAATCAGGAGCCGCAAGCCCGGGATGATGCTTTTGATCGGATTGGCCATCACGGTGGCCTTCCTCGCTTCTTGGGGATCGAGTCTGGGTCTGCTGGACCATGAATTGAACTTCTGGTGGGAGCTCGCGCTGCTGGTAGTGATCATGCTCCTGGGGCATTGGATCGAGATGCGTTCGCTGGCCCAGACCTCCTCGGCTCTGGACTCGCTGGCCGCCCTGCTGCCGGACGAGGCCGAACGTCTGGTGGACGGGCAGATCGTCAAGGTGGCACCGGCCGGGTTGGCGCTCGGGGACGTGGTCATCGTGCGGCCGGGCGGATCGATTCCCGCCGACGGGCGGATCCTGGAGGGCTCGGCGAGCATTGACGAATCCATGGTCACCGGCGAGTCGCTGGCGGTGCGACGGGGCGTCGGTGCTGTGGTGGTGGCCGGCACCGTCGCGGTGGACTCCGGTCTGCGTCTGGAGATCACCGCGGTCGGCGAGGATACCGCCTTGGCCGGGATCCAGCGTTTGGTGGCCGATGCGCAGAACTCCTCCTCCCGGGCGCAGCGGTTGGCGGATACCGCGGCCGCTTGGCTTTTCTGGTTCGCGCTCGGCGCAGCAGCGGTCACCGCGGTGGTCTGGACGCTGCTCGGGGTACCCGACATCGCCGTCGTCCGCACGATCACGGTGTTGGTGATCGCCTGCCCGCACGCGCTCGGCCTGGCGATACCGTTGGTGGTCTCGATCGCGACTGAGCGCGCGGCGCGCGGCGGCGTCCTGGTGAAGGACCGGATGGCGCTGGAGAGCATGCGCACCGTGGATACCGTGCTGTTCGACAAAACCGGTACCTTGACCAAGGGCGAACCGGCGGTGCTCGGCATCGCGCCCGCCGCGGGATACACCGAAGACCAGGTCCTGGCTTTAGCTGCGGCTGCGGAGCTGCCCAGTGAACACCCTTTGGCCCGGGCGGTCGTGACCGCGGCGGAGGCCCGTGGGCTCCGGATTCCGGAGGCCGTCGATTTTTCCTCGGTGCCGGCGGTCGGTGTCACGGTCACCGTCGGGGCCCGGTCGGTCAGCGTGGGCGGGCCGGCGTTGCTGGAAGCGCAACAACGGGCCGAGCTGCCGATCAGCCGGCCGTGGAGCGCCGAGGGTGCCATCATCCTGCACCTGCTGGTCGACGGAGAAGTCGCCGGGGCGTTGAAATTGGCCGATGAGATCCGCGCCGAATCCCGCCAGGCCGTGGCCGCACTGCGGCGGCTGGGCGTGCAGGTCGTGATGATCACCGGCGATGCTGAAGCGGTGGCGCAATCGGTGGCCGGGGAACTGGGCATCGACCGGGTCTTCGCCAGGGTCCGTCCGGAGGACAAGTCCGCCAAGGTGGCGCAGTTGCAGCAGGAAGGCCGGAAGGTGGCCATGGTCGGCGACGGGGTCAATGATGCTCCGGCCTTGGCCCGGGCCGACGTCGGCATCGCGATCGGCGCCGGTACCGATGTGGCGATCGCTTCCGCCGGGGTGATCTTGGCCAGCGACGATCCGCGTTCGGTGCTTTCGGTGATCGAGCTTTCCAAAGCCAGCTACCGGAAGATGAAGCAGAACCTCTGGTGGGCCGCCGGCTACAACCTCCTGTCGGTGCCGTTGGCCGCCGGAATACTGGCACCACTCGGGTTCGTCTTGCCGATGTCGGTGGGTGCGATCTTGATGTCGCTGTCCACGGTAGTGGTCGCCGCGAATGCCCAGCTGCTGCGCCGCTTGGACTTGTCACCGGAAGCCAGCACCGCCGCGGTGCTGCGCAAGGCCGGGCTGCCGTCGGGTACTTCCCGTTGACTCCGGGCGCCGGTCGACCCGGCTGAACCTGGGTGCTGCCTGGGAATTCGTCCCGCGTGGAACAAACTCCGGCCGGCCGGAGTTTCCGATGGATGCAAACGCATTTATTGGCAGACGAGGCAAGGAAGCAGCAGATGACCACGGTATGGGATTCATTCGTTTTGGGGCAGGTTGAGTTGAAGAACCGCCTGGCGATGGCACCGATGACACGGAACCGGGCGACCGTCGGCGGGGTGCCGACCGACCTCATGGTGGATTATTACCGGCAGCGTTCCGGTTTGGGCCTGTTGATCACCGAAGGCACTCAGCCCTCCGCGGAAGGCCAGGGGTACATGCTCACCCCCGGCATTTACAACGATGCGCAGATCGCCGGTTGGTCCAAGGTCGCGGATGCGGTGCACGCCGAAGGCAGTGCGTTGTTCATCCAGGTGATGCATGCCGGTCGGATCAGCCATCCGGACAATACCCAGGACGGCACTCTGCCAGCGGCTCCTTCTGCGGTGAAGCCCGAAGTCCACGAGATGAACACCGCCAATGGACCGCAGGAAATCCCGACTCCGCGCGAGTTGGCGACCGATGAAATCCCCCGCATCGTGGAAGAATTCCGGACCGCAGCGCGATCGGCGGTCGCTGCCGGGGCGGATGGCATCGAACTGCACTCCGCCAACGGCTACCTGCTGCACCAGTTCCTGTCGCCGAACACCAATCTGCGCAGCGATTCCTACGGCGGCAGCGTCGAAAACCGCGCCCGGCTGATCGTCGAGATCGCCAAAGCCGCAGCCGAGGAAATCGGCGGGGACCGGGTCGGCATCAGGCTTTCGCCGAACAACGGCGCCGGTGGCACGGTGGAGGGCCCGGATTACGCGGACACCTACCGGCATCTGGTCGGCGAACTGGCTCCGCTCGGTTTGGCTTATCTGCACCTGATGCATATCGGTGACCAGGAATTGTTGTCCTGGGTCCGGGCCAATTGGCCGCAGGCTTTGATCATCAACCGGCCCGGACGCGACGCGGCCGAGGTGGGTGCCGATGTCTCGGCCGGGGTGGCCGACCTGGAATCAGTGGGCCAGCTGGCCTTGTCGAACCCCGATCTGGCTGATCGGCTGAAAGTCGGCGGCCCGCTCAATGCAGCCGATCCGGCGACCTTCTTCGCCGGTGCGGAGCGCGGCTACATCGATTACCCGGCTTTGGTTTCCTAGGCCGCGACTCGCCCGCAGCTGACCGCAGTGTCCCGCCGAGCAACTCGACTCGGCGGGACACTGCTGTTTTTGGCCGCCTCGGTGGCGGTCCGGGCGGGCAGAAAACAAGGTGCCGTTGGCAACTAGATTAATCCAGGGTGAAATCAGCGTGAATCTCTACAAGTGGTGTGTCGAGAAAACCGCGTGAATACGCGGAATGTAGATGAACATGTCCAATTGGCTCGCAGCAACCCTGCGTATATTCAACTCGGATGATCACACTTGTATAGACATATTGAGGTGATCTGAACACTTTTTCGCCGCGACGGTTGCTTCAGCTTTGATTTAATGTGATTGTTTTGTCTGTACTTGATTCAAATCTGTTCACTGTCGAATGATTTGGGAGTTGCTGATGCGTCGCCTCGTCGCCGTCTTGGTCGCGGTTTTCGTCACGATGCTGGCTGTGCTGCAGCCAGTGCATGCCGAGCCGGCCGGGAGCTTTTCATTGCAGAACCAAGTGGCCGTCGTCGGCGACACGCTGACCTTCAACTACCGCACCGGGCTGCCGGATGCACTGAACTGGATCGCGCTCTACGACGATCCGGGCAAGGGCCCAAGCGACCAGAAGTACCACGCGCCGTCGAGCACCTGGGACCGTGCGCCGAAGGCTTCCGGAAGCCTGAGCCTGAGCAGTGCGAAACTCACCGCCGGGCACGACATCGCCGCGTACTTCCTAGCCAAGGACGGTTACACCTGGCTTGCCCCGCCGATTACTTTCCGGCTGACCTACGCCGGTGCCAGCGGAAGCCTGGTGCTGACCAATCCGGCGCCCAGCCAAGGCGATGGGCTCAGCTTCAGCTACCGTACGGACCGGCCGAACCCGATGAACTGGATCGGCCTGTACGACCCGCCCAGCGGCGGGCCGAGCGACCAGAAATACCATTCCGGGTCCACCACCTGGCTACGTGCCCCGGAGGCGTCCGGCACGATCACGATTCCTTCCGGCGCTTTGCGGGACAGCCGCGACATCGCCGCCTACTTCCTGTTCGACGACGGATATTCCTGGCTTGCCCCGCCGGTCACCTTCCAGCTCAAACCCCAACCCCCGTACGACGGCGGTCCGCGCGGTCCGCACTGGGTGACCGATGCCTTCACCACGGCGACTTCGGCACCTGGTTCCAAGGTATCCGTTCCAGTGAGCGGACTGTGGTTCGGTACCGACGACCGGCCGCCCGCCGCTCCCGTGCTGAGCAAGACCGGGGGCGACGATTGGTTGTCCCTGGGCCCGGACGGGGTGATCACTGGCACTGCCCCCGAGGCCCGCGACGAGCCCTACCGGATCGAGGTCGCCGCAACGGATCCCGCCGGGGCCAAGGCCAGATTGCTGGTCGACGTTCCAGTGGGCCGAGATGCCGTGACGCTCAAAACCGCGAGCCTGAATGCCTGGAACGGCGGGGGCCACGTCAACAACCCGGTGGAAAAGCTGGCCAAAACGGTGCTGCTCAACCGATTCGACGTGGTGGGCCTGCAAGACTCGTCGGGCCTCGCCGCCAAGCTGGCTGCCCGGCTCGCCGGGAACACTGCAGCGGCTTCCTGGCAGTCCAGTGAGGACCGGGCCGGGAATGCGCTGCTCAGCCGGTACCCGATGCAGACCAGTGCCGATCAGCAGCCCGCGGCATCGGCGGCAAGCAGTGCGGCAGCCGCCGACCTGCCTGCAATTCACGCCAGTGTGCAGATCGGCGACCGCGCGGTTTCGTTGTGGTCTGCGGCTTTGGACCCTGCGGACTATGGGCCGGCGATTGCTTGCGGGCCGGATGCGCCGACCTCGGACGCTCTGATCCAGCGGGAAAAGAACACCAAGCGCTTCGCCCAAGCCCAATCATTGGCCAAGGTTCTGGCCTCGGATATCGCAGCCAAGACGCCCACCATTGTGTTTGGCTCCTTGGCCTCGCCCAGTGCTGCCGACTGGACCGCGGCGACCGACCGGTGCGCAGCCGGCGCAGTTGCCTGGCCGGTTCCGGAGCAGCTTTCCGGAGCCGGACTGCACGACGCCTTCCGGGCGCTGAACCCGGATCCGCAGGCCCAGCCGGGCAACACCAACAATGCAACCGGCCCCACGGCGGTTCCGGACCGCACCGATTACGTGTTTGCTGCGGGAGCGCTCAGGCCACTCGAGGCGCATGTGCTCGTCGACGGGTTCCCGAAACCGCAACCGGACGTGTTGGCCAATTCCTGGATTTCCGACCACGCTGCGGTAGTGGCCAGTTTCGAGTTGTCGGCCGTGCCGGAAACCGTGAATCCCGGTACCGGGGACCCCAGCGCCGGAGACCCTGGCAGTGGTTCCGCAGGTGCTGTACCGGGCAGCCGGCCGGATGGCTCGCCGACCGCCGACCGCCTCGCCCAGCCGGATGCCGAGGCCTTCGCTTTCACCGGTGCGGAGGCCTGGCTGTGGCTGGTCGCCGCAGTCGTCCTGATCACCCTGGGCGGCACGGTATTGATCGCCAAAGGAAATTTCCCCGCCAGATTCCGCCGCTCCGCCGGCCGCAAGTAGAAAGCACCCAATCATGAGCACCAAGAAACCCGAACACGGCAGCCCCGAGATCAGCTGGCCGGAAAACCGATTGCCAACCGCCGAACAACTCGCGGCCCCGCCCCTGGCACCGCAGTTGAAGCATGCTTCGACGGTACCGGCCGGACTGAGCCGCCGGGCCGCCTTGGCGCTCGGCGCTGCCGCCATCGCCGCCGGTGTGACCGGGGTGCAGGCACTGCGCCAGGCCGCACCGGCAAGCGCCGCGGATCTGAGTGCAGCGCCGCTCACCGGAACCATCAAGGACGTCAAGCACATCGTGGTGCTGATGCAGGAAAACCGGTCGTTCGACCACTATTACGGCAGCATGGCGGGAATCCGCGGGTTCAGCGACAAGCAGGCCCTGGAGTTGCCGCCGTCGGGCTCGTATCCGGGCGGAACCGTTTTCCAGCAGCCTTCCAGCTCGCGCAGCGACGGCGGCGCGGTTTTGCCTTTCCACATGGATTCGGCCAAGTTCAATGCGCAGAACGCCGACGGACTGGACCACTCCTGGTCCGGTGGCCATTCGGCTTCGAACAAGGGTGCCTGGAACCGCTGGATCGACGCCAAGTCCCCGCAGACCATGGGCTATTTCACCCGGGATGACCTGCCCTACCACTACGCGGTCGCCGATGCTTTCACGATCTGCGACCACTACCACTGTTCGGTCACCGGCCCCACCACGCCGAACCGGCTCTACCAGTGGTCCGGCACGATCAATGCCGAAGGCGGCAAAGGCGGCCCGGCGAACAGCAATCCCGCCGACTACAATCCGGTGTACTCCTGGGGCACCTACGGCGAGGAGCTGGAAAAGGCGGGCAAGACCTGGAAGACCTACGCCAATGACGAGGTCGGCGACTCCGGGTCGCACCCCTATGTGGGCGACTACGGCGACAACCCGCTCTGGCTCTTCCAGGCCTACCACGATGCGCTGGCCTCGAAGGATCCGAAGCAGCGCCAGCTCGCCGAGCACGGCGGCCTGCACGACGGTTGGAAGCCGGATTCCGGCAAAGGCCTGGACGTGAACTACCTGCTGCGCGATTTCGGTGCCGACTGCGCTGCGGGCACGCTCCCGGAGGTCAGCTACGTGGTGGCGCCGTACGGCTGGAGTGAACACCCGGCGGCCAGCCCGGACTACGGCGCGCATTTCACGAATGCGGTGGTACAGGCGATTTTGAGCAACGAACAGACCTGGCGGAACACCGTGCTGTTGCTCAACTTCGACGAAAACGACGGCTACTTCGACCACGTGGTGCCGGCTACGCCGGAGCCGGGAACGGTCAATGAATTCGTCGAGGGGCTGCCGATCGGCCTCGGCGTGCGCGTGCCGATGACCGTGGTTTCGCCGTGGAGCCGCGGCGGCTGGGTCAATTCGCAGGTCTTCGACCACACCTCGGTGATCCGTTTCATGGAAGCCTGGAGCGGCGTCAAGGACAAGAACATTTCGGCCTGGCGCCGGTCCATCTGCGGCGATCTGACCAGTTGCTTCGACTTCGCGAATCCGGACTTCAGCATTCCGAAGCTGCCGGATACCGCGCCACTGCTGGCTGCCGCCGACGCGGACAACGGCAAACCCCGGGTCAAGGCGCCGGCGGCCGGAGAGCAGAAACTGCCAGCCCAGGAACCCGGCAGCAAACGCCGTCGGCCGATCCCGTACGCGCAGAACGCGAATGTCCGGGTGGACCGGAGCACCGGCCTGGTCGAGGCGACGCTGTCCAATGACGGTTCGACGGCGGTCTCCATGGGCGTCTACCCGAATGCCTATCTGCCGTTCCAGATCACGCCGTTCGACGTGGCCAAGGGCAAAGCGCGCAGTTACCAATGGCAGGCGGCGAGCCATGATGGCCGCTACGATTTCAGCATCTACGGGCCGGACCGGTTCCTCCGGCGGTTCGCCGGAACCGTGATTTCGGGCAGCCACACGGATCTCGGACTGCCCGCCGTGAGCGCGGAATTGCTGCCCGGCGGCGGGTTGCGTTTGACGCTCGGCAACACCGGCTCGGCAGGGGTGCGGTTCAGCTTGGCCGCGAATGATTTCGTCGACCGCAAGGAAGACTCCTGGGTGCCGGCGAATTCCAGCAAAACCGTGGACTGGACGCTGGCCGGCGGCTATTACGACGTCGTGGTCACGGCGAATACCGGTACCGGATTCCGCTACCGCTTCGCCGGTTACGCCGGCTGAGCTCGACGGAGCCCAAAGCTCTCCGCTCTCCGCTCCCTTCCATCCCTACCCTCCCCGCCCCAGCGCGAGTGCACAGTTGTTGCGGGTGTTTTCCGAAAACACCCGCAACAACTGTGCACTCGCGCGAAATAGTTGCGGGTTACGGTAGCGGTTGTGGGGCTGCTGGACCGACGTATCGGGCGGTGGGCCGGATGATCTTCGGGTCTTCGCATTGCTCGATGATATTGGCGCACCAGCCCAGCACTCTGGCCACCGCGAAGGTGGGGGTAAAAAGTGCTCGGTCCAAACCGCAGATTTCCATCACAATGGCGGCGTAGAACTCCAGATTGGTGTGCAGTTCACGCCCTGGTTTGAGCTGCGCCAACAGTTGCGGAATCCGTTCCTCTACTGCCACCGCGAAATCGACCCGGGGACCGCCGAATCGCAACGCCACGCTTTTCAGCAGTGCCGAGCGGGGATCTTCGGTTCGGTAGACCGGATGGCCGAAGCCCATAATCCGATGCCCGGCAAGGACCTGCTCGGTGATCCAGGGGTCGATGTTAGCCAACGAACCGATCGCATCCAGTGTGTCCAAGGCTCGGCTCGGCGCTCCACCGTGCAGCGGTCCGGACAGCGAGCCGAGCGCCCCGAGCAGGCAGGAAACGGCGTCAGCTCCAGTGGAGGCGATCACCCGGGCGGTAAAGGTCGAAGCATTCAAGCCATGGTCGACGGCGGCCACCAAGTAGGTGCCGAGGGCATCGGCGTGCGCCGGGTCCGGCCGTACTCCGTTGAGCATGTAAAGATAATTCGCCACGTAGCCGAGCTCCGGGTCCGCCGGGATCGGCTGTGAACCTCGCCGCAGCCGGTGCAATGCCGCGATGATCACCGGCACTCGGGCGGCTAGCGCGAGCAGGGCTTCGGAGCGGGCGTCCCGGTCGAGGTCGAAAAGCGGCACGCCCCATGATCCCGGCGCCGTTATGGACTCGAAAGCCAGGGCCGCTTTAAGCCCGGCCAAATAGTCACCGTTTGCAGCCAGCCTGGGCAAGACGCCCTGTAGACCGACAGAGAGCCGGGATTGGGCGGCAATCCGCGCGGTAAACGCTTGAAGCTGCCCTGCTGATGGCAGATTCCCGGCCATCAGCAGGAACCAGACTTCCTCGAGGCTTCGGTGCTCTGCGAGCTCGATTGCTGAGTACTGCCGGTAATGGTAAAAGCCCTCGGTCCCCCGGACGTCGCTCAGCGCGGTTTCGGTAACGATCACGTTGGCCAGTCCGCGAGGAACCTCGATCGGGGTCTTGTCGAGTCTGGAAGGTGTTTGCATAAGCTCATGAGAACATTGATATTGATTGCCATGTAGTCAATGTTGATTCGGTCAAGATCGGAACCGGATGGATTCGCAACCGAGATTGAGCACTGCCCAGGCGGCATCCCGGCTGGGCATCAAGCCTGCGACCCTGTACGCCTATGTCTCCCGCGGCTTGATTTCGAGCGAGCCGGCGGTCGACGCATCCGGTTCCACGTTCGATGCTCTGGACGTGGAAGCGCTGGCCCGGTCTCGGAGCAACGCTTCCCGCAGCAGTGGTGTCAAGAGCGGAGCGCCCCGGCCCGCAACGGCCACCGGTGTGCCTTTGATGGTCCTGGACGCACCCTTCGCCTTGTTGAGCGATGAGGCGCTCTACTACCGGGGCCTGTCGGCTGATCGACTGGCGCGCGAGTACAGCTTCGAGCAAATCGCTGTCTGGCTGTGGGGAGATGGGCCGGCTCCCAGCGCCGATCCGGTGTTGTTCCGGGCAACCGCCGCGGGTGCCCGTGCCGCAACGGCGGCCGGTCGATTGCTGGGTCCCGGGGCGCGGGGCATCGATTTCATGCTTCAGGCCTTGCTCTCGGCGGCAAGCCACGATCCGCTGAAGCGAGATCTCCGTGATCGATCCACGGCAGCCCTGGGCGGTGATCTGATTGCGCAATTGGTGGCGGCCCTCCCGGGCGGACGAAGTTCCCGGGCCGGCATTGCGGAGTCCCTTTGGCGCAAACTGACCGGGCGGGAGTCCCGGCCCGTCGAGTTGCGATTGGCCACCATGGCGTTGGTGCTTTCGGTCGATCACGATCTGGCCGCCTCGACGTTTGCGGGCCGGGTCGCCGCCAGTGCCGGAGCCCACCCGTATGCGGCCATGATCAGTGCGTTGGCTGCAGCGGATTCAAGTCGGCACGGATCTGCCAGCGTCGCTGCTTGGGAGATGTTGTGCGCGGTGCATTCCGGACAGTCTCCGGAACAGGCGATTTCACATGAATTGAGCCGTGGCAACGGCATTCCCGGATTCGGACACCGAATCTACCGACGCCAAGACCCGCGGGCTAAGGCGTTGCTGACGGCTTTGCAGCAGGCACCCGAATACCGGCCGGCGCTGAAGGCTGCCGCGGCTTTGATCGCCGTCGTGCATTCTCGTACGAATTACCCGGCGAACATCGATTTAGCATTGGCGGTTCTGATGCTGGGTTCCGGCATGCGCGAGGACGCCGGGCAAACGTTGTTCACCGTTGCCCGGAGTGCCGGCTGGTTGGCGCACATCATGGGCGAATATCGGCAGAAACCGCTGCGTTTGCGGCCGATAGGCGAATACACCGGCCCGATGCCGGCTTAGCGCCAGCGGGTGGTCATCAAGAAGCCGACAATGACGATGCCGAAGCCCACCGCGATGTTCCAGGCGCCGATGCCGGGAATGGGCAGCGGGGTCGCCGTGTTGGAGGTGATGTAGAAAGCGATGATCCACAGGAGCCCGATGATCATCAAGCCGAACATGACCGGTTTGTACCAGACCGGATTCGGCTTGATGGCTTTGCTCGCGCCGGAATCCGGCTGCGGGCGGTTGGAACGGCGGCGCGACTTCGATTCGGGCACAGGTTCTCCTTGACGGGCGGGCGGCACCGGCCGACCACCGAACTGGGGCGCTGACCAAAGCTGTTGATATCCTGCTAAAGGACATCGACTGCCGGTCCACACGGTTTCTCGCAGCAATTCTAGCGGCAAAACCAAAGTACGGCCTTAGCCGAAGAGGCAGAGTGGACATCAGGAGCGGTATTGGGCACCTCCAGGAGCAGCCAATCGGCTGACGTGGGCATGGACGAACTGATTTCGTCTGCCCAGAAACGGGATCGCTCGAATCGTTCCGGCACCCGGAAGACCCGACCCAAAAAAGGCGTGTTCCGCACCATCGTGCAGGTTTTCGGCGAGCTCCTGATCACGGTCGGCGTGGTGCTGATGCTGTTCGTGGGCTGGGAGTTGTGGTGGACTAATATCCAGGCCGATCAAACCCAGCAGGCCGCGGTGCAGGAATTCGCCAAGGGCTTCCAAGGGCCGGTCACCCCGCAGGATCCAGGGAAAACCGACTACGGCGAGCCGGTAGTGGCGCAAGCGCCGAGCACCGCCGGCGAAACACTCGGCTTGGTTTACATTCCCCGGTTCGGTGCCGACTACAAGCCGCGTCCGGTGGTGCAGGGCACGGCGTTGCGCGAACTGAACACTTTGGGCTTGGGGCATTACACCTCTACCGCGATGCCGGGAGCCGTGGGCAACTTCGCCGTGGCCGGGCACCGGCAGACCAACGGCGCCACTTTGGACGCGATCCACACCCTGGTGCCGGGCGACCGCATTTATGTGCAAACCGCGGACGGTTACTACACCTACGTGTACCGCAACAATGAGATCGTGCTGCCGAATCAGACCAATGTGCTCGCCGCGGTGCCGACCCAAGCCGGGGCGCCGCCGAACGGAAGGTACATGACCCTGACCAGTTGCAACCCGCGCTTCGGTTCGGCCGAACGCTTCATCGCCTACGCGGTAATGGAGTCCTGGCAGCCGATCAGTGCCGGCCCGCCGCAGGAGATCGCGCAACAGGTCCAAGCAACCGTCGGGAAGGGCTGAGCTCATGTACGGCTGGATTTTTCGGATGCTGCCCGGTCCGCTGTGGCTGCGGATCATCTTCGCGTTGCTCCTGATTGCCGCGGTCCTCGCGGCCCTGGTCACCTGGGTGTTCCCTTGGCTGTCGCAGTTCAACCCCTTTACCGACTCCACGATTGGACAAGCTTCGATGATCGGACAGGCACTCGACGAGCCGGGGATGCTGCGATGAGCGCGCGAATCCTGGTCATCGACAACTACGACTCCTTCGTCTACACGTTGGTGGGCTATCTCCAGCAGCTCGGCGCGGAGACCACCGTGGTCCGCAATGACGACGTCACGCTCCAGGAAGCGGTCGCACTGGCCGAGGCCCGGGACGGCGTGCTGCTTTCACCGGGGCCGGGCAACCCGGCCGAGGCCGGAGTCTGCATCGAACTGATCCGCTGGTGCGCCGAGAGCCGGAAACCGATGTTCGGCGTCTGCCTGGGCCACCAAGCGCTCGCGGAGGCCTTCGGCGGCACCGTGGGGCACGCTCCGGAGTTGATGCACGGGAAGACTTCGTTGGTCGAGCACGACGGCGCGGCGATCTTCCGGGGCGTGCCCTCGCCGTTTACGGCCACCCGCTACCACTCGCTGACCGCGGAGCGCGACAGCATCCCCGCGGAACTCGAAATCACCGCGCAGACCGCCAGCGGGATCGTGATGGGGTTGGCGCACCGCGAAGCCCCGCTGGTGGGCGTGCAGTTCCACCCCGAATCGGTGCTCACCGAGGGCGGCTACCGGATGCTGGGCAATTGGTTGGAATCCCTCGGCCAGACTGGGGCCGCGGAACTCTCATCCGGGATGAGTCCGCTGATCCACCGCTGACCCGCAGGGCCGGCCGACCGCTTCCCACGCCCGTCTAATCGGCGGCTTCAGTGGGCTGGGCTGTCTGTGCCCACTGAACCTGGGAATGGGACCGGCCTGGTGCTCGCGTCCGGTCAGGGTTTGCTGGTCGGACAGCCAGGCGGGGCCCCGGGAGCCGGCACTGCCGGGCAGCTCGGCGTGCCCGACGTCGAAGGGCTCGTCGGCGGACTCGGCGGCGGCGACGGCGGCGCCTTGGCGATCGTGATGTTCACCGTGGAACCCAGCGCGACTTCGGTGTCGGATTGCGGCGTCTGGCTGGTCACATTGCCCGGAGCCACCTGACTGTTCTCTTCCTCGGTGAAGTTGGGCACCAGGGTCGGTGAGGCCGCTTTGAGCGCTTGGGTCGCCTCGTCCTTGGTCTTGCCGTACAGCGCGGGCAACTTGACCTTGCCGGTGGCGATGTTCAAGGTGACTCTGCTGTTCGGCGCGACGCTCTGCCCGATTGCGGGCGATGTCGAGACCAGTTGCCCTTGCGGGATCAACGGGTCGTCGATCTGGTTGGTGTCTCCGGGTTGCAGGCCGAGCTGGCGGAGCGCATCCCGGGCCTGGGCTTCGGTCATTTTCAACAAGCTGTCCGGGATCAGCACGCTGGAGGGCCCGCTGGAGACCCGCAAGGCGACCGTGGAGCCCAGTGTCACGGAACTTCCTTCGGCCGGATTGGTGTCGATGACCAAGCCGGTGCGAACGTTGCTCGAGGTGACTCGTTCGACGTTCACCTTCAAGCCGAGATTGTAAATCGCCGAGAGCGCGTCGGTCTCGGACTTTCCAGCGACCGATGGAATCGACACCGTCTCCGGCGCCGGTGGTTTGGCGTTGAGCTGGTTGACCAGCAGAAAACCGCCGCCACCGAGGATCAGGATCAAGACCACGAAGAGCGTGATGATCCAGGCTCGGCGTTTCCGCTTGGCGCCTTTGCTCAGTTCCCTTTCGTCGAGCAGCCCGAGCGGCATCTGTTCCGGCTCGTCTTCGTGCGGCTCGCCGGTGGTCAGAGGTCCTCCGCTGATCACTTTGGCCATCGCCCGGGTTGCCGGGCCGTTGTCCGGATTCTGATCGTCCGGGGTTTGGTTGTCCGGGGTGGCAACCAGGACCGTGGCGGGAAGCTTGGTGGGGATTTCCGAGGCCAACTGGTCGGTGGTGGGTTCCGGTGGTTTGACCGGGCTCAGTTCGACGCCTGCTTTTGCCGCACGTAGCGCGCGACGGAATGAGGCGGCGTCCTGGAAGCGGTCTTGCCGGTCCTTTTGCAGGGCCCGCAGGAGCACGCTGTCCAGGGCCGGGCTGACCTCCGAATTGAAGTGGCTGGGCGCTTCTGCGGCTTCACGGACGTGCTGGTAAGCCACGGACACCGGGCTGTCGCCGATGAACGGCGGCCGTCCGGTCAGCATTTCATAGAACAGGCAGGCCGCGGAGTACAGATCGCTGCGCGCATCCACGGTCTCGCCGCGGGCCTGCTCCGGGGAGAGGTACTGCGCGGTGCCGATCACGGCCTGGGTTTGGGTCATGGTGGCGGAAGAGTCGGCGATCGCCCGTGCGATGCCGAAGTCCATGACTTTGACCGCGCGTCCCTCTTTGGTCACCATCACGTTCGCCGGTTTGATGTCCCGGTGCACGATCCCGGCCCGATGGCTGTACTCGAGTGCGGAAAGCACGCCCAAGGTGTATTCGATGGCGTGATCGATGCTCAGATCACCGGCGCGGATCAAGGTCCGCAAGGTATCGCCTTCGACGTACTCCATGACGATGTACGGCAGATGGGTGTGCTCGGTCGAATCGATGTCCGGCAGGGAATCCCCGGTGTCGTAGACGGCCACGATCGAGGGGTGGTTCAATCCGGCGACAGCTTGTGCTTCGCGCCGGAATCTGGCCTGGAATTGCGGATCCCGGGCCAGATCCGAACGCAACAGCTTGATCGCGACGGTGCGGCCGAGCCGGATGTCTTTGCCCAAGTAGACATCGGCCATACCTCCGCGGCCCAGCAACTTGCCGAGTTCGTAGCGACCATTGAGCACGCGCGGTTCACTCATGTGGTTGCTCCTTTCCGGTCAAGTCGATGGTTTTGCGGTGTTGCGGCCGGGGGCTTCACCTGCCCGAGTTGCCTGAAGGCGGCGTCGTCGGAGTGGTCTGCGCGGCCACGATGGTCACGGTGCTGCCCTTGGCGACTTGGCTGCCGACTCCGGGGCTGACGTCGGAAACCAGTCCGGTAGTGGCGCCGGCGGCGGTCAAGCCCAGACCGCGCAGAGTGGATCGGTACTGTTCCACCGTGGTCTGCGATGTGAAGCTCGGCACTGCAATGGTTTCCGGGCCCTTCGAGTAGGTCACGGTGACCTCGGAACCCTTTTTCACCACGCCGGTCGGATCCACTGAAGTGACGATTCCAACCGGAGTGCTGGCGTCGAAGACTTCGTTTGCCTTGACCGTCAGCCCGAGGTTGATCAACTGGGCCTGCACCGTGGAGAACTGTTGGCCGCGGTAACGGTCCGGGTAGATCGTCACGGTATCGTCCGGGGTCGGCGATGGGGTGGTCGGCGTGCTGCTCGGGGTGGTCGGCGTGCTGCTCGGGGTGGTCGGCGTGCTGCTCGGGGTGGTCGGAGACGCCGAGGTGCTGGTCGAGCTGGACATCGTGGCCGAATCGGAGGTGGTCGGCCTGGGGTTGAACACGCCGAGCGAGTTCAGCAGCAAGGCGACGAGCACGAAGACCACGAGCACGATCAAGGCGACGAGCGGCCAGGTCCACGGGCTGCGGCCGCGGCGGACCGGCTCTTCGGCCTCATCCTCCAAATCTTCGGGACTCCAATCGCGTTCCGCTGCAAGCTGCGCTTCGCTGCCCACGGCCGGCATCGCCGAGGTCGCCGGCGCCGAACTGCCGACCGGAAGCGGAGAGCTCACTACCGAGGTGGGCGCGGTGCCACCGAGGTCGACCGGCGCAGTGATCGGGCCGGTCATCGATTCGAAGAGCAGCATTCCCGGCACTGCGGCGTGGGCGGCGTCGATGTCCCCATTGCGGATCGCATCCGCCGCGTCCGCGAGCTTGTCCGCATTGGCCGGCCGGTTGGCCGGGTCTTTGGCGAGCATCGACATCAGCAGCGCCCGGACCGGCGTCGGCAAGGATTCGGGCAGCGGCGGCGGTGCATCGTTCACCTGGGCCAGCGCGATCGCGATCTGCGACTCGCCGGAGAACGGACGATGGCCGGTGAGGCACTCGTAGCCGATCACGCCGAGCGAATAGATATCGCTCGAACCGGTGGCCAATTGCCCGGTGGCTTGCTCCGGCGCCAGGTACTGGGCGGTGCCCATCACCTGGCCGGTTTGCGTCAACGGCACCTGATCGGCCAGCCGGGCGATGCCAAAATCGGTGATCTTCACCCGGTTGTCCGGGGTGATCAGCAGGTTTCCCGGCTTGACATCGCGGTGCACCAGGCCCTGGGCATGCGCGGCGGAGAGCGCCCGGGCGGTCTGCGAGATGATGCTCAAGGTCCGGTCCGGGGAAAGCACGTGCTCTTTTTCGATGATCGAAGAGAGCGGCTCGCCGGGCACCAATTCCATCACCAGGTACGCGGAACCGTCTTCTTCGCCGTAGTCGAAGACATTGGCGATGCCCACGTGGTTCAACAGCGCGGTATGCCGTGCCTCGGCGCGGAAACGCTCCAGGAAGCCGGGGTCGCCGGTGTATTCCTCTTTGAGGATCTTGATCGCCACGGTTCGGCCCAGGAGCTGGTCCTGGGCCCGCCAGACCTCTCCCATACCGCCGATGGCGATACGAGATGTGAGCTGGAATCTGCCGCCTAAGGTGATTCCCGACGTCGGTCTCACTTTTTCAACACCGCCTCAAAGAGTTTGCTTGCGTTAGGACTGGTCAATTTGTTGCTGTCCAGGATGTTCGCCCCCTGGACCATGATCGAAACCACTACTTGGGGATCATTGGCCGGAGCGAATCCGGTGAACCAGGAATTCTTCACCGAATCCGGGATGGTCGGATCGGATTCCGCAGTGCCGGTCTTTCCGGCTACCGGGATGCCGGGCACCGCAGCGGCCTTGCCGATTCCGTTGTCCACCACGCCCTGCATCCACTGCGTGATCTGCTGGGCGATTTCCGGAGTGGTGGACTGGCGCAGCACCTCGGGCGTGAAGTCGTATTTCGTGATCGGCTTCAAATCCGGCGTGCGCACGGCCTGGATCAGGTTCGGTTTCATCTGGGTTCCGCCATTCGCGATCGCCGCGGTCATCATTGCGACCTCGAGCGGGGTCGCCCGGACGTCCTGCTGGCCGATCGCGCTGCGGGCCAGCGAGGCCGGGTCCAGAGTGCTGTTTTCCTGATTCGGGAACACGCTGCGGACCACCGGCGAGGGCAGCCTCAGGCTGGAGTCGTTGAAGCCGAACTTGGTGGCCTGGTCGGTGATCGCCTGCTGCCCCAGGTCTGCGGCGATACTGGCGAACGGGGTGTTGCAGGACTGGGCCAGGGCGAAGGCGAAATCCGCCTGGCTGCGTGCCGCGCAACCGCCGGAGGTGTAGTTCGGCAGGCCCACCGTGGTGCCCGGGAAGTTGAGCACCGCGGGGTTCGGCAGCACGGAGTCCTTGTTGTACTTCCCGGAGGCCAGGGCCGCCGCGGTATCGACCAGTTTGAAGATCGAACCCGGGTAATAGGTGTCCCGGTAGGCCCGGGAGCCGTACATGTTGATCTGCGGGACGTTGACCAACTGCTGGTAATTGCTGTTGACCGCCGCGAAGTCGTGGCCGGCCAGCAGATTCGTGTCGTAGCTGGGTTTGGAAACCATCGCGATGATCGCCCCGGTCTTCGGATTCAGCACCACGATCGAGCCCTGGACCCCGTCGGGGAGCATGTCGTAGGCCATTTTCTGGATCGCCGGATCGATGGTCAGCTCGACCGAGGAGCCTTTGGGCTGGGCCCCGGAGAGGATCTGGCCGACCCGGTCGAAGAACTGGTCCGGCGAATCGCCCACCAAGACGTTGTTCATTTCGTTCTCCAGCCCGGAGGACCCGTGGTCGCGGGAGAAGAACCCGGTCAGGCCGGCGTACAGCGCGCCGTCGGTGTACTGCCGGACGAATTTGCAGGAGTCGCCGGAAGGCACGGACTGGGCGATGGCCTGCCCGCCGACTAGGATCGGCCCGCGTTCATTGCAGTAGTTCTGCGAAATCACCCGGTTGTTCAACGGATTGTTCTTCAGGCTGTCCACGGCGAAGAACTGCACGTAGGTCACCGAGCCCAAAATGAGCGCGAAGAGGGCGACCGCGACCACCCATGAGGATCGAATTGCCTGGTTCACTGTGTCTGCACCGCCTCAGTCGGTTGGTCTCGGGATTCAGGTTTGCCGCCGGGTGTCCCGGCGTCCCGGCTGGCGCTGATCGTGCCGGGATCGGCATCCAACGGCGCCGGAGTGGTGGAGATCGGCCGACGCGCGGAATCCGAGATCAGGAGCAGCAGCGCGACGATGATCCAGTTCGCCAGCAACGAGGAGCCGCCGGCGGCCAGGAACGGCGTGGTCAGGCCGGTGAGCGGGATCAACCTGGTTACTCCGCCGATGACGACGAAGCACTGCAGTGCGATCGCGAAGGAGAGTCCGCAGGCCAGCAGTTTCCCGAAGGCGTCGCGGGTGCCCAGGGCGGCCCGGAAGCCGCGGGTGATCAACAGCATGTAGAGCATGATCACCGCGAACAGGCCGATCATGCCCAGCTCTTCGCCGACCGAGGCCACGATCATGTCCGAGTTGGCGAACGGGACCAGATCCGGTTGGCCTTGGCCCAAGCCGGTACCGATGGCTCCGCCGTTCGCCATGCCGAAGAGTGCTTGCACCACCTGGCCGCTGCCACCGGGGAAGCGGTTGTAAACCGTCGGGTCGAAAGCATTCCACCAGGAATCGATGCGCAGCCCTACGTGGCTGAAGATCTTCGAGGCGGCGAATCCTCCGACCGCGGCCAGCACCAGACCGATCACGATCCAGGAAACCCGGCTGGTGGCAACGTAGATCATGGTCATGAAGAGGCCGAAAAACAGCACCGAAGAGCCGATGTCCCGTTGGAAGACCAGGACGCCCACGCTGGCCAGCCAGGCGACGATCATCGGGCCGAGGTCGCGGGCCCGCGGAAGCTGCAGCGGACCGACTTTCTTGCCAGCCAGCAAGATCAGATCGCGGTTGGAAGAGAGGTACCCGGCGAAGAAGATCGCCAACGTGATTTTCGCGATCTCACCCGGCTGGAAGGAAGCCCCGCCGATGTTGATCCAGACGCTGGCGCCGTTGATCTCGCCGCCCGAGACGCCGGGCACCAAAGGCAGGATCAGCAGCATCACGCTGACCGCGAGCGAGATGTAAGTGAACCGGCGCAGGATCTTGTGGTCCCGCAGGTACCAGATCACGGCCACCGCGGCGATCACCGCCACCGTGGTCCACATCCACTGCCGCTGCCCGGCGGTGCCGTTGGTCGCCACGTCGATCCGGTGGATCATGGCCAAGCCGATGCCGTTGAGCGCCACCACGATCGGAAGTATTACCGGGTCGGCATATTTTGCTCGGAAGCGCAGCGTGATGTGCATCGCGAGAGACAGCACGGTGAGCACCGAGGACTGGAAATAGAAGTCGGCGTCAAGGGTGGCCTGAAGATTTATGTCGACCAGGGCATATGCGCCGATGCCGATGATCAGGGCAAAGATCAGCAAGATCAATTCGGTGTTGCGCCGAGGTTTGGGAATGGTCAGGACTTGGCTCATGGCGCCCCTCCCGGACACGGAGTGGCTGCGGGGCCGGTCGGCGGTGGTGGGCAGCTCGGGGAATTGCTTGCGGCGGTGCTCGGGCTTCCACTCGGGCTGCTGCTCGGTGTGCTCGGACTCGGGCTGTGGCTGGGGGTCCGGGACGGCCCGGTGTCCGGCGGGCTGACTACGCCGAGCTGCAGGTCGCTGACAATCTGATTGGCATCCAGGAGTGTCGCGGCGGGCAGGGTCTGCTGGAGCCTTTGCTGGGAGAAGGCAGGCAGCGAGTCCACGGTCACCGGCGTCTCGGTGTAGACGTGGGACAGCCGGATTGGGCCGAGGGACTGCGAGATGCCGTTGTAGATCGCGACTTTGCCATTCGATTCGCCGACGTAATAGCGGGTCTGGGTCCAGGCGTAACCCCACCAGGTTCCGGCACCGAGCACCAGGATCACCAGCACGCCGGCCACCAGGGCAAACCATCTGGGCCGCCGGGGCGGCTCGGAGATGATCAGCAGCTCTCCGTCGTCGTCCGGTTGTTCCGGTTTGTGGGTGAGCACCGCAGCGGCGCGCTTCGCCGTGGAGCGCCCGGCGATCATCGGGATCCGGCCGTCTTCCGCTGCGGTCACCGCAGCGCCGACCAGTTCGTGGGGGCGGGATGAGAGGTCTTCCCGGACTACCTCGGCGGTGATGTGCACGCCGAGCTGTTCGCCGCGGCCGCCGGCCGGCTCGGGTTCCTCGGCTTCGTCGAGTTGCTCCGGATCCGCTTCGGGATCGTCGGGGTCCGCCAGGTCCGGGTCTTCCGGCAGCTCCAGGGTTTCGTGGACCGTCCCGGCCGCTGCGCCGGGAGGCACGATTTGGATCCGGTCGGTGTTGACGTCGTCGCTGCCCGATTCGGCGACTTCGACCATGACCACCGTGACGTTGTCCGGAGCGCCCGCCTCCAGGGTCAATTCGATGAGCCGCTCGGCAGTGACGGCAAGCGAAGGGGTTTCCCGGACCACCTGTTCCACGGTCTGCAGATCGACGAAATTGAGTCCGTCGGAACAGAGCAGCCAACGTTCGCCCGGGCTGGCTTCGAAGCTGGTCAGATCCAATTCGGGCGAGGCGTCGACGTCGCCCAGTACCCGCATCAAGACGTTCTTGTGCGGATGCGTTTCCGCTTCTTCCGGGCTGAGCCGGCCTTCGTCGATCAGCCGCTGGACGAAGGTGTGGTCCACGCTCATCTGTTCGAAGACTCCGGCCTTGAGCCGGTAGGCCCGGGAGTCGCCGATGTGCGCGAAGGCCAGTTTGTCGTCGGAAAGCAGCAGCGCGGTCACCGTGGTGCCCATGCCGGTCAGCTTCGGGTTGACGTGCACCATTTCGGAAAGCAACGAGTTCGCGGTCTGGATTTCGTCCGCGAGCTGGGTTCCGGCGTCGCCCCGGTAGTCGTCGCGGTCCAGATGGATCAAGTCCAAAACGGTCGACGCGCTGGCGACATCGCCGCCGGCGTGACCGCCCATGCCGTCGGCGACCACTGCCAGATACCGCCCGGCATAGGCGGAATCGTCGTTTTTGGCGCGTACTTTGCCCACGTCCGAGCGGGCCGCGTAGCGCAGGATGAGCGAAGTGGATCCGGCCACGGCTACGGCCTCAATTCGATGACCGTCTTACCGATCCGGACCGGGACACCGAGTTCCACCGGCAGTGCGCGGGTGAGTTGCTGGTCAGCGAGATACGTCCCATTGGTCGAGCCGAGGTCTTCGATGAACCAGCGGCTGCCCTGCGGGAAGAGCCGGGCATGCCGTCCGGAGGCGTAGTCGTCCTCCAGTACCAGGGTGGATTCCTGGGCCCGGCCGAGCAGGATCGGCGTACCGTCGAGGTCGATGACGCGACCGCTCAACGGACCCTCGACCACGATGAGTTGCCGGGCGTGCTGCCGCGCGGGGGACTCGTCGACCAACTCCGGGTGCTTGCGCGCCTGCCTGGCGGTCGGCGTTCCGGTGCGGACCTTGCGGCCGATCACCAGATCCCGCCGCATCGCGGTGACGATGCTGAAAATCAGCACCCACAGGAGCAGCAGGAAGCCGAATCGGAGCACGGTCAGGGTCAGCCCGTTCAGGTCCAGCATCAGCGGCCGCTTCCCGGGCGCGAGCCGGTTTTCGCAGGCAACAGCCGGAAGGTCATCTTGGTGCGCCCGATGGTGAGCACATCGCCGTCGCGCAGGGCAAGGCTGCCGTTGATCCGGGAGCCGTTCAGGAAACTTCCATTGGTCGAGCCGAGGTCGACTGCAGTGCCTTGGCCGTCGTCGAGCCGGATTTCCAAGTGCTTCCGGGATACCCCGGTGTCGTCGACCAGGATGTCGGCTTCCGAGGAGCGGCCCAGGGTGATCGATGAGGCATTGAGCGAGTAGCGCTGGCCATCGATGTCCAGCACCGGTTGCAGGGCCACCGCCGGCCGCACCGGGCCGGCGGATTCGGGTGCCGCGCTCCTGGGCGCCGGCTGGGCCGGCCGGGGGGCGCGGGGTGGTTGCATCGCCGGATAGGCCGGTTGCGCTTGTTGCGCCTGGCCGTTGCTCTTCTCGGTATTCGAGAGCACCTGGAATTCGCCGGACTTGTTTTCCACGGTCTGGGTGAAGGAGACCTTGACCGGCCCCTGCAAGGTGTATCCCTGGGAGCGGGCGTGCCGGATCGCGACATCGCAGAGCTCTTCGGCTAGCGCGGTTCCCCAGCTCCGGGCACGCTCGAAATCAGGGCCGCTGAGCCGGACGTCGTAGACGTTCGGGGCGAGCGTCCGCCCTGCGGCCATGGTCATAGCTTTGTCGTCCATTTCGCGACGCAGCCGACTGGCGATCTCCACCGGCTGGACTTGCGATTTGGACCCGCGGGCGAAAGCGCCGCGGACGGCCTTCTCCAAGCCTCGCTCAACATTGTCGAGTAGTCCCACGGACACCTCCTCAGGTTCTCGGTTTCCGGTGCACAGGGCACCGTTTGTCGGCTGGTCCGACGAAGCGGCCAGGTATTGCTTCTGGGCTAGATACTACTTGGTGAGCCCGGCAAAGACCTTAAAGCACAACGTCCGAGGGTTGCCGAAAGTTCTCCGCGCGGCTGCTCCGCGCCCGCCCGGCCCGCTAAATTCCAGGCCTCCGCGGACTGTTGGGCACCGAGTTTAGGAATATCGGCCGGTTGTCCGCTATGCTTGTTTTCGCTGTGATTCCGGGATCCGGGCAGAGAAAGTTTCTGTCGGTCCGGAATGAGCACTCTGCGCGAGTGGCGGAACGGCAGACGCGCTGGCTTCAGGTGCCAGTATCCGAAAGGGTGTGGGGGTTCAAATCCCCCCTCGCGCACAAAAGTGAAGGCCCCGATCTCTGGATCGGGGCCTTCTTTGTGTTTGCTTCCGCACGAGTGGCCAGTTCTGCAGGCTAAATCTGGTTTTTAACCTGCAGAACTGGCCACTCGATGAGGGCAGGGCGGAAGTACGAAGAGCTCAGGGGGCCAGGCTGGGCGGCTGCAGCCCGAAAACCTCGCTGAGTGCCAAATGGGCCGCGTGCATGCCGCCCATGCCGTGTACGCCCGGCCCAGGGGTGGTCGAGGCGGAACCCAGGTACAGCCCGCGGACCGGGGTCTTCCACGGCGTGCCGCCGAACACCGGACGGGCCAGCAGCTGGCGAAGATCAGTGGTTCCCGCGCCGAAGTCGCCGCCGATGTAATTGGCGTTGTATTCGGAGAGCTGCTGCGCGGTCGTCGCTTTCGACTGGACGATGGTGTCCCGGAAGCCGGGTGCGAACCGTTCGATCTGGCGTACTACGGCTTCCGTCATGTCCGTGGTGGAGCCGGCCGGCACGTGGCAATAGGTCCAAAGCACCTGCCGGCCCGACGGCGCCCGGCCGGCGTCGAACTGGCTGGGCTGGGAAAGCAGCACATAGGGCTTCGCGGGATGCACGCCCCGGGCCACCTCGGCTTCGGCCCGGGCCATTTCCGCGCGGGTTCCGGCGACATGGGCAGTTCCGGTCGCGGCGATCTCCGGATTCTGCCAGGGGACCGGCTCGGAAAGGATGAAATCGACCTTGCAGGCCGCATTGTTGTACCGGAAGCGTCGCAGCGCATCCGCATACCGGTCGGGGAGCCGGTCTCCGGCGATCTGGAGCAATGCTTTGGGCGTGGTGTCCAGGAGCACCGCGGAAGCGTCGGAAAGCTCGGCCAGGTCATCGATCCGGCGACCGGTGTGCAGCCGGCCGCCATGGGCCAGGAAATCGTCCAGCATGGCCTTGGCGATGCTCGCCGAGCCGCCGCGTGGAATCGGCCAGCCGACGGTGTGCGCCAAATGGCCCAGCACCAGCCCGGCCGCACTGCTGGCCAGCGAAGGCATCGGGCCGACCGGGTGCGCGGCGACGCCGGTGATCAGTGCGGGCGCCGTCGCCCCACGGAAGCCGGTGTTCCACCAGGGCCCGCCTTGCCACAGCGTGCCCAGGCCCAAGGCCAGCGGGCCGGCGATCCCGGAAGGGACCCGCCACACCTGATTCAGCGCCAGATCCAGCACCGCCTCGGTGTTCCGGACCAGCGGTGCCATCAACCGCCGGTACGCCGCGCCGTCCACGCCGAGCGAGGCGACCGTGCGCGCCAAATCCCGATAGGCCAAACCGGCCTGCCCGCCGTCGAGCGGGTGCGCGTAGGAGATTTCCGGGACGAACCATTCGATCCGTTCGGCGAGGCCGAATTCCCGGAAAAACGGCGAGGCCAGGGCCATCGGGTGCACTGCGGAACAGACATCGTGCCAGCTGCCGGGCTCGATCAGTTCTTCGGTCCGGGTGCCGCCGCCGATTGTGTCTTTGGCTTCGTAGAGGTCCACCGGCACGCCGGCGCGGGCCAGCACGACGGCGGCTGCCAAGCCGTTCGGCCCGGAGCCGACGACGGCGGCGCCGCTCACTGGATCGCTACTGGTTGTTTGCCCATGGATTCACGGTACTTCGTCCGGATCCGGTTGCCCACGTTCTTCCAGGTCCGGTCGCGGATGAAGATCGAATCGATGGCGATCATGGTCAACGAGAACCAGGGCAGGCCCATCAGGACCGCGATGCCGATGTGGAAGGACAGGATGCCGAACAGCGCCAGGATCCGGGTCGGCCGGGTCAGCAGCATCAGGGGGAAGGACATCTGGATGATGATCGAACTCCAGCTGATGATCGCGACCATCGGCGCCCAGTAGGTGAACAGCTGGCTCAGCTCGGGCCAAGTGCCGAAGCGGTCGGTCATCAACGGGTTGTAGATCGCATAGCCGGTGGACCAGGGCGTGCCGCCGGCCTTGTACAGGGCGCCGGAGACGTAGACGAAACAGACCTGGGCGGTGAGCACGACCAAGGTCAGATTGTGGAACAAGTTGCTGATCTGCGGGTCGAAGAGGCCTTCGCCGCGCCATTTGCGCACGATCCAGGGGGTAGCTTCGGTGAACGTGCCGGCGAACTTCCGACGCCGCCGGGCATCGAGTGAGAGCCGGGCGGCGGGGTCGGCGAAGAACAGGAAGAGCAACGCGATGCGGTACATGTTGTCGCCCTGGTCACCGAGCATGTCGTTGGCTTCGATGAAGGAGACCCAGAGGATGAAATAGACCGGCAGCACGAACTTGAAGCGCCAACCGATGGTGAAGAGCACCGCCACGAACATCAGGACCAGGTAGAGGAAGGTGTAAACCGCCCCGTTGGTGATCGCATCATGGAAGACCGAGAAGATCCAGATCTTCGGGAAATCGCTTTTCGCCGTGGCGGCTTCGCCGTTCCAGACCGATCCGGGGCCGAAGCTGTACAACCGGGTGGAGAAGTTGAAGAACAACAGCCCGAAGCCGGTGACGCCGAACACGATCCGGGTCACGGCCAGGCCGTAGAGCGACTTCTTGCTGTCCAAGAGCCAGGCCTCGGTCCAGAAGTACCCGCGCTTGCCCACGTCGGTGATCACGTCGATCAAATCCTGGAACAAGCCGGTCAAGAACGCCCAGAAGCCGAAGACGAAGCGCAGGAACGGGTTCGCCGAGGTGCGCGCGGGCTTGGCCGGGGCGGGCCCCTGCGGAGCTTTCTCCGGTGCGGGTTCGGGAGCGGGCTGGGTTTCTTCGGCCTTGGTGCTGGTCATCGCGGAAGCCTTTCGTACGCGGCTTTGAAGACATCGGCGAAATCTTTGTCCGACTGGCCGGGGGCGACCTCCAGGCCGCGCCAGCCGGTGTCCGCAATCTGCATCGGTTGCGGCTGCACACCCGGGGTGTTGCGATCCGCGAACGGGATCACGTTTTGCCGGTAGACCTGGAACTGGACCCTGGTCACCGAACTGCCCCAGACCGCTCGGGCGACCTGGGTGGCGTACTTGATCACGGTGTTCTCGGAGTCCAAATAGGGTGCGATCACGTCCGGGGTGCCGTACGATTGCAGCTTTTCGTTCAACCGGATCGGCCAGTCGTTCCCGTTGAAGTAGTTCAGCGCGGTGACGACTTTGTGGTCGGCGGTCAAGGCGTCCCACTTCCCTTTGTACTCCGAAGCCAACTCGCCGGCGCCGATGCCGGCCCGGGGTGGGAAGAGGTTGTGCCGGATCATCGAGGTCTCGACTTCGGTGGCGTCGACCCAGTCGGTGATTTCTTCCGCACCGTCCTTGGGCAGCGCGGCCCGGACTTTCAAGACGTAATTGCCGTTGATCGGCTCCGGGGCGAAGACGCTCCAGGATTGGCCGAACATCGGGATCATGTAGGACGAGAGCACTTGCTGCCCGCCCGGGAACAGTGCCCGGGCTCCGGCTGAATACGGTGCTATCCACAAAAAAGAAGCGGCGATGTGCCATACCGCCGCCAGGACCGCGACGACCATCACCGCCCGAACGATTTTCTTCCGTGCCGGTCTTGCCGGCGGCACCGCTTCAGCCATCGATCATTACCCTTCAACACGACTGTGTGCTGGCCAGAAATCGCATTCCCGGCCAGCACACAGTCTATTCATTTGTGAGAATGATTCCGCTCTCGAAACACCAGAGCCGGATCATCCGTGCACGGTTCGGCGCTAGCTGCCGATCTCAGTTCCCCGGCGCTTGCGGCTGACCGCAATGCTGACCAGGGCTGCACCGAGCAGGAGCGCGATTCCAGCCCCGACGAAGATCGAGGTCGGATCGTTGGAGCCGGTGTTGGCGAGGCCGTCACCGGATCCGTTGCTGCTGCCCGAAGCATTGACATTGCCTGCGCCAGCCGGAACCACCTTGAACGAGACCGAACCGGTCTTGGCGGCATCGACTGTGGAGGTCAAGGTCACCGTGTGGTCGCCGAGTTCGAGGTTCTGGCTGTTGAAGGTGAACACGACCTGACCATTGGCGTCCGCCACCTGGCTGCCCAGCGGGCTCTGCTCGGAGAACAGGACCCCGGCCACCTTTTCGGTTGCCTTGAATCCGGTACCGGTCACCTTGAGCACGACATTCGCACCCTTGTTGACCAGGTTCCGGTCGATGGTCACCTTGATGCCCGAGGCATTGCCGTTGGCGTCCGCTGCGGCATTCGACGAGGCGCTGCTCGACGAATTCGCATTGGATGCCGCCGAGGCCGCTGCGCTAGCGTTGGCGTTGGCCGCTGCCGATGCTTTGGCATTCGAATCGGACTGCGCTGCGGAGTTCGCGGCTGCGGTTGCCGCAGCTTGAGCCGAGGCATTCGCTGCGCTGGTTGCGTCAGCGGATGCATTGGCGGTGGCATTGGCGGTTGCTGCGGACTTCGCGGCGGCGTTGGCTGCGGTGTTGGCTGCGGCCGATGCCGTGCTGGTCGCGTCGGCGTTGGCGGCTGCCTGAGCTGCTGCCTGGGCCGCGGCGTTCGCCTTGGAATCGGCGTTGGCCGAAGCCGCAGCCGAGGCCGAAGCGTTCGCATTCGCGTTCGCCGTGGCATTCGCGTTAGCTGCTGCGGCTGCCGAAGCATTCGTCGACGAGTTCGCAGTCGCCGCGGCCTTGGAGGCCGCGTTGGCGTTCGCGGTTGCCGCAGCCGAGGCCGTGGCGTTCGTGTCGGACTGTGCTGCGGAGTTCGCGGCTGCGGTTGCTGCGGCTTGTGCCTGTGCATTGGCTGCGCTGGTTGCGTCAGCTGATGCGTTGGCGGTGGCATTGGCGGTTGCTGCGGACTTCGCGGCGGCGTTGGCTGCGGTGTTGGCTGCGGCCGATGCCGTGCTGGTCGCGTCGGCGTTGGCGGCTGCCTGAGCTGCTGCCTGGGCCGCGGCGTTCGCCTTGGAATCGGCATTCGCGGATGCGGACGCCGATGCCGAAGCATTCGTGTTCGCGCTCGCGGTGCCGTCCGCCGGGGTCACGGTCAGCGGAGTGCTGGTCGTGGTGGCGCCTTGGGTCCCGACGACGGTGTCGTTGCCGGGTTTGGCGTCGGCCGGTACCGGCAGGTCGGTTGCCGGCAGCGAGCCGTCAGCCGCCGGGGTGATCGAAACCGGGGCTCCGACGTTTGCACCGCTGGGGTCCTTGAGCTGGACCGAGACCGGGGTTCCGGGGGTCCAACCGGTGCCGGTGACGCTGGTCTTCTTGCCAGCGGGCACCGACGTCGGGTTGACCGTCAGAGCCGGGGTTCCGGCCGGCGTCACGGTCAGCGGCGCCGACTGCGTGTTGCTGCCTTGGGTTCCGACGACGGTGTAGGCGCCCGGGGTGGCGGTTGCCGGTACCGGGAGGTCGGTTGCCGGCAGCGAGCCGTCGGCAGCCGGGGTGATCGACACCGGAGTGCCGACTGCAGCGCCCGCCGGGTCGGTCAGCTGGACCGAGACCGGGGTTCCGGGGGTCCATCCGGTGCCGGTGACGCTGGTCTTGGTGCCAGCGGGAACCGAAGCCGGATCGGCCTTGATCGTCGGTGCCGCAGCATCGGTGACGGTCAACGGAGCGGTCTGCGTGTTGCTGCCTTGGGTACCGACGACCGTGTAATCGCCGGCCTTGGTCCCGGCCGGAACCGGGAGATCGGTTGCCGGCAGCGAACCGTCGGTGCCCGGGGTGATCGAAACCGGGCTGCCCACATTGGCTCCGGCAGCATCCTTGAGCTGGACGGAGACCGGTGAAGCCGGGTCCCATCCGGTGCCGGTGACGCTGGTCTTGCCGCCGGCCGGGACCGAGGCCGGATCGGCCTTGATCGTCGGTGCCGCAGCATCGGTGACGGTCAACGGAGCGGTCTGCGTGTTGCTGCCTTGGGTACCGACGACCGTGTAATCGCCGGCCTTGGTCCCGGCCGGAACCGGGAGATCGGTTGCCGGCAGCGAACCGTCGGTGCCCGGGGTGATCGAAACCGGGCTGCCCACATTGGCTCCGGCAGCATCCTTGAGCTGGACGGAGACCGGTGAAGCCGGGTCCCATCCGGTGCCGGTGACGCTGGTCTTGCCGCCGGCCGGGACCGAGGCCGGATCGGCCTTGATCGTCGGGGTGGCGGCAGCCGTGACCGTCAGCGGGGTGCTGACCGGCGGTGTGGTGCCTTGGGTGCCGACCACGGTGTATGCGCCCGCAGCCGAACCCGCAGGTACCGGGAGGTCGGTCGCCGGCAGTGAACCGTCAGCGTTCGGGGTGACCGAAACCGGGGCTCCGACGTTCGCGCCGCTGGGATCCTTGAGCTGGACCGAGACCGGAGTCCCGGTAGCCCATCCGGTGCCGGTGACGCTGGTCTTGCCGCCGGCCGGGACCGAGGCCGGGTTGACGGCCAGTGCCGGAGCGGCTGCTGCTGCGCCGAAGTCGGCCGTCGACGAGGAGATGCTGACCCGGGCCAGACCATCACGCGGGTCCGGAACCTGGCCGCCGCCGGGTGCCGGCGGGGTCGGGAATCCGGGCAAACCGCCCGGGAACAGGACCAAGGTCAGCGCGCGGACCGAGTAGGCGGTCGGGCTGGCAATATCTGCCGGGCGTCCGTCCAGCGTCGGTTGATCGTTGATGATCAGTCGGGCAACCTGCTTGATCGCTTGGAAAGCCGGGCTGAGGGCGTCTCCGGCAGCCTTGACAATCGGCTCCACGATGGCTTGGATCGGGCCGGGATTAGCGGTCAGGGTGGTATTCAAACCATCGATCGCCGTACCGAGGACCGTCTTCAGCGCGGTCAACAAGACCGGCTTCAGAGCATTGACGATGGTTCCGGCCGGAATGTTCACGGGAGGAAGCAACGGCGGCTTGATGCTCAGATCGGTTGCCGTGATGGTCGGATCTCCGGCACCGGTCACGCCGGTGAACTGCGCCAGCGTACCCGTGATGTTGATCGAGGTGTTCGCGCTGGCCACGCCGCCCACCAAATCAACCTTGGCTGCCAAGTCGATGGTCAGCTTCAAGTTGTTCAGCAGAGCGTCTTTCAGACCGGTATTCAGTTTCTCGATCACGGCATCGGCAACATCTGCGACTCCGTTGACCAGAGCCTCGACCATCTTGTCATCGAGCACATCGGTGTTCGGCGGCAAACCGTTCAGATCCTTCGCGCCACCAGTGGCGTTGTAGATCTTGGCGACGTCCACGTCTGCCAGGCCGGTGGTCAAGTCGAGCGTGACGCCACCGTTCTTGCTGACGATCTTGGTCGGCAAGCTGGCCGCCAGAGCTGCGACGACGGCGTCGGTTCCGGTGATCGAAACCGTGCTGCCGGTGGTCTTCAGGCTCGCTACCACCAGGTCCACGTTCAGCGCTGCCAACGCGGCCTTCAGTGCAGTGTTCAGCGCTCCGGTGTCACCGATGACGGCATTGATCGGGGTCTTGAGTTGATCCAAGCCACTGGTCAGGAGCCCGGTCAGACCAGCCACCGGGGGCAACTGCAGGCGGGCGTGCGCATCTGCGAACGCGTAGCTGGTGTCTGCTGCCGTGATCGGTTTCTTGGTCGCATTGATCGAGCTGGAGAGCGCGTTGGCGTCGACTTCAGCGGTGCTGATCAGTTGGTGAGCGGTATCGAGGCCGAGCTGATCCAGCAAAACGCGCAGATCGATCTTGGCGTTGATGTTCTTGCTCGGATCCTGCGCAGCGCTCGGATCGATCGATCCGCTGTCGGTGATCGCTCCGGCAGCAGCCTTGCCGGCGGCAGCCTGGGCCGCGGCGTAGCTGTTCAGGGCGCCGACGGCGCCACCGATGTCGAGCAATCCCGGCTGGCCTGGACCGTTCTTCACGATCGGCAGGTTGATGTTCGGCAGTTGTAGGGCTTTGCCACCGAAGACATTGAGGTTGAGGGGTTGCTTGTCCGGACCGGGGCTCTTGACCGAGCTTGCGCTGGTGAGACCGGCCTCGGCAAGCGCCATGCCGCCGAGGAAGGCGCCGACGATGGAGCCCCGAGCTTCAACCGGATCACCGGACGGTGACTGGATTGCCTGTGCGGAACCCGCCAATGGCAGGGCGAGAAGCGATGCGGCTACCGCACCACTCACGATTTTAACGGCTATGCCGCCGGGCGATCTGCCCTGGCGCGCTCGGCGCCTCTCGAAGATGTTCAAGTTATTTTCCCTCGAATCTAACTCTGCATTGATCTGGATTTACGTTCAGCATCGATTCCCGGATCCGTGGATCATGAGCTCCGATGGCCAGCCACCTGGTTGGTGTACAAGCAGCGCAACTGCACATGAATGCAAAAGCGCCCCAAGTTATGCAAAGAGTATTCCTAACTATTGATTGCCGCAACGGGGCCGGAAATGCAGCTATGACCTGCAACGAAGTGTCATTTGGGGAACTTTTTCGACATATTCAGATGAATTCCAGAGCGCCTCCCAGCTCCGGTGCAGGTGCGCTCCAGATTGCCCTGCCAGGGCCTAGCGCCAGCAGCCGGTGCCGTCTGGGTTTACCGGGCAGTAGCAGGATACTTCCCTTTGTTTGCAAGGAATACGTTGGGGTGAGGCGGTTCTGCCGGCAGCTGCGGCGGGGTGCTGCCGCGAGCCGGTCCCGGTGCTCCACACGCCGGCTCCGGCGGTTTTCTGCCGGTTCTCGGCAGCTTCATTAACTAAAGGAATGCGGAACCGATGGTTTTTGTAAAAAAGCTCCGGTTCCCGGAGAGCGGATTTTTTAGCCAAAGGGATTGGTTGAACAACCCTTAAGGCGATCCAATTCCATGATAAATAGACATTCGGTAAACTCGTGACACAAAATATAGCCAATCGGCTATCGAAGAAATATACTGATGGCTATGAATATGGGCTCGTCACGGATTGATTCCGAGTGAATTCTCAGGTATCGCCCCGGCGAGCGAGCAGGCCGTCCACGATCGCGTCGAGGCCGAGCGCGAAGGCGCGGTCGGCGGTGTAGCGGCCGTGCCGCGCTTCCCGGGCCTGCACTGCGCCGGTCAAACCCGGTGCCGCGGGCTGGCCTCCGCCGTCGAAAATGTCTTCCGGTGCGTTCACGTCGAACGCGGAGCCGTAGATGAACGATTCGAGTGCGACGATGGCGTCCACGATCTCCGATTCGGGCCAGCCGGCCCGGCGGAATCCGTCGGCCACCGCTTCGTAGCTGCGCAGCGTTTGCGGGGAGTCGGCGATCGGCTGGACCGCGATGATCGGGATCAGCGGAGTGTGCTGCGCGAAGACGTCGCGGTAGGAGCGGGCCCAGGCCCGGACTGCTTCCGGCCAGGCTGCTTCGGCAAACGCGCTGACGTCCACGAAAGACATCAGGTGGTCCTGGACCAGGGCCAGCACGTCCTGTTTCGAGCGGACGTGGTTGTAGAGCGCCGAAGGGGCCACATTGAGCCGCTTGGCCAAAGCCGCCATGGTCAGGCCCTTGTAGCCGTCGCGCCGGATCAGTTCCAAAGCCGCCTGCGTGATCGGGGCTACCGCGAGGATTGCTTTTGCGGGACGCCCGGCCCTGCGCTTGGCGGGCTGCTGGTGCGCTGGGTCGGGCATCGCTTCCTGGTCCGGCATCGTCCAATTATGGCATCCGCGCCCTTGCCGGATCGGCGGTCGGGACGTACAGTGGTGATCAAAATGAATTATATTCATTTTGTGATCCGGGATACATCCGCCGTGCCGGCGGGAAATGAGGAAGCATGAATGCAGAGGCCAAAGACGTCATCATCGTCGGAGCCGGCCCGTCCGGACTCACCGCAGCGTGGCGGCTCAAGCAGGCCGGGCTGAGCGTCCAGGTGCTCGAAGCCCGGGACCGGGTCGGCGGACGCACCTGGACCGATACCATCGACGGGGCGAGCCTGGAGATCGGCGGCCAGTGGGTTTCGCCGGACCAAACCGCGCTGCTGGCCCTGCTCGCGGAGCTGGGCCTGGAGACCTTTCCGCGCTACCGCGACGGCGAGTCGGTCTACCTGGCTCCGGACGGCACGCGGACCCGCTTCACCGGCGAAATATTCCCGGCCTCGGCGCACACCGTCGCCGAGATGGAACGGCTCATCGGGCTGCTGGACGATTTGGCCGCGGAGATCGGGGCCGGAGCGCCCTGGGCCCATCCGCGGGCACGCGAGCTGGACACCGTCTCCTTCCACCATTGGCTGCGCGGGCAATCCGATGACGAGGAGGCCTGCAATAACATCGGGCTCTTCATCGCCGGCGGCATGCTCACCAAGCCCGCGCATGCTTTTTCCACGCTGCAGGCGGTTCTCATGGCCGCCTCGGCCGGCTCCTTCAGCAACCTGGTGGATGACAATTTCATTCTGGACAAGCGCGTCATCGGCGGCATGCAGCAGGTGTCCGAGCTGTTGGCGGAACGGCTGGGCCCGGATCTGCGCTTGAACGCGCCGGCGCGCACGATCCGCTGGGACCGGGACTCGGTCCAGGTCGAAGCCGACGGTGTCACGGTGTCCGGTCGCCGGGTGGTCATGGCGGTGCCGCCGAACCTGTATTCCCGGGTCTCCTTCGACCCGCCGCTGCCCCGGCGGCAGCACCAGATGCACCAGCACCAGTCCTTGGGCCTGGTGATCAAGGTCCATGCGGTCTATACGACACCTTTCTGGCGCCAGGAAGGGCTTTCCGGGACCGGCTTCGGCGCTGCCGAGCTGGTCCAGGAGGTGTACGACAACACCAATCACGGGGACCCGCGGGGTACCTTGGTCGGATTCATTTCAGACGAGAAGGCGGATCGGGTGTTCGAACTCGACGCCGATGAGCGGCGCGCCGAAGTCCTCGCCTCGCTGGCCCGCTACCTGGGCCCGGCGGCCCTGGACCCGGAGGTCTACTACGAATCGGATTGGGGTTCCGAAGAGTGGACCCGCGGGGCGTATGCCGCGAGCTTCGATTTGGGCGGCCTGCACCGTTACGGCGCGGATCAGCTGACTCCGGTCGGGCCGATCCATTGGTCCTCTTCGGATTTGGCCGCGGAAGGCTATCAGCACGTCGACGGCGCAGTCCGGATGGGCGAATACACCGCGCAGAATCTGCTGCGCGAACTGGGCCGGAGCAGCTGATGCGCTACGTCGTCGGCTATACCGCGAATGCCCGTGGCCGGGAGGCGCTCGATTTGGCCGTCGCCCTGGCCAAACGGCAGGACGCCGAGCTGGATCTGGTGCTGGTCCTGCCGCAGGACTCGCCCTTCAAGGCGGCCTATCCGCCGGCTCCGGGATTCGACCGTGCCTTGCAGCAGCAAGCCCAGAGCTGGCTGGATGAAGCCCTGGCGATGGTTCCGGCCGAGGTCGTTGCCCGGGGGCAGCTTCGCTTCGCCGAATCCGAAGCCGAGGCGCTCAATGCCGCGGCCGCCGAACTCGACGCCGGATTGCTGGTGGTAGGTGCGGCCAGCAATGGCCTCTTCAAGCGATTCACGGTGGGCAGTACGGCGAGTTCGCTCCTGCATTCGGCGCAGATCCCGGTGGCTTTGGCGCCGGGCGGGTATCAGAACACCGAGCCGATCAGCCGGCTCAGTTGCGGCGTGGGTACCCGTCCCGGAGCCGACGAGGTTCTGGGCTTGGCCTTGGACACCGCGGCCCGGCGTGCCCTGCCGTTGCGCCTGATCTCGCTTTTGGCGCTCGACCAGGACCTCGAGCCGGGGGCCTCTGGAACCTTGCAGGAGGCGGCCCGGAGCTATCTGGAAGAAAAGCTCCGGACCGAATCGGCGGACCGCCCGCCCCTCGGCTCACCGGTGGAGATCGTGGTGGCACAAGGCCGCAGCATCGAGCAGGCGGTCGACGCGCTGGCCTGGCAGGACGGTGAGGTCCTGCTGATCGGATCCAGCCGGCTGGCCCAGAACCGGGCGTTGTTTTTGGGCAGCACCGCGCAACGGATTCTGCGCGCCCTGCCCGTCCCGATGATCGTGCTGCCCCGCGGGCAGCAATCCGAGCAGAGTTACTAGAGGGTGATATGAGCCAGACAAAGACGTCTTCAGGCCACGGAGAAGCAGGCCCGAACAGCTCCGGATTGAGCGAGAAGGGCCTGAAAGCCGGATCGGTCGGGCTGCTCGGGGCGGTGGTGATCGGGATTTCCACCATTGCGCCGGCCTATACCCTGACCGCCGCGCTGGGACCCACGGTGTCCGTCGTCGGCGTGCATTTGCCGGCGATATTCCTGGTCGGGTTCATCCCGATGATCCTGGTAGCGTTCGGGTACCGCGAACTCAACAACGCGATGCCGGACTCCGGGACCTCCTTTACCTGGGCCAGCCGGGCCTTCGGCCCCTGGATTGGCTGGATGGGCGGCTGGGGCCTGATCGCGGCGACCGTGATCGTGCTCTCGAATCTGGCCGCGGTCGCGGTGGATTTCTTCTACTTGCTGCTGGGCCAGATCTTCGGGAATCCGGAGTTGGGCGAGTTGCGCCACGTGCTCTGGTTGAACATCCTGACCACCCTGGTGTTCATTGCGTTGGCCTGCTGGGTGTCCTACCGGGGCATGGAAACTACCAAGACCGTGCAGTACGTTTTGGTCGGATTCCAGTTGCTGGTGCTCGGCTGGTTCGCGATTTCGGCCTTCGCCCACGTGGCCAACGGCACCGCGTTCGACGCGACCATGATCACGCCCGAATGGTTCAACCCGTTCGGGGTGAACTCCTTCTCCGAATTCGCCGCCGGGGTGTCGCTGTCGATCTTCGTGTATTGGGGCTGGGACACCACGCTGACCATGAACGAGGAGATGAAGAATCCGAAACGGACGCCCGGCAGGGCCGCCATGCTCACGGTGCTGATCATCGTGGTCATCTACATGACGGTTGCCCTGGCCACGCTGTCCTACGCCGGAGTGGGCGAAACCGGCCTCGGCACCGGGAATCCGGACAACCAAGCCAGCATCTTCGCGGTTCTGGCCGGGCCGGTGATGGGTCCGTTCGCGATCCTGATGTCTTTGGGCATCCTCTCCAGCTCGGCGGCGTCGTTGCAATCGACTTTCGTCTCTCCGGGCCGCACCTTGCTGGCGATGGGCCACTACCGGGCGTTGCCGAAGTCGCTGGGCCGGATCAGCCCCAGCTACAAATCGCCGTCGACGGCGACGGTCACGGCCGCGGTCGCAGCCGGCGCCTTCTACGCGATCACCCGCGTGGTCTCGGAGAATGCGCTTGCTGACACCGTGACCGCCTTGGGCATGATGATCTGCTTCTATTACGGGATCACCGCCCTGGCCTGCGTCTGGTACTTCCGCCGGAGCTGGTTCGGTTCGGTGCGCTGGTTCGTCTTCCGGTTCCTGCTGCCGCTGCTCGGCGGAGTGATGCTGTTGCTGTTCTTCGTCAAAACCGCGATCGATTCGATGGACCCGGAATACGGTTCCGGATCCGAGCTCGGCGGGGTGGGGCTGGTTTTCATCCTGGGCATCGGAGTGATCCTGCTGGGCGCGGTGTTGATGGTCGTGATGTACTTCCGCGATCCGGACTTCTTCCGGGGCCGGATCCTGCATCGCGGGGCGGACATCCCGTAACCGCAGCGCCGCCGATCATGCGTAGAATGGTGGGCGGCCTGGGTGCAGACGGGCCATCGGATATCAGCCCAGCCAAAGGATTCTTCCGTGAACCCGACCGCACCCCCTGCGCCCAGCCTGCAATACGCCGCCGTCGGCAGCCGGTATTTCGGCATTCTGCTCGCCATCATGGGCACGATTGTGATCCTGTCCGGCATCGGCGCGGTCAAAGGCGTGCAGTTCGGTCCGATCATCACCGACGGCGGCTTCTTCCTGTTTCCGTTCGCGTACATCCTGGGCGATGTGATCAGCGAGGTCTATGGCTTCAAGATGGCGCGGAAAGCGGTTTTCACCTGCTTCGGGCTCTCGATCTTCGCCTCGCTCTGCTACTGGGTGATCATCATGCTGCCCGGGTTCGACGACGATTTCGGCCGGGCGAAGCAAGCCGCCTTGGAGGGCGTACTGGGTCCGGTCCCGCTTTTGGTGGCCGGATCGTTGCTCGCCTTCCTGGCCGGGCAATTGCTGAACTCGTTCATCATGGTGCGGCTCAAGGCGCGCCAAGGCGAGCGGCGGCTGTGGGTGCGGCTGCTCGGCTCGTCCGGAGCCGGCGAGTTCGTGGACACGTTGATCTTCTGCGCCGTCGCCGCGCCGATCATCGGGATCACCGATTTCGGCGGCTTGGTCAACTACACCCTGGTCGGATTCGTCTACAAAGTCGCGCTGCAGTACCTGTTGGTACCGGTCACCGCGATGGTCATCGGCTGGATCAAAAAGCGCGAGCCGAGCTACGGCGCGGCTCCGGCGACCCAGGCCTGAGCCGTTCCGGTTCAGCGGCCGAGTTGCCCTTTGGCGTAGGCAGCCTGCCCCACATGCTGGGAGCAGTCGGAAAACACGCTGACCAGCCGGGCGCCCAGGGTGACCGGAGGATTCCACCGGGTGTCCACGATCCGGTCCAGATCCGCGCCCTGCAGGGCGCTGAGATAGTCCGCGGTCATCCGGTGCACCGCCGCATGGTATTCGGACAGCAGATCCGGCCCGTCGAACCGGACGCCGGCTACTTGTGCTTCGGTGTGGCCGTAGCCGGTGTCGGTCTCGGGCAGGGGTAGTCGGGCCCGCGCTTGGTAGCCCGAGCCGAGCCAGATCTGCTCCCGGCCGGCGACTTCGCTCAGATGGTCGTCTTGGACCCGGCTCAAATGCCAGACCAGCCAGCCGATCGAATTCGCACCGTCCGGCCCGGTGTTCAAAGCCTGCTCGTCGAGACCGTGCAATACGTCGCGGACTTCTTCGTCGATCCGGTTGAAGGCGTCGAGCAATAGTTCTGAGATTTCCATCCGATCCTCCAGTGTCTTCGGCGCTCAGCGTCCGGCTGCGTAGCCCTGCATGCCGCGTGGATTCGCTGCTGCGTAGAGTACTCCGTCGCCGGTCCGCCCGGCCACCGAGAGCCGGCCCAGGCCCCAATCGCCGGCGCGGGCCACCACGTGGCCGCGACGCTCCAACTTGGCAATGACGTCGGTGCCGATCCGGTCTTCCACGACAGCGCCGCCGGGCTCCCAGGTCCGCGGCCAGAATGAGCCGGCCAGCGACGTGGTGTGCAAAGCCGGGGCGTCGATGGCTTGCTGCGGTTCGTAGCCGCCGACGATGGTGCGCAGCAGATAGAGCAACTGCCACTGGTCCTGCTGATCGCCGGGGGAGCCTAACGCCGCGACCGCCCGGCCGTCTTTGAGCACCATGGTCGGAGTGAGCGTGGTGCGTGGCCGTTTGCCCGGCTCCAGGGTTGCCGGGCCGCCGGTTTCGAGCCAGCTCATCTGCAGCCGGGTGCCCAGGCAGAAGCCGATCTCCGGGATGTAGGGCGAGCTCTGCAGCCAGCCGCCGGACGGTGTCGCGGAGATGAAGTTCCCCCATTGGTCGACGACGTCGAGGTGGCAGGTGTCGCCCCGGGTTTCGCCGTTGGGCCGTATGGTGGGTTCGCCGACCCCGGCGCCCGAGCCGTCTATGTCGGAATTGGAATATTCGGTGCGCAGCGGCGGACGGAAGGCCTCGGTTCCGGCGACACGGCCGGGTCTGAATTCGTGGCTCGCGGTCTCCGCGATGAGCGTACGGCGCTGTGCGGCGTATTCCGGCGAAAGAAGTACGTCAAGCGGAATATTTTCGTCGTCGCCGTAGTAGGCATCCCGATCGGCGAAGGCGAGTTTTTGCGCCTCGAGGATGGTGTGGGCGCCCAACGCAGTCGAAGGGTCCAGCCGGTCATCGCTGAAGCCGGCCAGGATCTGCAGGGTTTGCAGGAGCACCGGGCCCTGGCTCCAAGCACCGACTTTGGCGATCGTGTACCCGCGGAAATCGATGCTGACCGGACGTTCGTAGCCGGCTTCGAAAGCCGCGAAGTCCGCTGCGGTGATGACCCCGGAATGATCGCGGCCGGAGGAATGCCGGTGCGCAGTAGCGGCGAAATCGCCGGCGGCGCGGCCGGCTTGCTCGCGCCAGAGCGCCCGTGCGGCGTCGATCCCGGAGACCCGTGCACCGTGTGCGGCGTCGGCCAATCGCTGCAAGGTGCTTGCCCAGGCCGGATTCCGGACCAAATCACCGGCCTGCGGGACTTTCCCTTCCGGCAGCCATTGCGCGGCCGACGTCGGCCAATGCTCGAGGAAGAAATCCGAAACCGTCGCGATGGTGCGACAGACGCCGGCCGCAATCGGGTGCCCATCCCGGGCATAGCCGATCGCGTAGGCCAAGACCTCGGCCAAGTCCCAAGTTCCATGATCCCGCAACAGCAGGAGCCACGCGTCCACCGCACCGGGGACCGCAGCCGCCAGAACGCCCGATCCGGGAATCAAGTCCAGCCCTTCGGCGAGGAAGTGTTCCCGGGTGGCCGCCGCCGGCGCCGGCCCTTGGCCCATCAATACCGTTGGCTGCGGATCGGCGCCGGAGACGAAGATCGCGGTCAGGTCGCCGCCGGGACCGTTCAGGTGCGGTTCGACCACGTGCAGTACGAAGGCCGCCGCAGCTGCCGCGTCGAAAGCATTCCCACCGCGTTCCAAGACCGATTGCGCCGATGCGGTGGCCAACCAGTGGGTGCTCGCGCTCATGCCGAACGTTCCGCGCAGGGTCGGTCGGGTGCTGAAAGCCGGTGCGGGCGTGAAGGGCGGGTTCATATCGCCAATCTACGCCGAAGCGGCAGTTTTCTTCGCAAGCACCTCGGGCAGCGCAGCAGTCCGGATCAGGAGACGGCGAGCGTGAAGCTGCCGATGCTGCCGTAGTCGCTGTAGCCGTCGACCTGGGGATCGCCTTGGCCGACGCCGTCGATGGTCAGGTAATAGGTGCCGGGGGCCAGCGTCCCGCTGAGCTTGGCGTCGATTCCGGCGGCGGTGCTGCTCGCCGCTTTGGTGGCCACCGGGTTGTTGGAGTCGAGCTGGGTGCCGTTGGCATCCAGCAGGCTCAGCTTGATGTCCAGATTGGCGCCCACCGCGGGCGGGGTCGCGGCGAAGGTGTAAGCTCCGGAAGCGCTGACCACCACCTTGTAGTAAGCCACGTCGGTCCTGCTCAGGATGGTTCCGTTGTAGCTGCTGCCTTTGGCCATCACGCTGGCGGAGGCGGTGCTGGTGCCGTGATTGGCCGGGATGTAGGACAGGCCGTGCCCGGCGATCACCGAAAGGTCGTCTTCCCTGTTGTTGGCGTCTTTGTAGTCGCCGTTGCTCCACTGGGACAGTGGTTTCCCGTAAGCGGCGCCCATGATCGGGGCCCAGATCCCCTGCCCGCGGGAATACGACCGCTGGCTGTCGCCGTCATGGCTCAAGCCGAGGTTGTGCCCGACCTCATGGGTGGCCGCTTCGGCGATATTGCTCGCGACATTGCTGAGGTTGCTGCTGAAGACCCAGGCCGGCTGGTTCTGGCCGTTGTTGGCACTGTTGAAGGTCCCCACATAGGCCACGCCGCCCACGCCGGGGCGGACGTCGGTGGTCGGCGTGATGACCACGTGCGAGCCGTAGACGTTGTCGCTTGCCGAGCTGCGGTTCAGCGCGGCGTCACCGGGGTCCGCGGTGGTGACGTCCACGTCGAAGACCGCGTAGTCCTCGGAAACCCGCTGCCAGGACTCGATGATGGCCTTGCGTTCACTGTCGCTGAAGCTGCTCGGATCGCCGTCGGTGTCGAAGGGCTTGGCGTCATAGCTCGGGTGGCTGCTGTCGTTCCACGCGGTTCCGGTGATCACGGCACCGTCGAAGTCGAGGAAAATCGTTTTCGTGGAACCCGGCCGGGAATGCAGTGCGAAGGCGTCGGCCGGGGCCGGGGCCGGGGCCGCCGCGCTGCCGGCGGCCGGAGCCGGGCGTTCGGCCGCGGAATCCGCCTTCTGCTGCGGGGTCAGGCTCGGTTCGACGAAGAACGGCGATCCTTGGCGGTCGATCCACAGGCCATTGTCGCCGCGGAGCAGATTCTTGAGCCGATCGACGCTCAAGCCGGATTTGGCCGAGGCGATGTTGAGCAGGCCGGGGCCTTTGGCCAGCGCGTCCTGGCCGGTGACTGCGTCCGGGCCGGCGGAGGAGCCGGTGACCGGTGCTGCATTGGCCAGTGGCACGTTGGCGATAGGAGCGAGGAGGAGGCCGATTGCCGAGGCGAGTACCGTGCCGGGCAGGATGAAGCTGCGCAATTTCATCAGAAGTTCCCTCGGGTAGAGTCGGGCGATGAGCCGATCCTATGGGTTCCCTGTGATTCGGACAATGGAATTCACGGAACTCTCGGGATGCTCCGAGCTTGGCATCACCAAGCCTCAGGCGGGGTAGTAGTTGGCCAAGGTCTCCGCTTTGAACTCGAAGAACGAGCCGTCGTCGATGGAGCGCCGCGCGTCGTCCACCAGCTTCACCACGAAGCGCTCGTTGTGGATCGAGATCAACGTGGCGGAGAGCATCTCTTTGGCCTTGAACAAGTGGTGGATGTATGCCCGGCTGTAATGGGTGCAGGTGTAGCAATCGCAACCGTCCATGAGCGGGCCGAAGTCGCGTTTGTATTGTGCGTTAGAGAGGTTTTTGCGTCCGAACGGCGTGTAGAACGCGGAGTTCCGGGCGACCCGGGTCGGTGAGACGCAATCGAAGGTGTCCGCACCGTTTTCGATCGCCACGAAGATGTCGTCCGGCTCCGAGATGCCGAGCAAATGTTTGGGCTTGGCTTCCGGCAGTTCCTCGCAGCACCAGCGCACGATGGTGCCCAGATTTTCCTTCTCCAGGGCGCCGCCCAAGCCGAAGCCGTCGAACTGCATGCCATCGATTTCCATCCCGCCCAGGTCGCGCGAGGCCTTGCGGCGCAGGCCCTCGTACTGTGCGCCTTGGATGACGCCGAAGAGCGCCTGGTACGGCTTGGCTTCCCGGACTTCGGTGAGCCGGCGGTGTTCGGCGATGCAGCGTTCGGCCCAGAGCCGGGTGCGTTCCAAGGCTTCTTCCTGGTAGCCGCGGGAGTTGTGCAGCGTGGTCAGCTCGTCGAAGGCGAACATCACGTCCGCGCCGAGCTGGTGTTGGATCTGCAGGGAGACTTCGGGGGTGAACCGGTGCTTGCTGCCGTCCAGGTGGGACTTGAACCAGACGCCGTCGTCGTCGATATGGGCCAGGCGTTCCTTGCCGGGAGCCACCCGGTCGTCTGCGCCGCTCTGGTCGACGTTGACCATGTCGATGACCTTTTTGAACCCTGAGCCCAAGCTCATCACCTGGAATCCGCCGGAATCGGTGAACGTCGGCCCGGCCCAATTCATGAACTTTCCCAGGCCGCCGGCCGCATCGACGATGTCTGGCCCGGGCTGCAGGTAGAGGTGGTACGCATTGGCCAGCAGGGCTTGCGCGCCGAGTTCCTTCATCGACTCCGGCAGTACGGCTTTGACCGTGGCTTTGGTGCCGACCGCGATGAAGGCCGGCGTCTGGATTTCGCCGTGCGGAGTGCTGATGGTTCCGGTCCGGCCGAGGAATTCGCCGCCGTCGTCGGTTGTCGCCGAACCGGTGTCGCGGAGTCTGGAGCCGACCGTGAAGCTGAAATCTGATTGAGGCACCCGTCTATTCTCTCAGCCCGGCGCGAGTCGTCCGCTTCGGTTCCGTTTTCGGATAGCTGGGCGCTCTTCGGATAGCCGTTTGACGTGCAAAACGCTATCCAAAAGACATGCGGCTATCTGAAACGAGGGGCGGGCTCCGAAAAGTGTTAATGCGAATGAGAATCATTAATGATTAGACTGTGCAAGTCGCCTACTTCGGAAAGCTCTGCCAGATGCCCCGTTCATTCCCCGCCTCGCCTGCTCCCGGCCGGGCCATTGGCGCAGCGCTCGCTGTCCTGCTGCTGCTCTCTGGCTGCTCGGCCACCAGTACCTTCGACGCCGGCGATCACCGGCTCAAGGTGGTGGCCAGCACCGGGATCATCGCCGACTTGGCGAAAAACGTTGCCGGGAACCGGGCCGAAGTGCTGCCGCTGGTTCCCGAAGGAGCTGATCCGCACAGCTATGAGCCGACTTTGCGCGATGTCCGGAACATCGCGTACGCGGATGTCGCCTTCACCAACCACCTGCTGCTCGAAGAACACAACCTGATCAAATCGCTGGATGCCAATCTCCGCCCGGGAACCCCGAATATTTCCTTGGCCGAAGCGAGTGAAAAGTACGGGGCGCACATCATGCCGCTGCTGGAGAATCTGACCCTGGATACGATTTGGCTGGGTTTGCGGGTGCGCGGCGCCGGCACCGGGCTGGGCGCCGACCGGAACTCCGATGTGCTGCTCAGCGCGGTCTCGGTGGACGGTCCCGGAGCGTTGCTGGCCTACGGCACGGAGACCTTCGGCAAAACCGAGCTGTACTTCGACTCGACTGACGGGGTGTCGCCGGAGAAGGACCGGACTACGCTCCCGCCGGATGCGCACACGCATTTGAGCTGGGCCTTCACCGCACCGGGCATTTACCGGCTCACCGTCCAAGCGGACCTGAAAACCGCTGCCGGCACGCAGCGAATCGGCGAGCAGACTTTCAGCTTCGCGGTAGGCGTCAATCCGGCCGAGGCCGGCCCCGGGAAAAAGGTCCTGGGCAGCGGGCATGCCGATGTCACCGCTGATCTGGACCGCAAGGAACTGTACCTCTACGCGGATCCGGAGGGCTCCGGAGATTACACGCAAAGCGAGTTCGACGCCGGCAATACCGTGATCGAAGTGCCCAACAAAGCGCTGCACGAAGTTCCGGCCGGGCCGGGTTACCGGTTCCTCGGTAGTTCCGGCGCCCAGGTCTACCAACTGCCGCAAGCGGTCCTGGGTAAGCACGTGCATGGCGAAATCGACCCGCATCTCTGGCAGGACGTCCGCAATGCCAAGGCCTATCTCGGCGTGATCAAGGACGCCTTGATCGCTGCGGACCCGGCCGGCCGGGAGGATTACACGCGCAATGCGCAGGATTATTCGGTCCAGCTCGACGAACTGGACCGTTATGTGGAAGCCAAGATCGATTCGATTCCGGAGGCAAACCGGCAGCTGATCACCACGCACGACGCCTTCGGCTATTTCGCCGACCGGTACCGGCTCAAAGTCGCGGGTTTCGTGACCCCGAACCCGGCCACCGAGCCCAGTGTCCAGGAACGCCAGAAGCTGACCCAGACGATCCAGAATCTGCAGGTTCCCGCGGTCTTCCTGGAGCCGAATCTGCGGACCCGCTCCGCAACGCTGACCCAGCTGGCCGCCGAGCTGGGGATCAACGTCTGCAGCATCTACGGCGACAGCTTCGACCAGCAGGTCAGCACGTACCTGCAGATGATGCGGGCCAATGCCGATTCGCTCGCCAATTGCCTGAACCCGAGGCACTGACCCCGCGGGTCGGAATCCCGGCCCGCCGATACCCGTCCGCAACCTAGAAAGCTGTCCCATGAAACTGCTCGCCCTCCTCCTCGCCGGGAGTCTGGCCCTCGCCCCGTTCGCCACCGGCCGGTCCGGCTCGATTCCTTCGATCCGTCCGGCCGGGGACCTCGACCAGACCATTTCTGCCCAGGAGCCGGCGGTCGCCGGGCGCGCGGTGATCGAGCAGGGCCATGTCGACATCGGTCCGCGCTTCGACGGCACGGCTGCGGGCCAGGGCGGAACCGGGAATTGGCTCATTCAAATCCATGATTCTTCCGGGCCGCAGCCGGTGTGGCGGAACCTGCCCGACGTCGTGCTCAAAGTGGCGGATGCCGCGAAGCAGGTGGTCCCGGACGATCCGAGCTATGCCTTCCTGGGCGCGACGCCGGGCAGTGAGGTCTATGTGGTGCCGCAGACCCAGCAGCAGGGCGTGGTCTGGGCCGGTTGGAATACCCAGGACCCGCAGGTGATCACCGCGATCAAGCGCCAGGCCCGGTTGAGCCTGACCGGAGTGCAGGGTCCAGGCACGGTGATGATGTATCTGCAAAGCGGAAATCTGGGCCAACCGCAAGTGCTCTGGGATTCGCGCAGAACCGGCCAGCAGGACGTGTTCATGGATGCGAACGCGCACACCCATGCCAACTGGGTGTTCAGCACCCCGGGCATCTATTTCTTGTCCGTGGAGTTCACTGCCGAGCTCACCGACGGGAGCACCGCATCGAGCAAGCAGGTGCTCCGTTTCGCAGTAGGCTCGGCCACGGACCCGGAGCCGGGGTTCGCCCAGCTGGCTCTGGCGAGTAGCCCGGCTGCCGTGCCGGCCGGGTCGGCAGATCCGGCCGGCGGCCAGTTGCTGTGGGCCGCCGGCGGGGTGCTCCTGGCGCTGTTGCTTGCCGGGCTGCTCATCGGCTTGCTGCGCTCGATCGTTTCCAGCCGGCGGGCCAAATCCGAGGTGGAAGCCGTTGCGAAGCTGGGGCAGCAACGATGAACCGGCGGTCCGGAGCGGGGACTCCGGTGGATGAGGTCTTGGCGATCCGCGGCCTGCACGTGGAGTTGGCCGGCCGCAGGGTCGTCGACGGGGTGGATCTGCGCGTCGCCGCCGGTGAAATGGTGGGCCTGCTCGGCCCGAACGGCGCCGGCAAAACTACGATGCTCCGGGCGGTGCTCGGCCTGCTCAAGCGGTCCGGTTCGGTGGCGGTCTCCGGGCGGCCGATCGGCAAGGCCCGGGATCTGGTCGGATATGTGCCGCAGCGGCACGAGTTTTCCTGGGACTTCCCGATCAGCATTGAAAACGCCGTGATGACTGGTCGGGTGGCCAGAATCGGTTGGTTCCGCCGCCCGGGGGTCACGGATTTCCGGGCGGTGCACGAGGCGATCGACAGGGTCCGGCTGGCCGATTTGGCCAAGCGGCCGGTCGGCGAGCTCTCCGGTGGGCAGCGCCAGCGGGTGTTGGTCGCCCGGGCGCTGGCGCTCAATCCCGAGCTGCTGCTCCTGGATGAGCCGTTCACCGGGTTGGACGTGCCGACCCAGGAGCTGCTCACCGGGCTGTTCGCCGAGTTGGCGGCAGAGGGCCGGGCCATTGTGATGACCACGCACGATCTCTACAGCGCGGCCCTGGAATGCAGCAGGCTCTGCCTCCTGGACCGGCGGATTCTGATCGACGGCGAGCCGGCCGAGGTTTTGAACTCGGTGCATTGGCGCCGGCTGTTCGGCGCGAGAGTGCTGCTTCCCGGCGTTGCCGCGGATGTGGCGGCAAGCCCGGCCGGCGATCCGCGGGGGATCGCATGAGTCCGCTGGATTTCCTCAATGACCTGGGCAACCCCACGCTCAGCTTCTTGCCCAAGGCCTTGCTGGTCTCCTTGTTCTCCTCGGTGATCTGCGGGGTGATCGGTTCCTTCGTGGTGCTGCGCGGCATGGCGTTCATCGGCGACGCGGTATCCCACGCGGTCTTCCCGGGCCTTGCCGTGGCTTTCGTGCTGCAAGGGAATCTGATGCTCGGCGGAGCCGCTGCCGGTGTGCTCACCGCGGTCCTGGTGGCGCTCTTTTCGCAGAACCGACGACTCAAGGAGGACAGTCTGATCGGCGTGATTTTCGCCGCGGCTTTCGCGCTGGGCATCATCGTGATCTCGCGGGCTCCGGGCTACGCCGGCTCGTTGGAGTCGTTCCTGTTCGGTTCGATCACCGGCATCCCGGCCGAGGACGTCTGGACCGTCGGCATCGGCGGCGCGGTGCTGCTGTTGATCGTCGCGGTGTTCTACAAGGAATTCGTCGCGGTGAGCGTGGACCGGGAGATGGCCAGGTCCGTGGGCCTGCCGGTGCTCTGGCTCGACATGGCGCTTTACGTCCTGGTGACGATCGCCGTCGTGCTTTCCTTGCAGACGATCGGGAACATCCTGGTGCTGGCTTTGTTGATCACCCCGGCGGCGGCGGCCCGGCTGCTGACTGACCGGATGGGCCTGATGATGCTGATCGCCCCGTTGATCGGCGCGGCTTCGGCATTGATCGGGTTGTACATCTCCTGGAGCTTGGACCTCCCGGTGGGCGGCACGATCGTGTTGGTGGCCACCTCGCTGTTCGTCCTGGCTTGGCTGTTCGCACCGAAGCACGGCCTCTTGGGCCGGCTGACTGCGACGAAGAAAGTCCCGGAATCCGGCGGCGGAGGCCCCGCCTTTGACATTGCACTGGATCTGAACCAGGATGAGGTTGTTGAGAATCATTCTCAACAACCTCGCAACTCCGACGCTAGAAAGAGCGCATTGTGACTATCAGCAAAACCTTTGAATCCGCCACACCCAGCAAGCAGAAGTTCTTCCGGACCGGTTTGGCCAGCACCGTCTTCGCCGGCATCGCGGCACTGAGCCTGGCGGTCGGCGCACCGGCCCAGGCGGCCACCGCCGTGATCTCCGAAGGACACATCGACATCGCCCGGGCGTCGATCAGCGCCAACGGCAAGAACCTGGTCCTGGGCACCAACGACGAGTTCCACGGGAACTATTACACCGCGGCACAGGTCGGCGACGTCGAGTTCGACGTCAGCAAGAAGGAAGGCGGCAACTGGATCATCCCGGCCACGCAAACCGGCAACGAGCTGTTCACCGGGTTCGCTGGTTCCGGCAACGAAGCCCCCGGTGAAGCGTCCGGAGAGCAGGGCCTGTACAACAAACTGTCGGCTGGCGACCATGTGAAGTTCACGGTCGTCCCGGCGGCCGGCAACCCGGGCACGGTGCGCCTGGACTTTCCGGCCAGCACCGGCGTCGTGACCTCGGGCAACAGCTACACCGCGGCGCTCAAAGCCAATGAGGACGAAGCGTTCCATGCGCACCCGAAGTGGACCTTCAGCGCCAAAGGCACCTACCTGGTGACCATTTCGGCAAGCAACCCGGAGAACAAGGTCGGTGCTTCCAGCCCGATCACCGTGAAGTTCGTCACCAAGTAATCAGCCCTCCATGCGGTTGCGGGGCCGGACCTGCCGTCCGGCCCCGCAACCGGCCCGTTCACCGACGTCGGAAAGCATCCCGTGAAAATCCGCTCTGCTCTGCTCGCATCCCTGCTCCTGATCGGAGCGGCCGTTGTCCCCGGGCAACTGGCGGCTGCCGTATCGGCTCGGGCAGACAGCCCGCCGCCCACGGTGATCGACTCCGGCTACGCCCAGATCGCACCACTGGCCAAGGCCTTCGACGGCAATCCGGGGCGGGTCGAGTCGTTCCGGGCCGGGATCGCGCTCACCCAAGGGGCCTGGTCCGACGCCGATGGCGGCAAGGATTTCAGCAAGCAGACCTTCATTCCGGCGGAACAGGCGATTTTGCACCTGGCCGCCGCGGACCGGCTGCCGCAGGGCGGATTCGGCACTCCGGCCACCGAAAACTACCTCGCCGCCGGAACAGTGCTCGGTTCCGCGGAGACCGGCTCGGAATACTCCGGTTCCGGCCGGTTGTTGATCGGCGCGGGCACCTTGGTGAGCAGAGGAGCCGGGAAGCCGTCCTCCGAGCTCAATGCGCGCGGGGAAAGCACCCGGGATTTCACCGGCACCAATGCGGCAAACGTGTTCGCGCTGCTCGAAGCGAGCACGCCGGCCGGCGGCAAGGCCGTGCTGACCGGGAAAGGGGCCACTGGCCCGGTTTCATTGGACAGTTCGTTGCTGAACGGGTCGGCACCGGGCGGCTCCGAGCCGGCCCTGTTCGGCGTCACCTCATCGCTCAGCACCGAATTCACCGTGCCGGGACGGTACTGCTTGACCATCAGCCAAGCGCTGAAGACCAAACAGGGCGGGATGCTGACCGCCTCGGGCCGGTACACGGTTTACGTGGGGGACTTGCCCGCCAAGCCGCTCAGTTGCGCCACCGGAAACCCCGACCCCGGAAACCCTGACCCGGGAAACCCTGACCCGGGAGACCCGGCTAAACCGGCCACCGTCGTGCGTGCCGGTCACCTCGACGTGCGGGCACCGTTGAGCGGCGACGGGAAGTCGTTGCAGTTGCAGATCGCGAATTCGCAGCAACGCGTGCCGTTCCAAGACCTGGTGCTGACCGGCGTCCGTTCCGGCAGCGTCCCGACTCCGGACCCCGGCCGGGACTTCAGCGTGGTCGGCGCACCGGGCAGCAAGTACTGGTATTTCGGCCAGGGCGAACCGGATCCCGAGCACTACGTTTGGCCCGGCTTCAGCGGCGAGGATTTCTCGCCGTCGGACTTGGCCTTCGGATTCCAGGACGCTACCTTGACCGAGGTCTCCGGCCCGGCCGGCGGAAACTTCGCGATGTTCTACGATGATGCGGTCGCCGACCGGCTGCGTCCGGATGCGGTCTATTTCGATACCCGGCAGGGCATGCCGCAGAGCCTGCCGATCGCTGCCGCCAGCCACAAGCACTTCACCTGGAGCTTCACGCAACCCGGGAAATATTGCCTCGCGTTCCAGGCCAAGGCCCTGCGCTCGGCCGGCGACTGGGTCCGGGATAGTGCGCAGTTGACCATTTGGGTGGGTGATCCGGGCCAGGCCGCGGCGCAGGTCCCGTGCGATCGGGTCGGCGGCACGGCCGGGCTCAGCCTGCTCTCCCATGACCGGGCTGCACCGAACCAGGCGCCGGTGGGCCCGGTACTGCGCTCCGGGATGCTCCGCCTGGAACCCACCGTCGACGTGAAAAGCGGTGGCTTGAATGCCCGGTACCAGGCTGCCAGCAATCTCCCGGCCCGGGATGCTGCGCCGGGCGAACTCGTGGTTTCCGCCACTTTGTACTCCGGCGGGAAATACCTGATCGACGCCAATGACAGCGAATCGTCGCCGGCCCTGGTATTCGATTCGGGTCGGATCGCCCCGGGTGCGCTCAGTGGCCTCCTGACCGTGTCCTTCGGCCAGGTCCAGGGTCCTGGCACCGTCCAACTGCTCAACGGCAGCAGCGCACTGCTTTCCAGCAATCCCGCCGATTCGCTCGGCCAAACCCTGTTTGCCGGGCAAAGCCGGGCTGATGGCTGGCGTTGGTCCTTCGACCAGCCCGGCGTCTACTGCGTGCCCTTGACCATCGACGCGCAACCGCTGGGCAGCGTGCAGCCGGTGCGATCCAGCAGCATGCTGACCTTCGCCGTCGGCTCGGAGACTCCCGGAACACCCGGGTACCTGGACCGCTCGGCGATCAAACCGTGTGCCGACGGCGGCTCCGCCAGCAAGCCGGGCGACGTCGCCAAACCCGGAAAGCAACCCGGCGGCGCTGACCGGCCGACCGGCGTGAGCGTGCTCGCCGAAGGGCACATCGACTTGGCCAGCCGCTTGGGCGCGCATGGTTTGCGCACCGAAATCAAGGACTCCTCGCAAGGCCAAGTGGTCTACCGGGATCCGGCCAAAACCGTGTTGCAGGCGAAGAACCCGGCCAAGCGGACCATCCGGGGCGGTTCCAGCTTCGGCTTCCTCGGCGCACCGGGTTCCGAGGTCTATGTTCTGGGGCAGACCCAGGAGCCGGGTCTGCTCTGGCCCGGCTGGTCCACCGAGGAGGTCCCGCAGCTCGGCGCCATCGATTGGACCTTGACCCGGCTCGGCACCGTGGGCGCGGGGCCAGCGCCCGGTGATTTCGCGATGTACCAGTTGGGCGAATTGGCGCAACCGGAAATCAAATTCAACTCCGCCGCCGGAATCAACCGGTTCACGATCCCGGCCGGTGTGCACCAACACGGTTCCTGGGTGTTCTCCGCGCCCGGGGTCTATTGCACCGCGTTCCAGCGCAGCGCGGCCGACGGTCAGAGCAGCGATTTCACGGTGGCCTGGGTGGTCGGCGAGGAGGTCGACCCGGGCACGGTCGATCCGGCGAGGTGCTTCGACGGGGAACAGGTGCATGGGTTGCCCGACCAGATCAAAAGCGCGGCCGAGGCGCCGGGCCACGTTCCTACCGGTAATCGGACGGCTCCGGCTCCGGTCTGCCCGGTGCCCGGCGCAGGCTCATCCACCGGACCGGCGCCCGGATCCGCCGTGCTCGACCAAGGGCACGTGGACTTCGCTTCCCGGCTGGTGGACGGCAAGTTCCGTTCGCAGATCAAGGACGGCACCACTGGTGCGGTGACCTGGCACGAGCCGGGCAGTACCGTGATCAAGGTCAAGCCGGAAGCGGCGATTTCGGCCCCGGGCGGAGCCTTCGGATTCCTGGGTCCGGCCGGAACTACGGTGTACCAGATTCCGCAGACCCAGCGCCCGGGGCTGGTCTGGCTGGGTTGGAATACCGAATCGCTGGCTCCGCAGGAGGTCTCCGGCCCGGTCGACTGGTCGCTGGACGCGGTCTCCGGCCCGGGCCAGGTGCACGTTTTCGAACTCAGCGCCTTCGGGTCGCCGATCCCCGTGCTCGACGCCGGAGGTTCCTATCGGATCCCGCTCAATACGCACGCGCACGGGAACTGGTCGTTCAGCGCTCCGGGGCTTTACCGGTTGACCATGACGCAGCGCGCGGTCTTGGCGTCCGGGCAGAGCGTCAGCGACACCCAGGTGCTCACGGTGCAGGTAGGCGAGCCGACTCCGGCCGCAGACGCCGGCGCTGCGCCGTGCGCTGCAGCAGTGCCGGCTGCCGCCGCGTCGCCGGTGCCGGCAGACGGAGCGCCGGGCAGCGGGATGAATGCTGCGGCCTTGCCCGTCGACGGCGCCTCCGGTGCCGGGTGGCCGGCTTGGGTCTGGGGCTTGATCATGGGCGGGGTGCTGCTGCTCGGCACCGGGCTGGGCACCGGCGGAGCGTTCTGGGTGTTGCGCAAACGATAGAGTTGGAGCGCCGGCGGATGCTGCCGCCGGCGCTTCAAAAGGGGGGGTGCGCGGTGGGCCGGTTCGGTGACTTTTTCCGGATGGGACCGTACCGGGCGGACCACTTCCCCGCGCTGCGGGCCGCCGTCGGAATCGCCGTGCCCTTGCTGGTCCTGCTGATTCTGGACCGGCCCGACTTGTCCCTGTACGCGGTATTCGGCGCATTTTCCGGAGTCTACGGCCGGATGTCGGGCTACCGCGAGCGGCTTTTCCAACAGAGCCAAGCAGCGTTGATCATGTTGGCCACCGTATTCGTGGCGCTTTGGCTGGGCCGGCTGGCTCCGGGGCCTTGGACCTTGGTGCTGTTGACCGCGCTCGCCGCAGCGGCGGCGACGGTGCTCGCCACCTTGCTCCGATTCGGCCCAGTCGGCGGGTTCTTCGCGATCTTCGCCTTCGCGGCGATCAGCCACAGCCCGGGGACCGTCCCTGGCAGACGGCCGCGGCAGTTCGGCCGATCGATGGGCGCCACCTGGGCATGCAAGCGCTGCGCTATCTACTGGCGGTGGCATTGGCCGGCGCGGTCTCGACCCTGTTGGGGCTGGGGCACAGCTACTGGGCGATGGTCAGCGCCGCAGTCGTGATGATGGGCGCGGACCGTTGGGGGCGCATGGTCCGCGGTGTGCACCGGGTGGTCGGCACTTTCGGCGGCCTGCTGATTTTCTGGGCCCTGTCGCAGTTCCAGATGCAACCCTGGCAAGTATTGCTGCTCCTTGTGGCGCTGCAATTCATGGCGGAATTCCTGATCGTGCGGCAATACGGATTGGCGATGCTCTTCATCACGCCGTTGGCCTTGACCATGATGAATCTGGTGCCGGGGGCAACCCCGGGCAGTCTGATCACCGATCGTGCCTTGGAGACTCTGCTCGGCGTGCTGGCCGGCTTGCTGGTGGCCTGGTCGATCCACGAGCCGACCCTGCGCCGGTTGAAAAACCAAGTCCAACGGAACTGACGGGCTTTTCGGCTTCAGCGCCCGGTTTCGGATAGCCAGATGTCTTTGGGTTAGCCGGATGCCGGACAACCGGCTAACCCAAAGACAGCACGCTATCTCAGGCGCAAGGGCTCAGAGGTCTCCCGCCGCGGGAACCCCGCCACTCAATTCGGACGGCGACATATCGGCGTAGCGCTTGGCCTTGGCCACCGCTTCCTGGAGTCCTGCCAGATCCAGGTTGGCCACGTAGCCGGGAGTATCCCGCTGGATCCGCCAGCCTTCGCTGAGCGGGCCGAGGTCCAGGACGTCGAAGCCCCAGCTCCCAAGATGGCCGGCCACTACGGACTTGCTGTCGGGATCGTCGCCCGCCACGATGAGCGCCCGGGCCGCGCCGGATTCGGGCCGCACCTGCTCGAGCACTTCGGAAGCGTAAATGTGGTTCAGGGCTTTCACCACGGACGACTCCGGAAGCACGTCCTGCAAGAGTTCGCTGGTGGTCGAGGTCTCTTCTTCCAGATCCGGGATCCGGCCGTCCCGGTCCGGGTAATAGTTGTTGGCGTCGATCACGATTTTGCCCCGCAGCTGCTCTGCCGGAAGCGAATCGATTTTATTCAACGGGATGGACACCAGCACCAGGTCAGCCTGGGCCGCGACCTCGGATACCGTTCCGGCTGACGCATTGTCGCCCAGCCAGGCAACCGTCTCGCCGAGTGATTCCGGCCCGCGCGAATTGCTCATCAGGACTTCGTTGCCGGCGTCCACCGCCAATTTCGCCACTGCTTTGCCGACATTTCCACTACCGATGAATCCGATTTTCGTCATACTGGCTGAGCAACGCGTTCGGGCGCAGTATTCCCGGCAGGCGGGCTCCGCGGGTGACGTCCCTGTGATCAGGCCGGGTTGAAGCCGGCAAATGCCAGGGCTTGCTTCACCAATTCGCCGCGACCGCCGTCGAATTCGGCCTGCACCATGGGGCTGAGCACCTCGTAGGGGCTCATCCAGGTGAGTTCCAAAGCATCTTGGCGCGGCGAGCATTCGCCGGTCACCGGGATCACGTAGGCCAGGGAGACCGCGTGCTGCCGTTCGTCGGTGAAGCCGGTCTGCGACGGTGCCGGGAAGTATTCGGCGACGGTGAACGGCACCGGGCTGAGCGGGAGTTGCGGCAGGGCCAGTGGGCCGAGGTCCTTTTCGATGTGCCGCATCAACGCGGCCCGGATGGTTTCCCGGTAGAGCACCCGGCCGGAAACCAAGGAGCGGATCATGCTGGCGTCGTCGTCGGCCTGGAGCAACAGGCCGACCTCGTTGACATAGCCCAAGGGATCCAGCCGGACCGGCACTGCCTCGACGTAGATCATCGGCAGTCGGCCGCGGGCCTCGTACAAGTCCTCTTCGGAGAGCCAGCCTGGATTGGGGTCGGGAGTGCGAACGCTCATGCTTCAGTTCTACCCGATCCGCGCGGGATCGGTGGCATCGCATCGCAGAAGCCCGCGATCTGGATCACTGGAATCCAGGACGGCGCTTCCAGGTGCTCCACAACGGCCGGTACCCTTGCCGGGCCCAGAACGGTGTCGCGTACGGATTGTTGCTGGCCTGGTGAAGCAGGGTGAGCGGCACTCCGGCGGCATCGAGGATCTGATGTGCCCGCGCGGCCAGGGCAGCGCCGGCCCCGCGGCTCCGCAGCCCAGGCTCGACGAACAGATAACCGAAATAGCCGGCACGGTCGCCGGCCGAGCTCATCCGGTGCACCCAGCCGGCCTGCTCGGGCGGATCCACTTGGGCGAAACCCTGCAACGATCCTCCGGCTGCCAAAACCAGTGTCCAGTCCGGATTCCGGTCGAACTTGCCGCGGAACGATCCGAGCAGGGTTTCCGCTGCCCCGGCCCGCTCGGTGGCGGACCCGAAGTGCTGGTCGAAGCCCTGCAGGCGGCCCAGCATGGCGCCGATCGCGTCAAGGTCCTCGGGTCGCGCGGTCCGGACGACGGCCGGACCCGGCCCGACGACGGCCGGGCCGCCGGCGGCGATGGTCCCGGCGGGCCGGGCCGCCAGGGTGGTCACCGGGGCGAAGCCGCGGGCCAGCAGCGGATTGACGAAGCGCAGATCGCGGCTCGGCACGATCAGGTTGCGCGCGGAATCATGATCTCCGGCGACCAGCGTTCCGGCTGCGCCGGCAATCCACTGATCGAGCAACCCGCCCAGCACGGGAACCGGATCCCGGCCGTCGAGCCGCACCTCCAGGGTCGATTGACGCAAGGGCTCCCACAGCGCGGATTCGTCGTGCGGGCCGTCCGCGGTGAATTCGACGCGGCCGACGGCGTTGCCGTCCGGGCCGTGCACCCGGAGCAGGTCCGGGCCGGAGAGCGGTTCGGCAGCCCAACTCGGCAGCCAATGGTCGATTGCGGTCATCCTCGGGGTTCCTCAGCGGTAGTGCTCCGGTGGTCGAGATATCCGTAGCCGTCGCCCTGGTTCTCTTCGTTGATCCAGATGGTCGGGCCGGTGGGGTTGTGCGGGACGTCGGCGAAATCCGGATTCGGTACGTGCAGCGTGCGTCCGTAGTTTTCGTCGATGATGTGCGCGCCGATGCCCGCGGCGAGGAACTTGTCCAGCAACTCTTCCAAATCGCCGTCGTAGCCGAAGCCCAGGCCGCCGTGTGCTGGTTCATCGGCGAAGTGCGCCAGGATCCGGCCGCCGTTCTTGGCGCTGAAGCCGCTGATCCGGCCGTCGACCGAGCTGGATTCCCACCGGGCGCCGATATTGCGCAAGTCCTGGCTGGCTCCGGCCACGTCCGGCGTCAGCCAGATCATGTTCACGGACAGCCTCGGGTCCGCGGCGAGATCCGTCTCCAGACGTTCGGCGCGGTCGACCACGAACTCCAGGCCGTCGCATCCGGTGACCCGGACCGCCCGGCCGTGGTCCAGATCCACGGTCTCGGCTTTGCTGCCGGCCTGCATGGTCTGTTCGGCGAACACGTCCAGATCGCGCGCTTCGAAGCCCAGGCAGGTGGTGCCATCGTGCGGGGTGCCCGGGCCCGCGAGGTGCAGCGCGATCCGCCCGGAACCGGCGTCGAACTCGTACCAATCCTCGTCCGGATAGCCGGAGGCCAAGCCCAGGAGGTCGAAGATCGGCAGGAAGGCCTCCACTCGGGAGGTGAAATGGATGGGACGGGCCCGCAGCATCAAGAAACTCCTTCGGCTGACTCGAGGTAACGGCGGAGGGCTTTCTCCACCAGAGCGGACAAGCTGATTCCCTCGTCGATGCCGCGGCGCTTGACCTCGCGGACCAACTCCGGCGGCAAATAGACATTGAACTGGGTCTTGGCATCGGGCATGTCTAGAATGCTAGCAAGTTAGCTTTCTGGAATTCAGCGGACCACTCGTTGCCAGGAATTCTGCTCAATCATGACCCGTTGCGGGGTAATCTGGCGGAATGCCTGTGGATCTGCCCGAACTCTTGCTCAAAGATGCAGTCGAATGGCGTGCCTGGCTGGCCGAGCACCACGCGGACCGCCCCGGGGTCTGGCTGGCGTTGCACAAAAAGGGCGGTTCGGCCACCGAGCTGGACTATGCCACGGCTTTGGAACACGCCTTGTGCTTCGGTTGGATCGACGGCCAGGTCAAACGGCGCGATGCGGAGAGCTTCTTCCAACGCTGGACGCCGCGCACCAAGAAGAGCATCTGGTCGATCAAGAACACCGAGCACATCGCGGATTTGGAAGCCCGGGGGCTGATGCAACCGGCCGGGCGGCTCGCGGTCCAGGCCGCGAAGGACGACGGGCGCTGGGCACAGGCCTACCAGCGGCAGTCCGATGCCGAACTGCCGCAGGATCTGCTGGCTGCGGTGGCCTTGGTGCCCGAAGCCCAGCAAATGCTCGACGTGCTCAATACGCAGAACCGTTTCGCACTGTATTTCCGGCTCAGCCAGCTCAAAACCGACCTCGGTCGGAAGCGCAGAATCGAGGCCTTCGTGCAGATGCTGGCCCGGCACGAAGCGCCCTACCCGCAAAAGCAGAAGCCGGAAGCATAGCAACTGCTCAGCGGCATCGGGCAAAATAGGCGGATGCCTTCCAATGCCAGCCGCCGGACCTTGCTGATCTGGGCGACCCTACTCTTCATCGTCGGCCTCTGCGGTTTCTTCCTGCTCTGGAACATGGTCGATCGCGGCACTGGCCTGGTTGCCGTTGACCAACCCTTGCTCTCCTGGTTGCTCGGCGAGCGGATTCCGCTGCTGACCGGTGTGCTCGGCGTGATCACCACGCTTGCCAACCCTTTGTGGTTCACCGTGATCGTGATCGGGCTCGCGCTGAGTTGGGGACTGCTGAAAAAGGAAGTCTGGCGGCCGATGCTTTTGGCGCTTTCGATGGGGCTGGTGGCCTTGACCAGCACCTTCGTGAAACTGGCGATCGGCCGGCCGCGGCCGCCGGCCCGGGACATGCTGTTCGGCATCAGCACTTCGTTTTCGTTCCCTTCGGGGCATGCGCTCGCCGCCGGGGTTTTTTTCATCGGCTTGGCCTACTTGCTGATCAGCCGGCGCTCCGGTGCCCGGGTCTGGGTGTTGTGGTGCTCAGTGGCCGTGCTGGGCGCCTTCTCGGTGTCCTACAGCCGGCTCTACCTGGGCCATCATTGGTTGACCGATGTGCTGGCCGGACTGTCCTTGTCGTTGTCGATCGTGGCCCTGCTGCTGGCCGCCGATGCGTTCAAGCCGAGGCGAGCTGGTGTGCCGTCTCCAGGATCATCCACGCCTGAAGCTGCGTCGACAGCCCGACTGCAGCCCCCGGGGGATACGCCTGCTCCGCGCTGAGGCCGAGCTCTTTGCTGAACACGCCGTCTGCCGACCGGGTGGCCCAGACCGCCTCGGCGGTTCCGAAGACCATCCGGCGGGCTGCTTCCCGGGTTTCGTCGGGCAGCTGCGCATTCCGGGCCGCAACGCCCAAATACCGGATCAGGATCCCGGTGAACAGTCCACTGTCGCCTTCGCCGTGCAGCAGGACCGCGCCGCCGTGCTCGCCGCGGCTCAGCTCGCGCTCGACGCCGTCGATCAGCTGGACGGCGCGGGCGAGGTTGAGTGCGCTCGGCAGCGCGCAGAATGCGCCGAGCACCGGGCCCTGGTTGTAGGTCCAGACGGTTTCCTCGCGCTCGGGCCCGGTGGGCCGCAAGTGGATTCCGTCGATGTACAACTGCTTTTCGGCATCCCAGAGGTTGCCGTCCAACCAATCCAGAATGTGTTGCGCCTGCTCGGCTTCCCCGTCGCGGGCGAAGTACAGTGCCGCGGGGCCGTTGACCGGGGTGTTTTTGAAATCGCGTTTTTTGGACCAGAACAGGCCGCCGCCCAAGTCGTCGGTGAAGGCTTTGCGCAGTTGCCGGCCCAGTACCCGGCGCGCCGACCGGGCACCGGGAAAGGCCCGGCCCAAGGCTTGTTCGGAGAGGGTCTGCCCCCGGCCGACAGCCAGTGCGAGCCAGGCCATGTCGTCGTAGAAGCTGTTCACCAGGATCAGGAAATTGCGCAACCGGATGCCGCGGAGCAGCGCGCGGGCCAGGCCCAGATCCACCGGTTCGCGGTGCTGGTTCCGGCGCCAGGCGGCGTCGACCAGGCAGTCCAGGTAGTGCGCCTGCCACCAATAGTGCCACTCGGTCTTCTTCGCCGGGGCGGTGGAGATCTTGGCCAGCCAGGTGCCGGGAAGGCCGAACGGCCGGCGGCCGAACCGGGTGTTGACCGCGGTCTCAGCCACCGTCGCCCGTTGTGCCCATGCATCAGCCGTGGTTTCCGCGCTCATACGGACACTCTAAGCCCCGGCAGGGTCGATTTCAGTTAGGATGCATTAACGGAACTCGACGAGGAGAAGAACGTGGAACTGAAGAACGCCACTGCATTGATCACCGGCGGCGCGTCCGGGCTGGGTGCCGCTACCGCTCGCCGTCTGCACGCCCGTGGCGCGGCGGTCGTGATCGTCGACCTGCCCGGTTCGAACGGCGCGGATTTCGCCGCGGAACTCGATGCCGCCCGCCCCGGGAGCGCCGTTTTCGCAGCTGCCGACGTCACCGATGAAACCCAAGTCCAAGCCGCCGTCGATGCGGCCGTGGCGATCGCTCCGTTGCGTGTCGTGGTCAACTGCGCCGGGATCGGCACACCTGGAAAAGTCCTGGGCAAAGAAGGCGTATTGCCGCTGGCGGCGTTCAACCGGGTGATCCAGGTGAACCTGGTCGGCACCTTCAATGTGCTGCGCTTGGCCGCCGCTGCGATGGCGGAGAGCGAGCCGGTGCTGGGCGAGTTCGATACCGCCGAACGCGGCGTGATCGTCAACACTGCCTCGGTGGCAGCCTTCGACGGGCAGATCGGGCAGCCGGCGTATTCGGCCTCGAAGGGTGCGGTTGCCGCGATGACCCTGCCGCTGGCCCGGGAATTCGCCCGTTCGCTGATCCGGGTGATGACTATCGCCCCCGGGATTTTCGGCACTCCGATGGTGGCCGGGCTGCCGCAGGCCGCGCAGGATTCGCTCGCGCAGCAGATTCCGCACCCCTCGCGTTTGGGCCAGCCGGACGAGTACGCGGCACTCGTGGAGCACATCGTGGCCAATGCGATGCTCAACGGCGAGACCATCCGGCTCGACGGTGCGATCCGGATGCAGCCCAAATGATCCCAGGCCATGCCGAGCCCGTGCTCGGCTTGCCCGAGGTGGACTTCTACCAGTTCGAATCCGGACTGACCGGCTTCGAGAAGCAGAAGCTGGTGCAACTGCGGAACTTCCTCGCCGAACATGTCACCCCGTATTGCGTCCAATGGTGGAACGACGCCGAATTCCCGGCGCATATCCTGCCGGAACTGGCCAAGCTGGGGCTTTCCACCGCGATCCAGCAGGGCTACAGCCCGCTGTTCGCCGGATTGGTCATCGCCGAGATCACCAAGGTGGACACTTCGTTGGCCACGTTCTTCCTGGTGCACCACGACTTGTTCGTGGAGTCGCTGTATTTGTTCGGCAATGACGAGCAGCGTTCGCGTTATCTGGCCGATGCCCTGGCGCTGCGCAGCACTGGAGCCTTTGCGCTCACCGAGCCGGAGCACGGC